>DASYXS010000037.1:0-63477 GCA_035934535.1 bacterium
CCTACGTCAACGTCGACGCCGGCACAATGAACCCGTTCCAGCACGGCGAGGTCTTCGTCACCGACGACGGCGCGGAAACCGACATGGACCTCGGCCACTACGAACGGTTCATCGACGAGAGCCTCGGGCGGGACAACAACACAACGACCGGCCGCATCTACGGCGCCGTGATCGCGCGCGAGCGGCGCGGCGAGTACCTTGGCGGCACCGTGCAGGTCATCCCGCACGTCACGAACGAGATCCGCGACGAGATCAGCCGCGTCGCGCGCCTCCAGCGTGCGGACGTGATGATGGTCGAGGTCGGCGGGACGGTCGGCGACATCGAAAGCCTGCCGTTCCTCGAGGCGATCCGGCAGTTCCGGCGCTTCGTCGGCGAGGCCAACGTCATGTACGTGCACGTCTCGCTGGTGCCGTACCTCCGCGGCGCGGGCGAGCTCAAAACCAAGCCGACGCAGCACAGCGTGAAAGAGCTGCGCAGCATCGGCATCCACCCGGACGTCATCGTGTGCCGGGCGGAGCGCCCGCTGTCGCGCAGCCTGCGCGACAAACTGGCCCTGTTTTGCGACGTGCCGCCCGAGGGCGTGATCCAGTCGGTCGACGCCCAGAGCGTGTACGAAGTCCCGCTGGTCCTGGAGGACGAAGGCCTCGCGCGCATCGCGGAAAAACGCCTCGACCTCCCGGTCCGCACCCCGGACCTGGCCGACTGGCGCGTGATGGTCGACCGCCTGCTGAACTCGCCCGAGGTGGTCGAGATCGCGCTCGTCGGCAAGTACATGGGCAACGAGGACTCCTATATCAGCATCGAAGAAGCGCTGCGGCACGGCGGGATCGCGACCGGCTGCCGCGTGCGCATCGTCAAGCAGGACTCCGAGGAGCTCGAGGCGCTCGACGAGGCCGCCGTGGCGGCGCGGCTCGGGCGGCTCGACGGCATCCTGGTCTGTCCGGGATTCGGCGCGCGCGGCGTCGAGGGGAAGGTGAAGGCCGCGCAGTTTGCGCGGACGCACGGCGTGCCGTTCTTCGGGGTCTGCTACGGCATGCAGTGGGCGGTGGTGGAGTTCGCCCGTCACGTCTGCGGACTCGCGGGCGCCAATACGACGGAAGTGGACCCGACGACGCCGCATCCGGTGATCGACCTGCTGCCGGAGCAGAAGGCCGTCACCGACAAGGGCGGCACGATGCGGCTCGGCCTCTATCCCTGCCGGCTCGCGCCGGGCTCGCTCGCGCACGCGGGGTACGGTCAGGACGACGTCGAGGAGCGCCACCGGCACCGGTTCGAAGTCAACAACGAATACGTGCCGGTCCTGACGCGCCACGGGCTGCGGGTGACCGGGCTGTACCCGGAGCGCAATCTGGTCGAGATCGTCGAGCTGCCCGGCCATCCGTGGTTTCTCGGAACGCAATTCCACGCGGAGTATCGGTCGCGGCCGACGCGGCCGCATCCGCTGTACCGGTCGTTCGTGGCGGCCGCGCTCGCGCGGCAGCGGAGCACGGCCGGAGGGGACGCCGTCCGCCAGGAGGCCGCGAAGCGGGCGCAGGAGGCCGCAACGCGGCCGGAGGTCCTGCGTTAGACAGGGGAGGTCCCTGGGCCCACGGCTTTGATGACAACGTTGCTCGCCGCGGAGTCGGCGAGCGGAGCCAAGACGCTGAGACGGGGCACGCGAAGGAGGCGTCCGCGCCTACCGCGAACCGCTGACGGCATCCAGGATTGGAGGGACACCGTATGGGACTGGTCTTTGTCAACGGCCGCTTCGTCTCCAAAGAGGAAGCCAGCGTGTCGGTCTATGACCACGGCTTTCTGTACGGAGACGGTGTGTTCGAGGGGATTCGCTGCTACAACGGCCGGGTCTTCAAGCTCACCGAGCACGTCGACCGGCTGTTCGAATCCGCCCACACGCTCCGGCTCGAGATCCCGATGAGCCGCGCGGAGGTGACCGCCGCGATCGTCGAGACGGTGCGGCGCACCGGGCTGCGCGACGCCTATATCCGGCCGGTCGTGTCCCGCGGCCGCGGCGATCTCGGCATCGACCCGCGCAAGTGTCCGACGGCGAGCGTCGTGATCATCGTCGATACGATTCAGCTGTATCCGGAAGAGGCATACCGCAAGGGGCTCCGTCTCGTGACCACGTCGACCCGGCAGCGGCCGGTCGACGTGCTCAATCCGCGCGTCAAGACATGCAACTACCTCAATAACATCATGGCGCGCCTCGAGGCCAACCTGGTGGGCGCCGATGAAGGGCTCATGCTCACGACCGAGGGCTACGTCGCCGAGTGCACCGCCGACAACGTCTTCGTGGTGCGCAACGGCCGCATCGCGACCCCGCCGGCATACATCGGCATCCTGCAGGGCGTCACGCGTCAGACGGTGCTGGACCTGTGCGTCACGCTCGGCGTGCCCGCCTCTGAGCAGGTCATCACGCTGCACGACATCTACACCGCGGACGAGTGCTTCCTGACCGGCACCGGCGCGGAACTCGGGCCGGTGGTCGAAGTCGACGGACGGGCGGTCGGCACCGGCAAGCCGGGCCCGGTCACGATGAAGGTCCTGGCCGCGTTCCGGGACCTGGCCGCCAGAGAAGGCACCCCGGTCTACGAGACCACCGGGGCGGCATCTGCGGCTCGCGGCGCAGGCCCAGGCGGCGACTGAGCGCGACGTTCTTCCGGCTCGGCGCGTGTCCATGACGGGCGGCGGGCGCGTGCTCGGCAGCCGCCGAGTGTTCAGCGGCCGCGCCCTTTCGGTTCGCGCGGACGAGATGGAGAACCCCAGCGGCCGCCGGTGGACGCTGGAGGTCGTCGAGCATCCCGGCGCGATCGCGATCGTCGCGATGCTCCCCGACCTCGAGATCGTGCTCGTCCAGCAGACCCGGCACGCCGTCGGCCGCATGCTGGTCGAGATCCCGGCCGGCACGCTCGAGCCGCCCGAGACCCCGGAGGCCTGCGCGCGGCGCGAACTCGCCGAAGAAGCCGGCTACGCCGCGCACACGTGGGAGCGTCTCGCGACCTTCTATCCGGCGCCCGGTTTCTCCAACGAAGAGATGCATCTCTTTCTTGCCGAGGATCTGCATCCCGCGACGGCGGAGCGGGAAGAAGAGGATCTGACGGTCCACCGCGTGCCGCTCGCCCTCGCGCGGCGGCTCGTCGCGACCGGCGAGATCCGCGACGCCAAGTCGATCGTCGGCATCCTGCTCGCCGCGGAGCGGTTCGGCGTGCCGGCGGGGTGAGCCGCTGCGGGCGGGTCGTGGTCCTGGTGCTCGACAGCTGCGGGATCGGGGCGGCCCCGGACGCGGCCCGCTACGGCGACGAAGGATCGAGCACGCTGCCGCACACCGCGGCCGCCTGCGGCGGCCTCAGCCTTCCGGTGCTCGAACGTCTCGGTCTCGGCCGCCTTGCCGAGATCGCCGGCGTGCCGCCGGCCGAGCGGCCGGCCGGCGCCTTCGGCATTCTGACCGAGGTCTCGGCCGGAAAGGACAGCACGACCGGTCACTGGGAGCTGATGGGGCTCATCCTCGACCGGCCGTTTCCCACCTACCCGCACGGCTTCCCGCCGGAGGTCATCGACGCGTTCGAATCACGGATCGGCCGGCGCGTCCTCGGCAACCGGCCGGCGTCCGGCACCGTCATCATCGCGGCGTTGGGCGAAGAGCACGTGCGCACGGGCCGGCCGATCGTCTACACCTCGGCCGACAGCGTCTTCCAGATCGCGGCGCACGAATCGGTGATTCCGGTCGACGCGCTCTACCGGATGTGCGAGGCGGCGCGGGCCATTCTGACGGGTCCCCATGCCGTCAGCCGGGTCATCGCGCGGCCGTTCGTCGGCGAACCGGGCCGGTTCGTCCGGACCGACCGGCGGCGCGACTTCTCGGTGCCCCCGCCGCGCGACACGGTCCTCGACCGGCTCACGGCCGCGGGCACGACGGTCGTGGGCATCGGCAAGGTCGCGGATCTCTTCGCCGGACGCGGGATCACCGCCGCGGTCCACACGCACGACGACATGGACGGCCTCACACAGACGGTGCGGGCGCTCGACGGCCTCGACCGCGGGCTCGTCTTCACGAACCTCGTCGACCTCGATACGCTCTACGGCCACCGCAATGACCCCAAAGGCTACGGCGCGGACCTCGAGCGCATCGACGCGCGGCTCGACGAGGTGCTGCGGTGCCTCGGTCCGACGGACCTCTTGATGATCACCGCGGACCACGGGAACGACCCGACCTCCCCCAGTACGGACCACTCGCGGGAGGTCGTGCCGCTGCTCGTTGCCGGTCCCGCGGTGCGGGGCGGCGTGAACCTCGGCGTCCGGCGCACGTTCGCCGACGCCGGCGCCACGGTCGCCGCGGCGCTCGGCACCGCCGGGCCGGCCGCCGGCACGAGCTTCCTCGACCAGGTGCTCCCGGCGTGACGGGCACCGGTCCGGATCCGGAGCGGACGGCGCTCGACGAGGCGGTCGCGGCGGTGCGGGCGCACTCGCAGATCGCGCCGCGCTGCGGCATCGTGCTCGGCAGCGGCCTCGGCGGCCTGGCCGATGAAATCGATGCCGAAGCCGTCGTGCCGGTCCGGACGATTCCGCATTTTCCGGTGCCGACCGCCGAGGGCCACGCGGGCGAATTGGTGTTGGGCCCGCTCGACGGGCGGCCGGTCGCGGTGCTCCGCGGCCGCGTGCATCTGTATGAAGGCTACACGGCGCGCGAAGTCGTCTTCCCCGTACGGCTGCTCGCGGCGCTCGGTACCTCGGCGCTCATCCTCAGCAACGCCGCGGGCGCCCTGAATCCCGCGTTTCAGCGCGGCGACCTGATGCTGCTCACCGATCACATCAACGTCACCGGCACGAACCCGCTGGTCGGCCCGAACGACGACCGCTTCGGGCCTCGGTTCCCCGACATGTCCCACGTGTACGACTCATCGCTGCGGGCGCTGGCCGAGGCCGCGGCGCGGGCCGATCGCACGGCGCTGCGCGCCGGCGTGTACGCGGGGGTGCTGGGTCCGTCCTACGAAACGCCGGCGGAGATCCGGATGCTTCGCGCGCTCGGCGCAGACGCGGTGGGCATGTCGACGGTGCTAGAGGCGATCGCGGCGCGGCACGCCGGCATGCGTGTCCTCGGCATCGCGGTGATCACTAACGCGGCGGCGAGAGGTCCTGCGCGGGACCGCACGGAGGGGACGACCCTGTCGCACCAGGACGTCCTGGCCGCGGCCGCGGCGGCCGGCCCCCGCTTCGTCAGCCTCGTGCGGAGCGTCGTGCGCGGTCTGCCCCGCGCGGACGGCGACGGGCGCGTGCCCCCCGTCTGACGCGGAACCTCCGGCCGCTTCGCGCCCTCCTGACGCCGGACGCGGCAAGACGCGTGAGGGCGTCCGGCCTGAGTCCCATCGAGATCCAGGCGTCGACCGTCTCCGCGCCGAGGCGGCGGTAGAATCTGATTGCCGGCGTGTTCCAGCGCAGCACGCTCCATGCCATCCGCCCGCAGCCGCTTCGCACCGCGATGCGGGCCAGGACGCGCATCAGCGCCAGCCCGGCGCCCTGCCCGCGGGCCCGGGGGACGACGAAGATATCCTCGATGTAGAGCGTCGGCCGGCCCGCGAACGTGGAGTATGTCATGAGGTACACGGCCACGCCGACCGGCTCGCCGCCCCGGCGGCAGATCAGCGCCTTGAAATACGGCCGCGGCCCCGCCCCGTGGCGGCGCAGGCCCGCGGGCGTCGCCTTGACGTGCCGGCGGCGCCGCTCGTACACGGCGAGGCCCATCAGCAGCTTCCAGACGGTCGGGAATTCTGGGGCGGAGGCGGGGCGTACGGTGATCGGAGCGGCGGCGCGCGCGATAGCGGCATCCTCCCGGAGCCGTGGTCCTGAATCACTCGAGTCGCGAACGGCCGTCGGTTCGACGCGGCGCGCACCGCGGCCTGCGCGGAGGGTTTGCCCGCCGCCAAGGGTAAGAACGCTCGCGACGCGCAATGCGAACCTACGACATCATCAGAGCGAAACGGGACGGCGAGGCCCTCGCGCCGGAGACGGTCCGGGAGTTCGTCGGCGCGTTCGTCCGCGGCGACGTCTCGGACGCCGAGATGGCGGCGTTCCTGATGGCGGTCTACTTCAAGGGCCTGTCCGCGGCCGAGACCGCATCACTCACCCAGGCCATGGTCGAAAGCGGCGAGACGCTGGATCTCAGCGGCGTCCGCGGTCCGACCGTCGACAAGCACAGTACCGGAGGCGTGGGCGATAAGACGTCGCTGGTCGTCGTGCCGCTCGCGGCCAGCGCCGGCGCGCGCGTCGCCAAGCTGTCCGGGCGCGCGCTCGGCCACACCGGCGGGACGCTCGACAAGCTCGAGGCCATCCCCGGCCTGCACGTGGAGCTCGAGCCCCGCGCGCTCGTCGCCCAGGTCAACCGCGTGGGCTGCGCCATCGCCGGCCAGTCGGCGAAACTCGTGCCGGCGGATCGCCGGCTGTACTCGCTGCGCGACCGCACCGCGACCGTGGACAGCGTCGCCCTCATCGCCTCGAGCGTCATGAGCAAGAAGATTGCCGCGGGCAGCCGAGCGATCGTGCTGGACGTCAAGACCGGCAGCGGAGCCTTCATGAAGACCGAGGCCGAATCGCGGGCGCTGGCGGCGGCGATGGTGGAGATCGGACGGGCCGCCGGCCGCCGCACCGCCGCGGTCCTCAGCAGCATGGAGCAGCCGCTCGGCCGGACGGTCGGCAACGCCGTCGAGGTCGAAGAGGCGATTCACACGTTGCGCGGCGAAGGTCCCGGCGACCTCAAAGAGCTCTCGCTGACGCTGGGGGCGCAGATGCTCGTCCTCGCGGGCGTGACGGCCGACACCGCGGGCGCCCGCGAGCGCCTGGAGGGCGCCCTCGCGAGAGGCGACGGGGCCCGCGCGCTGGCCGCGATGATCGAGGCGCAGGGCGGGGATCCGGAGGTCGTCGAGCACCCGGAGCGCCTTCCGCAGGCAGAGGTGGAGCGGCCGGTCCCCGCGCCGGCCGACGGCTTTGTCACCGGCATCGACGCGGAAGCGATTGGGTACGCGGCGATCGCGCTCGGAGCGGGCAGGGCGAGGGCGGGCGACCGGATCGACCCCGGGGCCGGAATCATGCTGGAGCGCAAGGTCGGTCACGCCGTGCGCCGGGGCGATGCGCTCGTGCTGCTGCGGGCGGCCGATGAGGCGCGGATGGCCGAGGCCGGCCGCCGGATCCTCGAGGCGTATCGAATCGGGCCGGAGGCCCCGGGCGCGCCGTCGCTCGTCCTGGACGTCATCGCGTAGCATCGACGACGTGCCGCCGATGCGGCACGCGGACAGGCGGGGAGGTGTGCCGTGGCGTTTCGCACCGTAGGTGTCGCCGGCTGCGGGCTCATGGGCTCGGGGATCGTGGAAGTCTCAGCGAGGGCCGGCTGCGACGTCGTCGTCCGCGAAGTCTCCGACGATCTGCTCGTCCGGGGGCTCGACCGGCTCGAGCGGTCACTCGGCCGGGGCGTCGAGCGCGGCAAGCTCTCCGCCGCCGACCGGGACGCCGCCCGCAGGCGCGTGCGCGGAACGACGCGGCTTTCGGATCTCGCGCGGTGCGACCTCGTCATCGAGGCGATCGTCGAGTTGATGGACGCGAAGAAGGCCCTCTACGCGGAGCTCGACCGGCTGTGCCCGCCGGAAGTGGTGTTCGCCAGCAACACGAGCTCCCTCAGCATCACCGAGATGGCGTCGGTCACGCGCCGGGGCGAGCGGTTTGTCGGCATGCATTTCTTCAACCCGGTCCCCGTCATGAAGCCGGTGGAACTCGTGCGCGGCTTCCTGACGTCGGACGAGACCCTGGCCGCGGCGCGGGCCTTCTGCGAGACCGTCGGCAAGACCGTCGTCGTCTGCAAAGACTCGCCGGGGTTCATCGTCAATCTGCTGCTGGTGCCGTATCTCTTGGACGCGGTGCGCGCGCTCGAGCTGGGTGTCGCCAGCCGGGAGGACATCGACACCGCGGTCCAGCTCGGCCTCAATCACCCGATGGGGCCGCTCACGCTGCTCGACTTCGTCGGCATCGACACGACGTACTACATCGCCGAGGCGATGTATCAGGAGTTCAAGGACACGCGGTACGCGGCGCCGCCGCTGATGCGCAAAATGGTGCTGGCCGGGTACCATGGGCGCAAGACCGGACGGGGATTCTACGAGTATCCCGAAGGGCGCCGGTGAAGCCGTTCGAGACCTACGCGGAGGACCTGCTGGCGCATCACGCGGTCCCCGGGGCCGCGGTCGCGGCGTCCCGGAACGACGCCGTCGTCTACGCGCGCGGGTTCGGCGCGGCGGATCTCGAGCGCGCCGTGCCCGCGGGGCCCGAGACCATCTTCGGCGTCGCGTCGGTCACGAAGTCGTTCACCGCGGCGGCGATCATGCGGCTCGCGGACGAGCGCCGGCTCTCCGTCGACGACCCGGTGGTCGACTATCTGCCGGAGTTTCGGGTGCCGCGCGGCGAGGCCGCGGCGATCCGGATCCACCACTTCCTGACGCACACCCCCGGGTTTCCGCCGCTTCCGTCGCGGTGGTACGCCTTCGGCGCGAGCGCCCGCGAGGATCCTGAGGGCGCTCTCCCGCCGGTGCGCGTCGAGGAGCGGCCCCCGTTCGCGACCGCCGCCGACCTGATGGCCTACCTCGCCGAGACCGACTGGACCCCGCTCGGACCGCCCGGCGCCCAGTTCAGCTACTGCAACGAGGGATACGCGCTCCTAGGCGAGATCGTCGCTCGCGTGAGCGGCCGGCCGTACGCCCGCTTCGTGACCGACGAGATCATCGGGCCCGCCGGGCTCGCGCGAACCGCGTTCGGACCGGCGTCGGAGCCGCTGCCCGGCGCCACCACGCCGTACGTCGCGAAGACCCGCAACGGGGCGCGCGACGTCGTCCCGGCGCGCACCTGGTGGTACTCCGAGGTATGGAACCCCGCCGGCGGCATCTGCTCGACCGCGACGGACCTCGCGCACTACCTGGCGCTCTACCGCGCAGGCGGCGTCGCCGGCGGCCGGCGGATTCTGTCCGAACGCGCGGTCGCCGCGATGACCCGCGCGCACATCACGGTCGCGCCGGGGCAGGGCTACGGATACGGCCTCGCCGTCCTGCCCGACTACCGGGGCGCGGCGCTGGTCGAGCACGGCGGCGGCCGGCGCAGCATCTCGGCGCACGTGGCGCTGGCGCCCTCGCACGGCCTCGCCGTCACGGTCCTGGCCAATCTCGCAGACGCGCCGGTCCGGGCGATCGCCCACGGCCTGTTGAACGTCCTCCAGGGCGTTCCGCCGGAGACGCCGGTGATCACCTACCCCGAGTACGCCTGCGCGCCGGCGCGGCTCGTGTCCTACGCGGGCGAATACCGCTCGGGTGAAGGCACGGTGCTGCGCGCTCGGGCCGCGGACGGCCGGCTCCTGATCGAGGTCGACGGGGAGCACCTTGCGGCGCGCGCGGTCGGGCCCGACGCGTTTGTGGTGAGCGCGCGCGGCGGCGAGCAGTACGTGCGCTTTCAGATGGAAGGGGCGGAGCCTGCCCGCGCAGTGGCCTACGGCTCCCGCATCATCCGCCGTACGGGATAGGACCCGGTACAATAGATACATAGGTTCGGGCCGGGGCCGCCACGAACGGAAGGTACGATGGAATTCACCCTGAGCGAAGAGCACCGCCTCGTGCAGTCCACGGTGCGGGAGTGGGCCACGACGCGCCTTCTGCCCCGCGCCGCGGAGATGGACCGCCGCGGCGCCTATCCCGGGGAACTCGTCCGGGAATTGGGCGAGATGGGCCTCATGGGCGTCTTCATCCCCGAGGAGTACGGCGGGGGCGGGATGGACACGCTCTCCTACTGCATCGTGCTTGAGGAGATCGCCCGCGCCGAGGCGGCGCTCGCGGCCGTGCTCTCGGTCAACAACTCGCTCGACTGTTTTCCGATCTTCGCCTTCGGCACGGACGCGCAGAAGCGGACCCATCTCACCGAACTGGCGCGCGGCCGGAAGCTCGGCTGCTACTGCCTCACCGAGCCGACCGCCGGCTCCGACGCGGCGTCCCTGCGCACCACCGCCCGGCGCGACGGCGGTCACTGGGTCCTCAACGGCACGAAGATCTTCGTGACGAACGGGGTCGAAGCCGACGTGTTGATCATCTACGCGCGGACGGGTGGAGAGGGGCCGCGCGGCATCAGCGCCTTCATCGCCGAGCGCGGCGACCCCGGGCTCGGCGTCGGCAAGATCGAGCACAAACTCGGCATCCACGCCAGCAGCACGTGCGAGATCGTGCTCCAAGACTGCCGCCTCCCGGCAGACCGCCTGCTCGGCGAAGAGGGAAACGGCTTCTCGGTCGCCATGGCGACCCTCGACGGCGGCCGGATCGGCATCGCCGCGCAGGCGCTCGGCATCGCCCGCGCCGCCCTCGAAGACGCCGTCGCCTACGCCAAGGAGCGCCGGCAGTTCGGCCGCGCGATCGCCGAGTTTCAGGCGACCCAGTGGAAGATCGCGGACATGGCCACACGGATTCAGGCCGGGCGCCTCTTGATGTACCGGGCCGCGTGGATCCGGGACCAGGGGCGGCGCCACACGCTCGAGGCGTCGATCGCCAAGCTGTTCGCCTCCGAGACGGCGATGTGGGCGGCCACCCAGGCGGTGCAGATCTTCGGGGGCTACGGGTATATTCAAGACTACCCGGTGGAGCGGCATTTTCGCGACGCCAAGATCACCGAAATCTACGAGGGCACGTCCGAAGTTCAGCGGCTCGTCATCGCGCGCAGTGTGCTGGGCGCGCTCGACCGCGCCGTGGAGCCGGTCCGCGCAGAAGGCGCATCTGTGGCCCGCGCCGCAGGCCCAGAAGGCCGCCGGAGGTCCCGCGCAGACGGGGCAGGAGGGCAGGCGTGAACATCGTTGTCTGCGTCAAGCACGTTCCCGACACCGAGGTCCCGATCCGGATCCGCGCCGACGGGCGGGGCATCGAGGAGAGCGGGCTCAACTTCGTCCTCAACTTCTACGACGAGCACGGCGTCGAGGAGGCGCTGCGGATCAAGGAGCGCCTCGGCGGCACTGTGACGCTCGTGACGGCCGGGCCGGCGCGGGCGGTCGAAGCGCTGCGGACCGGACTGGCGATGGGGGCCGACGCGGCGATTCACATTCAGGACCCCGCGCTCGCCTCACTCGATCAGATCGGCACGGCCCGGGTGCTGGCGGCGGCCATCAAGGCGGGGCCGTGCGACCTCGTGCTCTGCGGCAAGTTGTCGACCGACGACAACGCGGCCGTCGTGGGGCCGGCCGTCGCGGAGTTCCTCGGTCTCGCGCAGGCGACCGCGGTCACGAAACTGGAGTTGGGCGACGGCAAGGCCACCGCGCACCGTGAGGTCGAGGGAGCGGTGGAGGTGCTGGAGGTGGGCCTGCCGGCCGTGATCACGGTTGAGCGCGGGATCAACGAGCCGCGATATCCGTCGCTGCCCGGCATCATGCGGGCCAAGCGCACGGCGATCACGGCGCGGACCCTCGCGGATCTCGGGATCGCCGCGCCGCCGCCCGCGCACGTCGAGCTGCTGGGCATGACCCCGCCGCCGAAGCGGCAGGCCGGCCGGCGCCTCGAAGGCGAGCCCGCGGCCGTCGTGCACGAACTCGTCCGGGCGCTGCACGAGGAGGCGAAGCTGCTGTGAGCCCGGCCTCCGACGTCTGGGTCATCGCCGAGCACGCGGGCGGGCGTCCGCGGAAGATCACCTACGAGCTCCTGGGCCTGGCCACGACGCTGGCCGGTCCGATGAAAGTCCATGCCGTCGTCGCCGGAGGCGGCGTCGCCGCAATGGCCGGCGACCTGGGCGCCCACGGCGCCCGGGTGGTGCACGTCGCCGAATCGCCGCTCCTCGAGCCGTACACGACCGACGCGCACGCCCAGGTGGTGGGGGCGCTGCTGGCCGAGGCGGCGCCGGGGCTGGTGCTTGTCGGCAGCACGGCCGCGGGACGCGATCTCGCGCCCCGGCTCGCCGCGCGTCTCGACGCCGGCATCATCACCGACTGCGCGTCGGTGGCGATCGAGGAGGAGCGGGTCGTTGCGACGCGCCCCGCGATGACCCGCAAGGCGATCGCGCGGACGGCCTTCGGCGAGGGGATCCGCATCGCCGTGGTGCTGCCGAACATCTACCCGCCCGCGGCGGCCGCATCGGACGGGTCCGTCGAGGTGCGGACGGTGCCCGTCAATCTGGACCCGGGATCCATCCGCACCCGGATCGTCGAAGTCTCCGCGATCAAGCGGGAGACCGTGCCGCTCACCGAGGCCGACATCATCGTCTCCGGAGGGCGCGGTCTACGGGCGCCCGAGAACTTCGCCTTGCTCGACACGCTCGCGGGCGTCCTCGGCGCCGCGGTCGGCTCGAGCCGTCCGCCGGTCGATTCCGGATGGGTGCCCCACGACTATGAGATCGGCCAGACCGGCAAGACCGTCAACCCGCAGCTCTACATCGCCTGCGGCATTTCCGGCGCGCCCCAGCATCTCGCCGGCATGTCCGGATCGCGCTGCATCGTCGCGATCAACAAGGACCCCCAGGCGCCGATCTTCGGGATCGCGACCTACGGCGTCGTGGGGGACATCTTCGAGATCCTGCCGCTGTTGACCGACGAAGTGCGAAAGCTGAAGGGAGCGGGGCCGGAGGGCGGCGGGCCGGCGGGCGGCGCCTGATGGCGGAGCGGGGCGAGCGCGCGGCGCGGTTCAGCACGATCTCGGACCTCGAGATCAAGCGGCTGTACACCGCGGACGACGTCGCGCGGGACGATCCGGCGCGGGACCTCGGCGCCCCGGGCGAGTATCCGTACACCCGCGGCATCCACGCCACCATGTACCGTGGGCGGCTGTGGACGATGCGGATGTTCGCGGGATTCGGCTCGGCCGAGGACACGAACGCGCGCTTTCACTACCTCCTGCGGCAGGGCCAAACGGGCCTCTCCACGGCGTTCGATATGCCGACGCTCATGGGCTACGACTCCGACCACCCGCGCTCGGTGGGGGAAGTAGGACGGGAAGGCGTCGCCATCGACAGCGTCGAGGACATGGACGTTCTGCTGCGCGACCTGCCGCTCGATCAGATTACCACCTCGATGACGATCAACGCCCCCGCCAACGTGCTCCTGGCGATGTACGTAGCGGTCGCGACGGCGCGCGGTCTCAGCCCGGCGACGCTCGGCGGGACGACGCAGACCGACATCCTGAAGGAATTCATCGCGCAGAAGGAGTGGATCGTCCCGCCGCGGCCGAGCATGAAGCTGGTCCAAGACATCATGGTGTACGGCACCCGGGAGCTGCCCCGCTGGAACACCATCAGCATCAGCGGCTACCACATTCGGGAGGCGGGCGCCACCGCGGTCCAGGAGCTCGCCTTCACGCTGGCCGACGGGATCGCGTACGTGCAGGCCGGCATCGAGGCCGGCCTCGAGGTGGATGCGTTCGCGCCGCGGCTGTCGTTCTTCTTCGACGTCCACAGCGACTTCTTCGAAGAGATCGCGAAGTTCCGCGCCGCCCGCCGGATGTGGGCGCGCCTCATGCGGGAGCGGTTCGGCGCGCGCAACCCGCGGTCGCTCATGCTGCGGACGCACGCGCAGACGGCCGGGGTGAGCCTGACGGCGCAGCAGCCGCAGAACAACATCGTCCGGACGGCGCTGCAGGCGCTCGCCGCGGTGCTGGGGGGCTGCCAGTCGCTGCACACGAACTCGCTCGATGAGACCTACGCGCTGCCGACGGAAGAGGCCGCGACCCTCGCGCTACGGACGCAGCAGATCATCGCCCACGAGACGGGGGTGACCAACACCGTCGACCCGGCCGGCGGCGCCTATTTCATCGAGGCGCTGACCGACCGCGTCGAAGCCGACGCGGCCGCCTACATCCGGACGATCGACGAGATGGGCGGGATGCTGCCGGCGATCGAGCAGGGGTACCCGATGCGCGAGATCGCCGAGGCGAGTTACCGGTACCAGCAGCAGCTCGAACGCGGCGAGAAGGTGGTCGTCGGCGTCAACGAGTTCGCCGACCATGCCACGGTGCCGATCTCGCAGCTGCGGATCGATCCCGCGGTCGAACGCCGGCAGGTCGAGCGCGTGCGCCGGACCCGCGCCGCGCGCGATCAGGCCGCATCACGGCGCGCGCTCGAGGCCCTGCGGCGCGTGACCGAAGCCGGCGGCCGCACGATGCCGGCGATCGTGGACGCGGTCCGCGCCCGCGTGACCCTGGGAGAGATCTGCGACGTCTTCCGGCAGGTGTACGGTGAGTACCGCGAGCAGGCGGTCCTGTGAAGATCACCGGGGCTCCGGGTAACCTCTAGAGTTGGGTAGACTCCTAGTGTGCGCGGCTCCGCGCACAACAAGCGGGCCGGCGCGGCCGGCCCGGAAAGGGCAGGTGATTTTGGGGTGAGAACCTGGCTGTATATGGCCCTCGCGGCCGCTCTGGCCGTGGGCGTCGTGTCGCCGCGGCCCGCGGCCGCTCAAGCGCCGTTGTCGTACAACCTCACGCTGACCGGCACGACGTACTCCGGCGATCGTCCATCGGGTTCGATCGCGGGGACGTTTGGCGGCATCGCCGTCGACGGCGCGTACTCGAGAGGCGCGTGGACCCTCGCGACCTACGGGCGTCCGTTTGCGAGCGGCACCTACGCGTGCGTTCGCATCTGCCGGTTCAACGGAACGATTCTCGCGGGGCGGGCCATGGTCTACACGTGGACCTCGCAGGTGCCGACGTGGGACGCGCGGATGCAGGTGAGCGCGGCGGAAATCAGAGGACTGTTTTTCTCCCGCAACGATTGGTCCGCGCTGGTTGGGGCGTGGGCGAGGGCGAACGGCCTTCCGCCCGGGCTGCAGACGCGGCTCATCGTAGACGCTCAAACCGGAATGTAGGCCCGGCGGGCGGGATGCCCGCACCGAGCCGACCGAACACGGGGCCGCGGCGTTCCGCCGCGGCCTCGTAATGTAACCTTGAGGGCTTCAGCCGTCTCGCGCCGGCGGCGTGTCCAGGGCTCGCGCGTACCGTTCAGCTGACCGCGCGACGGCCGCTTTGGCGCCGGACGGCACGCACCGGTCGAACCAGCCGCCGTAGATCCGATCGAACTCCAGGCGCTCGACGGCCGCCGTGATGCGCTGCACCGCCGCGGCGGGCAGCGGAATGTAGTTCGGATAGGAGTACATGAAACTCACGGCCTGCCGGTCCGGGACGGCCTGAATGGTATCGCCGGTGAGCAGCGCGCCGCGGCCGCCGGCGCCCGCGGGCCAGTGCAGCACCGTCGACCCGCGGAAATGGCCGCCGCAGCGCACCAGGGTCAGCCCGCCCGGCAGGGCCCGGCGGTCGCCGTCCCAAAACTCGATCACCGGATCGGGCCGCATCACGAACTCGCGATCCGCCGCGGACAGGTGGATCGGGGCGCGGCCGAAGGCGTGGCTCCACTCGACCATCGCCGCGTAGAAGTGCGGGTGCGAGATCGCGATCGCCGCGAGTCCGCCCATCGCCCGGACCGCGTCGACCACGGCGCCGTCGAGGAGGCTCGTACAGTCCCACAGGACATTGCCCTCCGGCGTCCGCACGAACAGCGCGCGCTGTCCGATCGCAAACGACGGCTCCATGCCGATCCCGATCAGGCCGGGTTCCTCGGCCCGGAGGACGCTGCGGTGCGAGCGGCAGAGCGCTTCTGGCGTGGTCCAGACCTGTCCCCGCGGGCTCACGAACTGGCGCTCATCCTCGCAGATCCGACATGACGCGGGCGGCCGGGGCTGCTCGGCATACTGCACCCCGCAGGTGGCGCAGATGTAGGCGGGCATGCGGGGCAGGTTCGCGGCGGCGCCACCGCGGGACCTCCTCATGCGGCGCTTTGACGACATCGTCGCCGAAACATGGGATAATAGCGGCGTGACACAGGCGCGGATTCGAATTCTCGTCGCGAAACCCGGCCTCGACGGCCACGACCGCGGGGCGAAGGTCGTCGCGCGGGCGCTCCGGGACGCCGGCTTCGAGGTCATCTACACCGGGCTGCACCAGACCCCGGAGATGATCGCGACGGCGGCGATCCAGGAAGACGTCGACGCGATCGGGCTCAGCATCCTCTCCGGCGCGCACAACGTGCTGCTGCCGAAGGTCGTGGAGTTGCTGCGCGCGCAGGGGGCGGGGGACGTCAAGGTCTTCGCCGGCGGGATCATTCCCGACGAGGACATGCCCGGCCTGGAAGCTGCCGGCATCGCCGCGGTGTTCACGCCCGGGACGCCGCTTGAACGCATCGTGGCGTGGGTGCGGGACAACGTCAAGCCGCGGGGGGTCGCGGCGTGAAGGTGCTGATCCGCCACCAGAAGCGCGAGGTCGAGGTCCGCGGAGCGCGCCGCGTCCGCGAGCTCCTCGTGGAGCTCGGCATCAACCCCGAGTCGGTGCTGGTCATCCGCGGCGCCACGCTGCTTACCCACGACACCCGCGTCGCCGACGAGGATACCGTGGAGCTGCGCCCGGTCGTCTCGGGCGGCGGCTCGGTGCGAACCGGAGGCATCGCCTGATGCGCTGTCAGAAAGAGAAGTGCCCCGCGGGCGCGACGGTGGAGATCCGCCGCCACCACACCGCGTTTTGCAACGAGCACTTCCTCGAGTTCTTCGAGCGGCAGGTCGCCCGCGCGATCGAGCACGAGCGGATGTTCACCCGCGACGACCGGGTCCTCGTCGCCGTCTCCGGCGGGAAAGACAGCCTCGCCCTCTGGGACGTCCTGCGCCGTCTCGGCTATCGGACGACCGGCCTGTACATCAACCTCGGCATCGGCGAGTACTCGGCGGAGTCGCAGCGGAAGTCCGTCGCCTACGCGGAGTCGCAGCAGGCCGAACTGGTGCTCGCGGATATCCCCGCGACCTACGGCATGGGCGTGGAAGCGTTCGCGCGGGCGACGGGACGGGTCAGCTGCTCGGCGTGCGGCCTCAGCAAGCGGTATTTGTTCAACAAGGTCGCCCGCGACGGCGGGTTCACGGTCGTCGCCACCGGCCACAACCTCGACGACGAGGCGGCGGTGCTGCTCGGCAACCTGCTGCACTGGCAGACCGAGTATCTCGCCCGGCAGGCGCCGGTGCTCGACAGCACCCACCCCGCGCTCGTGAAGAAGGTCAAGCCGTTCTTCCGCATCGCGGAACGGGAAACCGCCGCCTACGCGATCATTCGCGGCATCGACTACATCGTCGACGAGTGCCCGAACAGCGTCGGCGCGCGCAGCCTCCTATATAAGGAAGCGCTCAACGTCCTCGAACAGGCCGCGCCCGGCACCAAGCAGAGCCTGTACTGGGGATTCCTGGAGCGCGGCCGGCCGCTCGTCCAGGGGCAGGACAACATCGACCTGCGCGCGTGCCTGCACTGCGGCCAGCCCACGACCGGGGAAGTCTGCGCGTTCTGCCGGATGACGGAGCGCGCGGCAGAGCGCATGCGCCTCCGACAGGCGGGCGCCGCGGCGCAGACCACGACCGCGCCCGCGTCAACGTCATAATGGCCGGCCAGCTCGCCGCAGGCGATCGGCCGGCATGAGGGAGCTCGCCGAAGGCGATTCCGTTGTCCTCTACGACCGCCGGCGGCGGCGCTACATGATCACGCTCCGGCGCGGCGGTGCAAGCGACCTGCGGGGCGGCCGGGTCGCGCACGACGAGCTGCTGGGACGGACCGAAGGCGGAACCATTCGCTCGTCTCGGGGCGAGCGGTTTCTCGTGCTGCGGCCGACCCTCGGGGAGTTCGTGCTGGAGATGCCGCGGGGCGCCCAGGTGGTCTATCCCAAGGATCTCGGAGCGATCATCGTGGCGGCCGATGTGTTTCCGGGCGCACGCGTGCTCGAAGCCGGGACCGGGTCGGGGTCGCTGACGATGGCGCTGGTCCGGGCGGCCGGGCCGGAAGGCCGCGTCGTGAGCTACGAGCTGCGCGAGGACTTCGCGCGCGTCGCCGCGCGCAACATCGCCCGCTACCTCGGGGAGACGCGATCGCTCGTGCTGCGGCGGCGGGATCTCGCCGACGGCGTCCTTCCCGACGACGCGCCGGCCGACCGGATGGTCCTCGACCTGCCGGAGCCCTGGCGCATGGTGCCGCAGGCCGAGGACGCGCTGGTCCCGGGCGGAATTTTTCTCAGTTACCTGCCGACGGTCCCTCAGGTGATGCAGACCGCCGAGACCCTGCGTGCGGCGGGGACGTTCGGGCTCATCGAGACCGTCGAAATCCTGCTGCGGCCCTGGAACGTCGACGGACGGAGCGTCCGGCCGGCCCACCGCATGGTCGCCCACACCGGCTTCCTCGTCACGGCGCGGCGGGTGGAGCCCGGCGCCGACCCCGCGGGCATCATGTCCCGCGCGTCGGCGTTATCGTCCGAGGAGGCCGATCGCGCCGACCACGATGAGATAGAGCGCGACGATGTAGTTGAGGAGCCGCGGGATGATGAGAATCAGGAGACCCGCGATGAGCGCGACGAGCGGTGAGAGCCGGGCAAACGTCACGACGGTTTCGTGCGGCACGGTGTCCCTCCCGGACGCCACGTTCCGCGGCGTACCGGGTTTTACTTACCCAGGGGACGGAGGGAGGACGGCGCGATGCGTGATGTCGTGATTCTCAGCGCGGTGCGGACGCCGATCGGCCGGTTTCAAGGCGCGCTTGCGGCGGTGCCGGCGCCGCGCCTGGGTGCCGCGGCGATCGCCGAAGCCGTGCGCCGCGCGGCGGTCCCGCCCGATCAGGTCGACGAGGTCTACATGGGCATCATCCTCGCCGCCGGCGTCGGCCAGGCCCCGGCGCGCCAAGCTTCGATCTACGGCGGACTGCCCAACACCGTCCCCGCGACGACCGTGAACAAGATGTGCGGCTCGGGGCTCAAGGCGGCGATGCTGGGAACCCAGGCGATCCAGGCCGGCGACGCCGAGGTCATCGTCGCCGGCGGCATGGAGAACATGAGCGCGGCGCCGTATCTGTTGGACAAGGCGCGCGCGGGCTACCGGATCGGCCACGGGCAGCTCGTGGACACGATGATCCGCGACGGGCTGTGGGACCCCTACACCGACCAGCACATGGGCAACTGCTGCGAACTGCTGGCGCGCGAGTACCGGATCTCGCGGGAGGCGCAGGACGAGTACGCGCGGCGGTCCTACACCCGCGCGCTCGAGGCGCTCGACTCGGGGCACTTCCGGCGGGAGACCGTCCCGGTCGACGTGGCCAACGGCCGCACGCCCAAGACCGTGGCCGAGGACGAGGAACCGCGGCGCTTCCAGCCGGACAAAGTGTCGTCGCTGCCGCCGGTGTTCGAGCCGGGCGGCACCGTGACCGTCGCCAACGCCTCCTCGATCAGCGACGGCGGCGCGGCGCTGGTGCTCGCGTCGGCCGACGCCGCGCGGAAGATGCGGGCCGAGCCGCTGGCCCGGGTCGTCGGCCAGGCCGTGTCCGCGCGCGCGCCGGAATGGTTCACGATCGCGCCGGCCGGCGCCATCCAGAAACTGCTGGCCAAGGTCGGCTGGTCCGCGGAGGCCGTGGACCTCTACGAAATCAACGAGGCATACGCCGCCGTCGTGCTGGCGGTGACGCGCGAGGTGGGCATCGATCTCGAGCGGGTAAACGTCCACGGCGGCGCGGTGGCGCTCGGCCACCCGGTCGGGGCGAGCGGCGCGCGGATCCTCGTCACGCTGCTCAACGCGATGGCGGAGCGCGATGCGAAGCGCGGGGTCGCCGCGGTCTGCCTCGGCGGCGGCGAGGCGGTCGCGCTCGCGGTCGAGCGCGCCTGACGGACGCCGTAATTTGACACGCTCTCGCGGCGCGTGATATCGTGTGTTTCGGCGGCGCCGGCTCCGGTCTTGGGGCCGGCGGTCGCGTATCGGAGAGGCCACGGAGCGCCGGGGTCGGAGGGAAGAAGCGCGTGGACGCGGTATCGACGACAACGATCGGCCAGGACGTGCTGCTCGGCGAGATGCGGCACCACCGGCTCGTCGTCGGCGGGGTGCCGGCGGCGGACCTCGCCCGCGAGTACGGCACGCCCGTCTACGTCATGGACGAGGCCCGCCTGCGCGCGAACTGCCGCGCCTACGTGACGGCCCTGCGCGCCGCCTATCCGCGTTCCCGCCCGATCTTTGCCAGCAAGGCGCTGTGCTGCACCGCGACCTGCCGCCTGGCCTACGATGAAGGCCTCGCCGTCGACGTCGTCTCGGCCGGCGAGATCCACACCGCGCTGCGCGCCGGCGTGCCGGCCGCCGATCTCTTCCTCCACGGCAGCAACAAGACACCCGACGAGATGCGGCTCGCGCTCGAGCGCGGGGCGGGGCGGATCGTCGTCGACAATTTCTACGACCTCGACCTGCTCGACGCGCTGACGAAGGGGACGGACCGCACCGTCGACGTGCTGCTGCGCCTCACGCCGGGCATCGAACCGCACACGCACCACGCCATTCAGACGGGCGGCGTCGACAGCAAATTTGGGTTCGGCATCGTCGACGGCACCGCCCGGGAGGCCGTCGCACGAACGCTCGCGGTGCCGGGCATCCGGCTGCGCGGCCTGCACTGCCACATCGGCTCCCAGGTCATGGACCTCGACCCGTTCGTCCGCGCCGCGGAGGCGTTGATGGACTTCGCCGCCTGGATGGCGCGCGACCACCGGGCGCCCGTGGACGAGCTCGATCTCGGCGGCGGCCTCGGCATCCGCTACCTCGCGGCGGACGAACCGCCGGCGATCGACGCGTACGTCACCGCGTTGGCCGGGGTCGTGCGCCGGCGGGCGGAGGAGCACCGGCTCCCGCTGCCGCTCCTCATGGTAGAACCGGGCCGGTCCATCGTCGGCGACGCGGGGATGACCCTCTACACGGTCGGCGCGGTCAAGACGATCACGGGCGTGCGCACGTACGTATCGGTGGACGGCGGGATGTACGAGAATCCGCGCCCGGCGCTCTACCAGGCGCGGTACCAGGCGGTGCTCGCGGACCGCCTCGCGGAACCGGCGACCGAGAAGGTCACCGTCGCGGGACGGTGCTGCGAGTCCGGCGACGTGCTGATCTGGGAGTCGCACCTGCCGCGGCCGCGCTCAGGCGATCTCCTCGCGGTGTTCAGCACCGGCGCCTACAACTACTCGATGGCCAGCAACTACAACCGGTACCCGCGCCCGCCGATCGTCTTCGTGCGCGACGGGCGCTCCCGCGTCGTCGTGGCCGGCGAGACGATCGACGACCTGCTGGCGCACGACCGGCCGCTCGCCCTCTAGCGCGGCAGGCCCCGGCCGCACCGGTGCTCGGGCTCGGCGATCCGCTCGGGATCGCGATCACACTCGCGGCGGTGCTGGTCGCGGCGACCTTTCACGAGTTCGCCCACGCCCTCGTCGCCGACCGCCTCGGCGATCCCACGCCGCGGGGGCTCGGACGGCTGAGTCTCAACCCGCTGGTCCACCTCGACCTGCTCGGCACGCTGTTCTTCGTGGTCTTCGGGTTCGGCTGGGCGCGCCCCGTGCCGGTCAACCCCCGCTACTTCGCCGATCCCCGCCGCGGCATGCTGCAGGTCGCGCTGGCTGGGCCGCTCGCGAACGTCACGGTCGCTTTTGCGGTCGGCGCGCTGCTTAAGGTTCCGGACCTGCCCGGCGGCCCGCTGACCGTGGAGGTCCTGTCGGCGCTCATCTGGATCAACGTCATCCTCGCGATCTTCAACCTGATTCCGATTCCGCCGCTCGACGGGTCCCGAATCTTGGAATCCCTGCTGGTCGGGCGGCAGGCCCTGACGTACTCGCGGCTGCAGCCGTACGGAACCCTGCTGCTGCTCGGGCTGCTCTACACCGGGGTGGTCGGCCGGATCATGCTGCCGGCCGCGCGCTGGCTCTATCACGCTTCTACCGGCGGCCGGCCCGGGCTCTAGAACCGGCCTGGAGCGCGCACGCAGCGGGCAGGAACGCCGCCCGGAACCTCGAATATGCGCCGGAACCACTGCTCGGGGGCGCCAACGGGCTATTCGACGCAGCAGAGGACCCAGCACCGATTCGTTGCAGCAGCGGATGGAGGAACGGACGTGGCCTACCACGTGCAGTGTGAGGTCTTCGAAGGCCCCATTGATCTGCTCGTCAGCCTGGCCCACCGCGGTCAGATCGATCTCTCGCGCGTCCCGCTTCGCCGGCTCGCCGAAACCTACCGCGAGCAGGCGCGCCTCCATCCGGCCCTCGATGAAGCGACCGACGTCCTCGTGCACTTGGCCATCCTGGCGGATCTGAAGGCCCGCACCCTGGTCCCGAAAGCGCCGCCGGCGGAGGCTCCGCCGCCTACGGAAGAGGCGGCGGGTGATCTCCGCGACCGGCTGGGCGCGCAGATGGCGGAGTACTTGTATTTTCGGGAGGCCGCGCAGGCACTACGGCACCTCGAGCAGGTGCAGAGTCAGATCTTCGGCCATCCCACGGCCGCGGCCGACCTCGGCGATGAGGTGCTCCTCGACGGCGTGACCCTCGAGGACCTCTTCACGGCCTTTGACCAGGTCCTACGCCGGGCCACAGACGCCCCGAGAGAGGTCGCGGGCGAGGAGTTCACCGTCCAGCAGAAGATGGCGGCGGTGGTCCACGCGCTCGAGGTGGCCGGGGGGACCGTCGTGTTCGGTACGCTGTTCCGGACCGGCGCGAGCCGGCTGGAGATCATCGTGACCTTTCTGGCGCTCCTCGAGCTCATCAAGTCGCGGCGGATCCGCGCGCGGCAGTCGAAGGCCTTTGACGAGATCGAGATCGTCCTGCACGGAGCCCACATGGGGGTGGCGCCGCAATGAGCGGTGACGCGGGCACCTCCAACGGGGTCGGCGGTACCGTGTCCCCGCACGGGGGCAACGGCCGCCGCGCGGTCGGCGGGCCGGTCTCGGTGAAACCTCCGTATGACGTCCCGGCCGGAGGTCCTGCCGGCCGACCCGCGGCCGGCCAACATGAAACTAAAGCGTTAGACGGGGCCGCCGCGGACGGTCCGGCGCGTTCCGCGGGCAGGGCGGGAGAACCGGCCGAGGTGCGCAACATCATCGAATGCCTGCTCCTCGCCCGTGGAGGCATCCTCAAGATCGGAGAAATCAAGAAAGTACTGGAGGTAACCGAACCGGAAATCCGCGCCACGCTTGCGGCCTTGACCGTCGAGTACGGCGGGCGCGGGCTGCAGATTCAGGAGGTGGCGGGCGGCTATCAGCTATGTACGCGGCCGGAGTACGGCGGCCACGTCCAGCGCCTGCTGCGGCTCGGCGAACTGGACCCCCTGACCCGCGCGACGCTCGAGGTGCTGGCGATCGTCGCCTACCGGCAGCCCGTCACGCGGGCCGAAGTCGATGTCGTACGAGGGGTCCAATCGGTGCATCATCTGATAAAATTGCAGGACCGGCGGCTGATCCGCGAGATCGGCCGGCGGCCCGGCCCTGGGCGGCCGATTCTATACGGGACCACGGAGGGATTTCTACGCTACTTCGGCCTGAGAGATCTCGCGGCGCTGCCCGCGGCAGGGAACCGTGACGGAACGCCAACGCTCCCGCCCACGCCGCTGTAGGGCCGCCGTGATCGCCCGCCGCCTCGCCGCGCTCGCGATGACCGCGGCCGTGGTCATCGGTGTGACCGCGGCGTCCACCGGCCCGCTGGACCGGCCGTTGATCGCCGGTCTGCCGGGACACGTCGTCGCGACCGGCCCGATGTCGGGCTCCGCCTCTCGCGCGGTGCTGCCGTTGGTTCTCTCGGTCAGCCAACCCGTCGAACGTCCCTGGGACGTTCCGTCGATCCGCCATCAGGTCGCCGCGACGGCGCCGGTGCGTGTGACCGCGACCGCCGCCATTTTGGTCGACGGCCGTTCCGGCCAGGTGCTGTACAGCCGCAACCCGCATCTCATCTGGCCCCCCGCCAGCACGACCAAGATCATGACCGCGCTGGTTGCCGCCGAGTCGACGCCGCTGTCGACCCTGATCACCGTCAGCCCGCAGGTGGCGCGCTTCCGTGACGGGTCGGTCGTCGGCCTGCCCGCGGGCGCCCGCATCCCGCTGCACGATCTGCTCTATGCGCTGCTGCTGCCGTCCGGGAACGACGTCGCGCTCGCCATCGCGGAGGGCACCGCCGGCACCGTGAGCGCGTTTGTCGCCAGGATGAACGCTGAGGCCCGCCGCCTCGGGGCGACGCAGACCCACTTCGGCTCGCCGCACGGCCTGTACACACCGGACAATTACACGACGGCCTACGATCTCACGGTGATTACGCGCGCGGCGCTGCGCAACCCGACGATCGCCGAAATCGTGCGCACGAAGAGATGGACGTTCCGGCCGGCCGGATACGCACCGCGCGTCCTCTACAACCACAACAAACTGCTGGCCCGGTATCCCGGCGCCGACGGCGTCAAGACGGGATACGTCGACGAGAGCGGGCTCACGCTGGTCGCGTCCGCGACCCACGGAGGATGGCGTCTCATCGCGGTCGTCCTGCACACCCGCGACATGTGGGGGGACTCGTCGCGCCTGTTGTCGTACGGCTTCGCGCACTTCCGCCCGACGACGCTGGCCCGCGCCGGTGAAGATCTGGCCGTCGTCGAGCTGCCGGCCTCGAAGCGCGCCGTGGTCGGAACCGTTGCCAGCGACGTGACCACCGTCACGACGCCCGGGGAGGACGTCGTGCGCCGCGTCAGCCTTGCCACGGATCTCAACGCGCCCCTCCGCCGGGGCGACCGGATCGGCGAAGTGACCTTCTCCGCCGCCGGCCGGCTCGTCGGCGTCTCGCCGCTCGTGGCGGCCGAGGACGTGGGGAGCGAGCGCACCGGGATCGAAGAGCTCGTCGATTGGATCGGACACGCGGTCGGACACTTCCTGGGAGCCGCGATCCTCTAGCACGACTTCATACGATAGGGTGGGGTGAGTGACCGACTCCGCCTGGGTGCTGCGAAGCCTTCTCTTCGTCCCGGGGCACCGCCGTGAGATGATCGGGAAGGCGGCCGCCGCGGGCGCCGACGCCATTATTCTCGACCTCGAAGACGGCGTCGCGCCCGGCGAAAAAGAGGCCGCGCGCAGGACGGCCGCCGCCGCGCTCGACGGTTCGCTGCCGGAGCACCTCGTGGTGTTCGTCCGCGTCAACAGCACCGGCTCCGGCCTCCTGGACGCCGATCTGCGCGACGCGGCCCGCGCGCGCATGGACGGCGTCTGCCTGCCGAAATGCGACGGGCCGGCCGATATCCAATCACTCGCCGCGCGCCTGCTCAACGTCGAAGACCGGCTCGGGCTGCCGCGCGGGCGTCTAAGGATCCTCGCCCTCGTCGAAACCGCGCGCGGCGTGCTGCAGGCGCCGGCCGCCGCCCGGGAGTCGCCGCGGGTGTGGGGCGTCGTCTTCGGGGCCGAGGACTTCACCGCCGACGCCGGCCTGCCGCGGACTCGCGAAGGCACGGAGCTCGGCGCCGCGCGGACCGCGGTCGGCCTTGCGGCATACGCTGCCGGCGTGGAGGCGATCGACGGCATTTTCGCGGATTTCCGCGACGAGCCGGGGCTCGCCGCGGATACCGCCGAGGCGCGCCGGCTCGGGTATACCGGCAAAACCGTCATTCACCCGGCGCAAATCGCGCCCGTGCACCGTGTGCTCGCTCCGGCCGCGGCCGAGGTCGCGAAGGCCCGCCGTATCGTCGACGCCTTCGCGCGGGCGGAGGCCGCGGGGTCGGGCATCGTCGTGGTTGACGGCGCCATGGTGGATCGGCCGGTCGCCGTCCGGGCGCAGCGCGTGCTGGCGCGTGCCGGCCGCGCCGCCCCATAGATGCGGCCGCGGCTGTACCGATCGCGCACCGACTACTGGATCGCCGGTGTCTGCGGCGGCCTCGGCCGGTATTTCGGCGTCGACAGCAACCCGATCCGGCTTGGGTTTGTGGTGCTGGCGGGCTGGAACGGACTCGGGGTGCTGCTCTATCTCGTGACGGTGCTGATCGTCCCGGAGGAGCCGGTCGAGCAGATCGCCGCCGACCCGGGGGCCGTCCCGCCGGCGTCCGGACAGACGCCGGTGTCCCATGAGGGCCGCCGGATGCGGATGCTGGGGTGGCTCCTCATTCTCGGCGGCGCGTACCTGCTGCTCCGCAACCTCCATCTGTTCCTGCCGATCGTGCAGGACCAGGTCTTTCCGGTCTTGCTTATCCTCGGCGGGCTCGTGCTGCTCCTGATGCGCGAGTCGCGGCGTTAGGCTCCGGCCGCCGGCGCCCTCGTCCGGATCAGCGCAGCGGGCCGATCGGCCGGCCCAGGAAGTCGCGGCACCACACGAGATCGAGGGTCCGCACGACGACGCCGCGCCGCACGACCGGCACGATCGGTCCCGGCTCGACCGCGGCACATCCCCGGCGGAGGTCGACGCCGCGCGGGTAACGGCCGTCCTGAATGAACAGGCCGTCGCGCCCGCGCAGGTCGCTCCACCGCGTCCAGTACAGGTACTCGTCCCGGCCGGTCACCGTCGCCGACGGATAGCGCCCGCCCGTGCTGAAGTCGAACTGCGCCAAGACCTGGTAGCGGTCGCTCGTGATGAAGAAAGGCCGGTGCGCATCGCGGCGGGCCACCGCGGCGATCTCGGGGGCGGCGGTCCGCCATCCGTAGTAGTCAACCGTCGGATCGAGACGCGGCGGCAGCACCGCGCTCGAGATCACCGGCAGGGCGTGCGTCAGCGCGGTCACGAGCACCGCGGACGCGATCCCCGCGGCCGCTGCGAACCGCCACGCGCGGGAGCGCTTGCGCCACGGCTGCTCGGTCATGACGGCCGCGAGCGCGATCGTTCCGGTGATGTACCCGGGCGCGGCCCAGTGTCCCTTCGCCGCGCCGACGAGGCTCGCCGCGGCGAAGCCCGCGATCACGGGGATGCCGGCCGCCGCGAGAAAGAGCCAGTCCGCGTCCCCGGCGAGTCCTCGCCGGCAGGCCACAACGAGCGCCCAGAGGAGCCAGGGGAAGAGCAGCGGCGCGAGATACACGAACTGCAGGCCCAGGAAGACGGGGGCGTTGGGTCCCGCGGACCAACCCGGGCGTCCGGCCAGCGTGTAGGAAAACGATGCCCAGTGGTGCGTGGCGTTCCACCAGACGACCGGCGCAAAGAGCAGGGCCGCGATCGCCAGTCCGGCGTAGGGCTCCGGCCGGCGCAGCCATCGGCGGTGCGCGGAGGCGGCGAGCCACAGCCCGATCGACACCGGCAGCACGGCGGCCGTGTACTTGCTGTCGAGCGCCAGGCCGAGCCAGAAGCCGGCGTAAAGCCACGCGCGCCCGCCGGCAGGCCGGTCGCCGTTGACCGCGCGCCACGCCCACAGCAGCGTCAACACCCAGGCGAGGCCGAGCGGTCCGTCCGGGACGGCGAGCAGCCCGCCCGCCGCGAAGACCGGGATCACGTTGAACAGGGCGACCGCGGCCGTCGCGGCGTCCGGGCGGCCGAGCACTTCGCGGGCCAGCCGCCACAGCGCAAGCGAGGTGATGCCGAACAACACCGCCGCCACGAGGTGCACGGCAAACGCCGTGTCGCCGAACACCATCGTACTCGCGTGGATCAGCCAGGCGATGGCGGGCGGCTGGTCCAGGTAGCCCGGCGCGAGGTGGCGGGACCACTCCCAGTAGAAGGTTTCATCGTCACCGAGCGGGAGCACGACCCCGATCGCCAGCCGGAGGAGCGTGACGAGCGCGACCCCGGCCGCGACCGCGCACGGAATTCCCCGAAGCGCGCGTCGGACCATCGCGTACGATCCTACCGTTGGAACCGCGGGTGCGTCAACGAGGGCCGCGAGGCGTTCGCGGCGGAGCCGACGAATTCGTCCCGTCGTGGCGGGGGAGGGCAAAGACATCGCGGTGGCGATCGACGGCCCGATGGGGTCGGGCAAGAGCACCATCGCCCGCGAAGTCGCCCGCCGGCTCGGATACCGGCACGTCGATACGGGTGCGATGTATCGCGCGGTCGCCGCCGCGGCGCTGCGCCGCGGGATCCCGCCGGAAGATGCGGCCGCGCTGGCCGCGCTGGCCGCCCGCATCCGTGTTGAGACCGGGACGGCTGGACAGGAGACCCGGGTGTACGTCGACGGCGAGGACATCACGCCGGCGCTGCGCACCGTCGGGGTCAACCGGATCGTCGGGCAGGTCGCGCGCGTACCCGGCGTGCGCGCCGCGCTGCGCGACGCCCAACGGGCGCTCGGAGCCGCGGGGAGAGTCGTGATGGAAGGGCGCGACATCGGCTCGGTCATCCTGCCGGACGCGGCGGTCAAGGTGTTCCTCACCGCCGCGCCGGAGGAGCGGGCCCGGCGGCGCCAGGCGGAGCTCGCGGCGGCCGGGGAGACGGTGCCGCTCGACGAAGTCCGGCGCATCGAAGCGGAGGACGACCGCGCGGCCACGACGAGGGAGGTCGCCCCCCTCGTCGTGGCTGCGGACGCCACGGTGATCGACAGCACCGGCCTCCCCGTGGACGAGGTCGTCGCGCGGGTCCTCGCCCTGGTCAAGCGCGCCCGTGATCTATAGCATCTCGAGGTTCCTGCTGCGCGTGATCTTCACCGCGGCGTGCGGATTTCGCGTCTACGGCCGCGGGTACGAGCCGGCCGCGGGTCCGGTCATCGTTGTGAGCAACCATCTGAGCGATCTCGATCCGCTCGTCGTCGGCGCGGCGCTGCGGCGGCGGGCCACTTTCATGGCGAAGCACGAGTTGTTCGAGGTGCCGGGCGTGCGCTGGTGGATCACCGAGTGCGGCGCGTTTCCGGTGCGGCGCGGCGCTCCCGATCGGCAGGCGCTGCGCACGGCCCTCGGCATCCTCCAGCGGGGCGGGGTGCTCGTCATGTTCCCGGAGGGCACGCGCGGCCGGGACCGCACCCTCCGGGAGCCGGAGCCCGGGGCGGCGCTGCTCGCCCGGCGGACCGGGGCCGCGCTGCTGCCGGTCGCGGTGCTCGGCACCGACGTCGTGCTGCCGCGCGATACCCGCCGGCCGCGCCTGGGCCGGATCACCGTCCGGATCGGCCCGCCGCTCTACGTCACTGCCACCGGGGGCGAGCACGGGAGACGCGAGGAACTCGAGGCGATCGGCCGGCTCTACATGACGGAGATTGCGCGGCTGCTCGCCTAGCCGGACCGCCGCGCGATCACCGCGCAGAACGCCGGCACCACCCGGTGATCAAACTGACTGCCGGCGCAGCGCTTGATCTCCGCCACCGCCTCCGCGCGGGTCCGTGCCGGTCGGTAGGGACGGGATTCGGTGATCGCGCCGAACGCGTCGACCACGGCCAGAATACGCGCGCCGAGAGGGATCGCCTCGCCCTTCAGGCCGTCGGGGTAGCCGGTGCCGTCCCACGTCTCCTGGTGATGGCGGACGAGCTTGGCCGGGCCGCGCAGGCGGTCCCGCGAACGCAGGATCTCTTCCCCGAGGAGGGGGTGCTGCCGCGCGACGGACCACTCTTCGTCCGTCAAGGCCGTGGGCTTTCGCAACACGGCGTCCGCGGCGCGGCGGATATCCCGCACCTCATGCTCCGAACACCCCAGTTCACGCGCAGCGGCCTCCGCCAGCGCCATGACGCGTTCGGAATGCCGGGCCGTGTACGCGTCGCGCGACGCCATCATGTGTGCCAGCGCGACGACCATCTGCACGTTGGCATCCTGGAGGTGCTGGTGCAGCCGCGCGCGTTGGACCGCGATGCCGGCGATCTCGGCGATCCCTTCGAGCAGGCGCGTCTCGGCGTCCGTGAAGACCGCGCGGTCCGATCCCCGCGGGCGCGCCACGCACAGCGTCCCCACGGTCCCCTCTTCGGAGGATACCGGAACGATGATGAGCGGACCGAGCGCTCGGTACCCGCCGGCCTCCATCCACTGGGGAATGCGCTCGCGGCTGAAGTCGCTGCTCACGAACGGCGTGCCGTCGCCCGCCACGCGCCCCGATCGTGTCCCGGGGCCGGGAAACGTCGAGCCGTTCTTTTCCCCGACGACGCCGACCGTGTAGACTCTCGTGAACACCTGACGTTCGGGATTGAGGAGCGCAAGACACCCGTGGTAGGCGCCGAGAAGCAGCCGTGCCTGCTCAACGATCACGGGGTACATCTCCTCGGCCGCCCGCGCCGTCCTGAGGCGTCTCGCGAGATCGTGGAGCGTTTGCAGCTCGGCAAGCGGCGGGGCGCCCCGGGCGATCGTATGCGCGGTGACCAGCACGGCATCGCGGCGGCGGATCCGGACGCGCCGGGAAGCCGACCGGACATCGATAAGCCTCCCCTGTTTGGACCGCAGACGCCACTGCACCGCCGGCCGTGATCCGAGGGGCCGGCCGGTCCCGGCGCCGGCCGCGCAGACATCGCAGACCGTCATCGACGAGAGACGCCTGCGGGTGTATCCGCTCATCGCGACCATCGCGTCGTTCACGTAGGGGAATCGCAAGGTGTGGGCATCGTGAAGCTAGGCGGGAAGGGGGTGTGAGTCGACGAGCGTCTCAAGCCGGCTGCGGCCACCATCAATGGCAACGACACCTCCGTGACATTCCGTGGAATATCGATGCCAGACCGAGCCTAGCCGGCGCGGTGGCGGTCGTCGCTGCAGCCGCGCAGTCATTGCGGTGGCGCACCGGGTGCCCGAGGCACGGTTTCCGTTCGAAGCGCCGCGCCCGCAGGGGCGGGACGGGGAGACGCGAAGTGTTGGCGAAACCCAGTCACCGGGTATACCCGAACATTCGTGCGGCTGCGCCGGCCCGAGAGAAGGGGCGGACGGGATGAGGAACCGTCGGCTGGAGTCTGCGGAGACGAAGCCCGGGGATCACGTCATTCTGCTCTACGAGAATACGGCAGAGCTTTTCGGATTTGTTGTCCCGTTCGTCACACAGGGGCTAGCCAACGGCGAGCGCTGTGTGTACGTCGCCGCGGAGTCGACACCGGCCGACGTGATCGACGCGTTGGCCGCGGCCGGCGTGCCGGTCGCCCGCGAGACGAAGCGGGGGGCCTTCGCCCTGATGACCCCGCGCGAGTACTTCGGGTTGCCCCCACTTGACCCCGGGCGCGCCATTGAACAACTGCAGCGCAGAGTGACAGAAGCTGTCTCAACCGGGTTCGCGGGACTGCGGGTGGCGGATGAAATGACCTGGGCCGGCACGGAAGGGGTGGCGGAAGAGATCCTCGGAGAGTATGAGGCGCTCCTCGAAACGATTCTCGGCTCCGGCCGTGTCACGCTCGCGTGCATCTACCGGAGAGACCGGTTCGACCCGGTGGTGCTGGAACGGCAGGTTCGCACCTATGGCAAGGTCGTCGCGGACGACTATGTATACCTCAGTCTTAGCGCGCTGTTCCGAAACCTCGCGCGGACGGACCTGGAAGGACTGGCGCGGTCCGCCAGGGAGCGGACCGTCCGCAAAGGCGAACTCTTTTTTCGCCAAGGGGAGGAAGCCACCGACGTCTTTTTCCTCACCGCCGGCACGGTGAAGCTTGAACGCACCGATGCCGACGGGCAAAACGTGGTGCTCCGCATCATCGCGCCGATGCAGCCGTTCGGAGAGCGCGTCCTTGCGTTTGGGGGCGGCGTCCGGCTTGCCTCGGCAGAAGCCTTGGAGGATTCCCGGGCCCTCGCCTGGGACGGCTCGGCGCTTCTGCAATTCATGCTGGCCCATCCCGCGGTCCCGGTGAACGCGATTCGCGTGCTGGAGGAGCGGGTCGAGGCAGAACGGAGCCGGCTCGAGGACTTTGCGTCGCCGGACGTGCGGCGGCGGCTCGCCCGGCTTTTCCTGCGCCTCGGCCGGCACGTCGGCCGCCAGACGCGGCGCGGCGCCGTGCTCAATGTGGCGCTCTCGCGGCGGGATCTGGCCGAACTGGCGATCGCCTCCCCGTATACGGTCAGCCGAATTCTGGCGGAGTGGAGGCGGCTCGACATCCTCGACGCGCAGCGCACCCGGATCGTCATCCGGGACCGCGACCGTCTGGCCGCGATTGCGGAGCAGCGCGTCTCCCGATCGACGGCCCGATCGAAGATTTCGTAGCCGCGCGACCGGCGGTGACACCGGCCGCGTTCTGGTATGATGGGAACGCGATGAAAATCGTCGTCGGCAAACACATGGGCTTCTGCGGCGGAGTCCGGCGGGCCGTGGACATCGCGCAGAAGACCGCGGCGGGGGCCGGCGGCCCCGTCACCACGTGGGGTCCGTTGATCCACAACCCCCAGGTGGTCGGCCGTCTCGAGGCGGCCGGCGTCCAGGTCGCCGACCGACCGGAGGGGCTCGCGGGCGAGGCGTTCGTCGTCTCCGCCTACGGCGTGGCGCACGCGGTGCTCGACGCGGCGCGCGCGCGAGGCCTCCGGATTGTCGACGCCACCTGTCCCGTCGTGATCCGGGCCCACGCCGTCGCGAAGCAGCTGGCGGACGAAGGCTACCAGGTGATCTGCGTCGGCGATCACGGGCATCCCGAGATGGTGACGCTCAAAGAGATGCTCGGCGACCGCGTCACGGTCGTGCACACCCGCGAGGAAGCCGCGACGGTCAAGATCACCGGCAAGCTCGGCGTGGTGTCCCAGACCACGCAGTCCCTGGACAACTTCCGTCAGATCGTCGGCGACCTCGCCATCCGCGTGCGGGAGCTCAAGGTGCTCAACACGCTGTGTCCCGCGATCACGGTGCGCCAGGAAGAGACCGACGTCATGGTGGAGGACGTGCAGACGCTGCTCGTGGTCGGCGGCCGCGGCAGCTCCAACACGACAAGGCTCGCGGAGATCGGGCGGGCCGGCAGCCTCCCGACGTATCACATCGAGACCGCCGGCGAGATCGACCCCGCGTGGTTTCAGGGGGTGGAATCGGTCGGCGTCGTGTCCGGCGCCAGCACCCCGGATTGGATCATCAAGGACGTGCTGCTGCGCCTGCAAGACCTCGGAACGCGCTGACTTCGTCCGAGGGCGGAGTCGACCGCCGTGACCGTGCCGTGGCGCGCGACGGTCCGCCCCTCGTCGCCATCGTCGGCCGCCCCAACGTCGGCAAATCCTCGTTCTTCAATCGTCTGCTGCACCGGCGGCTGGCGATCGTCGAGGCCGTGCCCGGGCTGACGCGCGACCGGCTGGAGGCCGCGTGCGAGTGGCGCGGCCGCACCTTCACACTCGTGGACACGGGCGGCCTGGTGCTCGGCAAGACCCAGGGCTTGACCGCGTCCGTGCGCCGGCAGACCGAGCACGCGATCGCGGACGCCGCGCTGGTCCTATTCCTCGTCGATGCGAAGGCCGGCCTTACGCCGCAGGACGCGGAGATCGCGGACGTGCTGCGCCGGCAGGGACGGGCGGTGCTGCTCCTGGCCAACAAGGCCGACGATGCCGCCGCCGAACTGAACGCGGCGGAGTTCCATACGCTCGGCCTGGGCGATCCCATGCCGATCTCCGCCACGGCGGGCCGCGGGATCGGAGATCTGCTCGACGCGGTCGTCGCGGCGCTCTTCGGAGCGGGGGCGCCGGCCGGCGCGGCCGGCCGTGAACCTGAAGCCGGCGACTCCGCCCCCGTCCGCATCGCGTTTTTGGGACGCCCCAACGTCGGCAAGTCCTCGCTCGTCAACGCGCTGCTCGGTCAGGATCGCGTGGTCGTCGACGAACAGCCCGGCACGACGCGCGATGCCATCGATACCGCCCTCACGTACGACGGCCGCCGCGTGGTGCTGATCGATACGGCGGGACTCCGGCGGCGAACCCGCGTGGTCGAGTCCGTGGAGTACTACAGCACCCGGCGCACGCACCAGGCGCTGGTCCGCGCCGACGTCGTGGTGCTCGTGATCGACGCGAGGGAGGGCATCACCGACCAGGACCAGCGCATCGCCCGCACCGCGTATGAGGCCGGCCGCGGCATCGTGGTCGCCGTGAACAAATGGGATCTGCTGCGGGGGTACTCGGTGGAGCAGGTGCAGCGGGTCGCGCAGCGGCAGCTCCGCTTCCTCGCCGCGGTGCGCGTCTGCCCGACGTCGGCCGTGCGCCGCGAAGGCATCGGCGCCCTGATGGAGGCCGTGTTTCACACGGCGGCGGTACGGGCGAGCCGGATTCCGACGGGTCCGCTGAACCGGGCGCTGACGCAGGCCGCCGCCGCCGCCGCCCCGGCCGCCGACAGCCGCGGACACCGGCTGCACGTCTACTACGCGACGCAGCCGGAGTCGGAGCCGCCCACGATCGTGCTCTTCGTCAACGATCCGCGCCTCATGACCGCGGACTACCAGCGCTACCTCGAGCGCCGGATCCGCGACGCCTTCGACCTCGCCGGCACCCCGATCCGCTGGACGCTGCGGGGGAGGAGACCTCCGGAAACCGCGCGAACGTCCGAATAACGATGGCGCCCGCGGTCATCGCCCTCGCGTACTTCATCGGCGCCCTGCCGACCGGCCTCATTCTGGTCCGCGCGCTTCGCGGGGAAGACATCCGAAAGTACGGCAGCGGCAACATCGGGGCGGTCAACGTGCTGCGCGTCGCGGGGCCGGCCGTCGCGGCGGCGGTGCTGCTGGTCGACGTGCTGAAGGGGCTCGTGCCCGTCTTGCTGGCGCTTCGCGCGGGCCTCGCGCCGTGGGCGGTCGTCGCCGCCGGCTTGGCCGCGATCGCCGGTCACAACTGGTCGGTCTTCCTCGGCTTCCGCGGCGGCAAGGGAATTGCGACGTCGGCTGGCGTCCTCGCCGGGCTGTCGCTTCAGGCGACGCTCGTCGCCGCGGCGGTCTGGATCGTGGTCGTCGCGATCACCCGGTTTTCCTCTCTGGGATCGCTCGTGGCCGCGGTGTCCGTTCCGCTCACGCTGTGGCGGTTGCGCACACCCCCCGAGTACGTCGCCTTCGGCATCATCGCGTCGCTCTTCGCGATCTACCGGCACCGCGCCAACATTCAGCGGCTCGTCGCCGGCACCGAACTGCGGATCACCGATCGCGTCGCAAAACCGTAGTGCCTGACCGCGCGCACGTGCTGGTGTACGGCGCCGGCGCCGTGGGGTCGCTCGTGGCCGCCGCCCTCGCGGAGGCCCGTTCCCCCGGCGGCGCGAGCCCCGCTGTCACTGTGGTCGGCCGGCGCCCGCACGTCGCCTCGATCCGGACGTGGGGGCTCGTCGTCGAGTCGGCCGCCGAACGGATCGTGTCGAAGGCCGTGGACTCGGTCACCTCGCTCGACGACCTTGCCGCCCCTCCCGACCTCGTCATTCTGACGGTCAAAGCCTACCAGGTCCCCGAGTCGCTTGCGCTGCTGGCCGGGGTGTTGGCGCGGCCCGACGTCCCGGTCGTGGTGCTGGAGAATGGCATCGGCAGCGAGGAGACGGTCGCCGGGGTGATCGGCGGCGACCGTACCGTCTCCGGGGCCGTGACGATCAGCGTCGAGCTGGAGCGGCCCGGCGTGGTGCGGCGTCATACCAGCGGCGGAGGAGTGGCGCTCGCACCCGTCGGGACGGCGGCGCCGGTTGACCGCGTCGCGGCGCTGTTCCGCGCGTCGGCCCTACAGGTACGCGTCTATCCCAACGCCGCGCCGATGAAGTGGAGCAAGCTGCTCATCAATATCCTGGCCAACGCCGCGGCGGCGATTCTCGATCTGCCGCCGGCGGCGATCGCCGGCGATCCGCGGCTCTTTGCGCTCGAGCGGGCGGCGTTCCGCGAGGCCGTCCGCGTGATGCGGGCGCGCGGTCTCCGGCCCGTCGCGCTGCCGGGCTATCCGGTCCCGCTGCTCGTCAAGGTCATGGCCGCGCCGCCGTGGGCGGGCCAGGCGGTGCTGCGCCGCGCGCTCGGCCGGGGCAGGGGAGACAAGATGCCGTCGCTCTGGCACGACCTCGAGCGCGGGCGACACCAGAACGAGGTCACGGTGCTGAACGGCGCCGTCGCCCTCGAGGGCGAACGTCACCGGATCCCCGTGCCGGTGAATCGCACGCTCACCGAGGTGCTGCTCGCCCTCGCCGAGGGCCGGGCGGATCGCGAAAGGTACCGCCACAAACCAGAGGCGCTGCTCGACGCCTGCCGAACGGCGGGCGCGCACCTGTAGGCGAATGCTATAATAAGCTGGCCGTCGGGCCGTAGCGCAGCTTGGTAGCGCACCTGAATGGGGTTCAGGTGGTCGCCGGTTCAAATCCGGCCGGCCCGACCAAGACCAAGCAAGACAAGGCTTTCAGCGGTGTTTTGCAACCCGACTCAGGCTCCGATTCCCCGTGTAACTCAGGTGCTCAGCCACTCTCCGACGCCATCAGCGCCTTCGTGCTCAGCCGGCAGGTCGGCAATCGCTCCTCGCGGACCGTGGAGATGTACGAAGCGAACCTCGGCCGCTTCCAGCGGGACAGCGGGGCACAGACCCTCGCCGAGTGTGACGCGCTCACCATTCAGCGGCACCTATCGGCACTCGGCACTCACCTTCGCCCAATCAGCACTTACCAGCATTTCGTGTGCCTGCGCGCGTTCTTTACGTGGTGTGTGGAGGCCGGGCTACTTAGCACTCATCCGATGCGCGGCCTCACGATGACCACGCCCAAGACGCTCCCACGAGTGCCGGACGATGATGCTGTACGCCACCTCCTGGCCGCCTGTCCCGACACCTTCGCCCGAGGTGGTTGTTGATCCAGCGATACCCGCCTTCGACGAGCACACCCGTCGGCCAGGTGTATTGAACGCTCGCGCTGAGGTCCGTGGCAAATCCGTTGGACGGACGGGTGAAGCCGGACGACGTGAACGTAAGCGACGTCGAAGTCGATGGGTACCACGCGGCGCTTGCGTTGAACGCGAAGTTGGTGTTGGGAACGGGGATCATCGCATCGGCGCCGACCCGATACCCGGTGGCATCGTAGACGAGAGAGCCCCCGCCTCCGGCGAAGTTCAAGGTGTTCTTGATGTCGCCGTACCCGGCAAACGCCCGGACGGTGAGCGCCGGGAACTGCCACGCGTAGAACACATCGGCACTCCAAATCCTTCGCTCGGAACACTAAGCGCACATTTCCATCTTGACGCCTGCGCCCCTCCCTCAAAGGTACCCAAATGGCCTTTCCCGTCCTGGGGCCCTTCCCGCCGACCCCCGAAAGCCCATTTGTGGCGGCGCGAGTCTCACGTCAGAGAGCGGAGAACAGGTCTTGGCGAAGCCTTTCCACAGGCTCCTTATAACCGCGCTTCCAGTCCTCGAACGGCAACCAAAAACGAAACGTTCTCGCGCGATGAAATGGCCGAAACAAGACCACCAATGGATTACACTCGCGGCTCCCCCCGAAGGAGTGGAATACATGGGCGCGAAACGAAAATCGCGGCCATCTGTTGCGTTCCGACCAATTCAGGACGATGGCACGCTGCTGCACGAGCGGCAAGACCTGCGTCGCCATGTATTCGTGCCATATCGGACTGTCTGAGTACACAACCAATATGTCTTTTCCTCTTGGCAGCCACAGAGCCCAAACGAGTACGTACAAAGCGATTCGGTGAGCCGAGTACAGCGTCAAAGAAATCAACGCAAGAGGCAGCACAAGCGGCAGGAGGACCACCACGAGCGCAGCCTTCCAAAATCGTCGCGAGAAAGATTCCTTTTGCCGCGTCATTAGGCGTTGCTCCGTCCCGGGCAGTTAGACACAGAATAACCCAACGCAGTGCGAAGCTGTGCAATCGTCGGCGGTGACGGCAAGTCCGGCACACTTCACCTTCACATTTAATGTCCGTGCTGTAGAATTACTATAATGATGAGCCACCATCGCGCTCCGCGTCCGTCCCAACCGAACCTCGCCGGCACCGCCGCGCTGATCGGCGATCCGACGCGGGCCGCGTTCTTGTTCGCGCTGCTGCAGGGCGGGGCGCTCCCGGCGACCGAGCTCGCTTACCGCGCCGGGACCTCCCCGCAGGCCGCGAGCGCGCATCTCCACAAACTCGTCGACGGCGGGCTCCTGTCGGTCAGCGCCGCGGGCCGGCAGCGGCTCTACCGGCTCGCCGGGCACCACGTCGCCCAGGCGATCGAGACGCTCGTGTCGATCGCGCCGCCCGCGCCCGTTGTTTCGCTGACCCAAAGTCTCGCGATGGAGCGGCTGCGGGCCGGCCGGACGTGCTACGACCATCTGGCGGGAAGACTCGGTGTCGCCGTCACCCACAGCCTCGTCTCGCGGGGCGCGCTGCGCGCGGGCGGGCCGGGCTTCGAGGTGACCGTGAGGGGCGAACATTTCTTCCAGGAGCTCGGCATCGACGTGCGCGGGCTCCGCCGCGGCAGACGTGAGCTCGCCCGCGCGTGCACCGACTGGACCGAGCGCCGGCCCCACCTCGCCGGAAGTCTCGGCAAGGCGCTTTTGGATCGCTTCGTCGCGAACACCTGGATCGCGCGCTCGAACGGCGACCGTTCGGTCCAGCTCACCGACCGTGGCCGGCGCGCGGTGGGCCGCCTGTTCGGCGTGACCCGAGCATGTGTGCGCGACGCGCTGGCTGCCGCCCGACAGGACTAGTCACCCTCGACGAAGGGCCCCGCCGAGGAACCGCGCGCCGCCGTCCAGAACCGCCCCTGGGACACGTCTCGGGATGCGGACGGGAGGGGACGGAACGTGAAAGTCGCGGCGGCGGTCGCTGAGATCCTGAAGCGCGAGGGCATAGAGTTTCTGATCGGATATCCCGTCAATCCGATCATCGAGGCCGCGGCGGCGGCCGACATCCGCACGATCATCGTCCGCCAAGAACGCACCGGCCTCCACATGGCCGACGCGGTGAGCCGGATGTCGTCCGGGCGGCGGATCGGCGTGTTCGCGATGCAGCATGGACCCGGGGCGGAAAACTCCTTCGGCGGGGTCGCGCAGGCGTACGGCGACTCGTCGCCGATCGTCGTGCTGCCGGCCGGCTACCCCCGCCGTCTCACCAACGTCGCGCCCAACTTCAACTCCGCGCTCAACTACCGGCACGTGACGAAGTGGGCGGAGCAGGTGCTGCTGCCGGCCGAGGCGCCGGCCGCGATGCGCCGCGCCTTCACCCAGGTGCGCAACGGACGTCCGCGGCCGGTGCTGATCGAGTTCCCCACGGACGTCCTCTCCTCGGACATCCCGGAGCCCGCGGACTACCGCCCGCCGGCGGCCGTCCGGGTGGGACCCGATCCGCGGGCGATCGAGACGATCGCCGGTGTGCTGGTCGAAGCGGACCGCCCGGTGATCTACGCGGGGCAGGGCGTGCACTACGCGCGCGCCTGGAGCCAGCTCAAGGACCTCGCCGAGTGGCTGGGCGCGCCGGTCACGACGAGCCTGCAGGGCAAGAGCGCGTTCCCTGAGACGCACCCGCTGTCGCTCGGCTCGGGCGGCCGGTCCATGCCCAGGCCCGTGCATGATTTTCTTTCCCAGAGCGATGTCATCTTCGGCATCGGCTGCAGCTTCGCGACGACCAACTACGGGGTCGCGATGCCGGAGGGGAAGACGATCATCCACGCCACGCTCGACCCGGCCGACGTCAACAAGGACCTCCCGGCCGACCACGTCGTGATCGGCGACGCCGGCCTCGTGCTCGAGGCGCTGCTCGCGGCGGTGAGGGATCGTGTCCGCGCGCCTCGTCAGGAGCGCGCCGCGGCCGTCGCCCGGGAGATCCAGAGCGGACGCGAGGCCTGGCTCGCGCAGTGGAGCCCGAAGCTCAACTCCGACGAGACCCCGCTGTCGCCGTACCGGGTCATCCGCGACCTGCTGCGAACGGTGGACGTGGCCAATACCGTCATCACCCACGACGCGGGCAGCCCGCGCGACCAGCTCTCGCCGTTCTGGCGGGTGGAGGCGCCGCTGTCCTACATCGGGTGGGGCAAGACCACGCAGCTCGGCTACGGCCTGGGTCTTGCGATGGGCGCCAAGCTCTTCGCGCCCGAGAAGCTCTGCATCAACGTCTGGGGAGACGCCGCGATCGGGTTCACCGGCATGGACTTCGAGACGGCGGTCCGGGAGCGGATCCCGATTCTGTCCGTGCTGCTGAACAATGCCTGCATGGCCATCGAGCTCCCCGTGATGCCGGTCTCGACGGAGAAGTACCGGAGCACCGACATTTCCGGCAACTACGCGGCGTTCGCGCAGGCGCTCGGCGGGTACGGGGAGCGCGTCAGCGAGCCCGGCGAAATCATGCCGGCGATGAAGCGGGCGATCCGGAAGACCGACGAGGGCGTCCCGGCGCTGCTCGAGTTCATGACCTCGCGGGAGATCGAAACCTCGGTCTTCAAGTAGCGAGACCCAGGCGCCCGCCGGGGGGGCGTCGGGGGCAAATCGTCACGGGCCGCATCAAACATACGCTCGCCGCGGACGCATTGAGGGGCCTCTCCGGACGATCGGAAGCCGCTGCGGGCGGTCTTGCCCGCGCAAATAACCTTCACCGGCCAAGAACTCGGGTCTTCGCAGTATTGCGGCATTCCGCGGGCCCGTGCTAGGTTGTGGGGAGCGTAAAACGCTCTCACTGGGGAGAAGGGCATGCTTCACGCAGTGGGCGGCTGCCGGCCGTCCAACCGGCGCCGCTTGTACGTCGGCCTCACGCTCGTCGCATTATCCGCGATTGTCGCCCTCACCGGATCCCGCCAGTCCCTGGACGCCCAGACCTGGCTGCAGACCGGGTGGCAGGCCTACCAGGCCGGACACATGGTGGAGGCGCAGACGGCGTTTGCGAAGGCCGCCGCGAGCACGCCGGAGTCGGCGACTCCGGCCGTGTGGATGGGCGCGGTGATGGTGGCCCGGGGCGACACGACGCACGCCGGCCATTGGTTCCGGCTCGCGCTGCTCCTCCATCCCTCGACCGCGCAGGCGCAGTATGCGCTGGCATGGCTCGGCCGCCTCGGTCAGCCCGTCGCGCAAACCGCCGTGAGCGTGCTCGGGCGCTGGGACACCAACAGCCCACAGGGCATCGCCCAGTTCATCCGCGCCTCGAACCCGGGCATCGCGCCAAAGCAGGCGCAGTGGGAAGGCCGGGCGATCCACGAGGCCGCGACGCAGGAAGGCGTCGACCAGCGGCTCATGACCGCCGTCGTCTGCGTCGAGAGCGCGTTCGATCCGGGCGCGGTCTCACCGGTCGGCGCGCTGGGCCTCGGCCAGTTGATGCCGCAGACGGCCGCGGAACTCGGTGTGAATCCGCACGATCCGTGGCAGAACCTCGTGGGCTCCGCGAGACTGCTGCGCATCGACCGCGAGCAGTTCCGCACACTGCCGCTCACGCTCGCCGCGTACAACGCCGGCGGCCACGCGGTCCGCCGGTACGGCGGGATTCCGCCGTATCCGGAGACCCGCTCCTATGTCTGGAAGGTGCTCTCGATCTTTGGAGGTCTCCTCGTCTAGCCGCCTGTCTTTCGGAGCATGGCCCGCGCAGTTGGGGATATACGAGATTGACGATATCGAATCGAAAGGGGATACATGAAACACTTCCTCGTTTCGAGTCTCGTTGCGTGCGCCGTGCTGTCCGCCGTCGGGCTCGCGCCGGCCGGCGGCTCCGCGACCGTGCGGTATATCCCGACCACCCACGCAGCCGCGCCGCCGCACCAAAGGGCCGTCCGCCACATCCCGATCTACCATTCACCGGCGCCGCCGCTGCAGACGATTGAGATAGGCACCACCCATCCCACGCCGACGATCGTGCTGTCCACCCCACCCGCGGCATCCGCCTGCGTGGGGTGCCCGCAGAACCCGCCGGCGAACTGTGCGGCCTGTCCGTCCCAAAATCAGACCGTTCAAATCAACCTGGTGCAGGTCCCGCTGTAGTCCGCGGCAGGCGAGCGGCGGTCCTGGGCCGAAAGCAGGCCTCATGGACTGGGGCATGCGCAACCGTCTAAACCGCATCATCCGGCCGGAAACCGGCCGAACCGTCATGCTGGCCGTCGATCACGGCTACTTCATGGGACCGACGTCCAAACTGGAAGTCCCCCGCAAGACGATCGAACCGCTGCTGCCGTTCGCCGATTCGCTCATGGTGACGCGCGGCGTCGTGCGATCGTCGATCGCGCCGGCCGCAGCGACACCGATCGTGCTGCGGGTGTCCGGCGGCACGAGCATCCTCGCCGAGGATCTCTCCGGCGAGGGCATCATGACCACGATGAAAGACGCGGTGCGGCTCAACGCGGCCGCCGTCGCGCTGTCGATCTTCGTCGGAACGCGGCACGAGCGCGAGACGCTGCTCAACCTCGGCGCGCTCGTGAGCGAAGGGCAGGAGTACGGCATGCCGGTGCTGGCCGTGACCGCCGTCGGCAAGGAGCTCGAGAAACGGGACGCCCGGTATCTCGGGCTGTGCTGCCGGATCGCGGCGGAGGCGGGCGCGCAGATCGTCAAGACGTACTATTGCGACGGGTTCGACAAGGTCGTGGAGGGTTGTCCGGTCCCGCTCGTCGTGGCCGGCGGCCCAAAGCTCGACACGGAGATGGACGTCTTCGAACTGACCTCGAACGCGATCAACCAGGGGGCCGCCGGGGTCGACATGGGCCGCAACATCTGGCAGCACCCCGCGCCCGTCGCGATGATCAAGGCGATCCGCGCGATCGTGCACGACGACGCGTCGCCGGAAGACGCCTTCGCGGTGTTCCGGCGCAGCGCGGCGGAGGGAGCCCAGCACGCGGCGAGACGATGACGCCGCCGGCCCCTAACCGCCCGGGCGCGCAGATGCGCGCGGCGGTCTACTACACGAACCACGACGTCCGGCTCGAGCACCGTCCCGTCCCCACGACCGGTCCCGGCGAGATCCTGATGCGCATCGAGCGCAGCGGAATCTGCGGCAGCGACGTGATGGAGTGGTACCGGCGGCACCGGGCGCCGCTGGTGCTCGGGCACGAGGTGGGCGGAACGGTCGCGGCGGTCGGCGACGGCGTCCACGCCTACCGCACCGGCGACCGCATCACGGCGGCGCACCACGTGCCGTGCAACGTCTGCCGCTCCTGCCGGCGCGGCCGCCACACGATGTGCCGCACGCTCCACACCACGAACTTCGATCCCGGGGGATTCGTCGAGTACGCCCGGCTCAGCCCGATCCACGTGGACCGCGGCGTGTTCCGGCTGCCGGACGCCGTGTCGTTCGACCAGGCCGTCTTCGTGGAGCCGCTTGCCTGCGTGGCGCGCGCACAGCGCATCGCGCCGGTCCGGGAGGACGACACCGTGTTCGTCGCGGGCAGCGGGATTATCGGAGCGCTGCACATCAAACTCGCGCGCGCCGCGGGCGCCCGGCGCATCCTGGCGAGCGACATTTCGGACTGCCGGCTGGCCGCCGCCCGGCGCTTCGGCGCCGACGCCGCGTTTCGACCCGGCGCCGACACCGCATCCCAGGTGCGCGAGGCCAACGACGGCCGCCTCGCCGATCTCGTCATTGTCTGCACCGGCGCCGGACCGGCAATCGCCCAGGCGCTGCGGTGCGCCGAACCCGGCGGCACGGTGATGCTCTTCGCGCCGTCGGGGCCCGAGTTTGCGTTTCCGGCCCTTCCGTTCAACGAGACGTTCTTCCGGACCGACCTCACCGTCACGACGTCCTACGGCGCGGCGCCGGCCGACTACGCCGAGGCGCTGGACCTGATCGCGCGCGGGCGCGTGCACGTCGACGACATGATCACGCACCGGCTCGGGCTGTCGGAGGCGGCGGAGGGATTCCGGCTCGTCGCGGCGGCGGACGACTCCATCAAGGTGATCCTCGACCACAGCCGCTGAGGCCGGCCGGCGCTCGCGACCGTCCGGGAACGGCCTCGGGGAAGGGGCGGTCCGCGGCCGGGCGGAATACGTCGCGGCGATGGCCGTCCTCGAGTCACACGCCGACGTTACCTCCGCGGAGTTCCAGAGCAATCGCGAGCACCACGCGGGGCTGGCGCGCCTCTTGGCGGACCGCCTCGCCCGGGCGCGGGCCGGCGGCGGCGAACGGGCGCACCGCCGGCTGCGCGACCAGGGCAAACTGAGCGCGCGCGAGCGGATCGACCTGCTGCTCGATCCCGGCTCCCCACTGCTGGAGCTGTCGCCCCTGGCCGCGTGGGAGATGTACGGGGACGAGGCGCCCGCGGCGGGCCTCGTCACGGGCATCGGGCGCGTGCGCGGACTCGAGTGCGTCATCGTGGCCAACGACCCCACCGTCAAGGGCGGGACGTACTATCCGCTGACCGTCAAGAAGCATCTGCGCGCCCAGCGGATCGCGCGCGACAACCGCCTGCCGTGCCTCTACCTCGTGGACTCGGGCGGAGCGTTTCTGCCGCTGCAGGCCGACGTCTTTCCGGACCGCGAGCACTTCGGCCGCATCTTCTACCACCAGGCCGTGCTCTCGGCCGAAGGCATCCCGCAGATCGCCGCGGTCGTGGGCTCGTGTACGGCCGGCGGCGCGTACGTCCCCGCGATGGCGGACGAGACCGTGATCGTCCGCGGCACCGGCACGATCTTCCTCGGCGGGCCGCCGCTCGTCCGCGCGGCGACCGGGGAGGAGGTGTCCGCCGAAGACCTCGGCGGGGCCGACGTGCACACCCGGCGCAGCGGCGTCGCGGACCACATGGCGGACGACGACGCGCACGCGATGGAGATCGTGCGCGAGATCGTGGGCACGCTCAACCGCGTCAAGCGGCCGTCGCCCGCGCTGGCCCCGCCCGAAGAACCGCGGTACGATTCGCGCGAGATTTACGGCGTGCTGCCGCGCGATCTGCGCCGGCAGTTCGACGCCCGCGAGGTCATCGCGCGGGTCGTCGACGGCAGCCGCTTCCGGGAGTTCAAGGCGCTGTACGGGACGACGCTCGTCACCGGATTCGCGCACATCCACGGGATCCCGGTCGGCATCGTCGCCAACAACGGCGTCCTCTTCGTCGAGAGCGCGGAGAAGGGCGCGCATTTCATCGAGCTGTGCGGGCAGCGGCGGATTCCGCTCGTCTTTCTCCAGAACATCACGGGCTTCATGGTCGGCCGGCAGTACGAGGCCGCCGGCATCGCCCGGGCGGGCGCCAAGATGGTGCACGCGGTGGCCACGTCCGGCGTGCCGCGCCTGACGGTTGTCATCGGCGGGTCGTACGGCGCGGGCAACTACGCGATGTGCGGACGGGCCTACGATCCGCGCTTTCTCTGGATGTGGCCGAACGCGCGCATCTCCGTCATGGGCGGCGAGCAGGCCGCCACGGTCCTGCTCACCGTCAAGCGCGATCAGCTGCGGCGGGAGGGCCGCACCTTGTCGCCGGAGGAGGAGCAGGCCCTCGTCGAGCCGATCCTCGCCAAGTACGAGGCGGAAGGGGATCCGTACTACAGCACGGCGCGCCTGTGGGACGACGGCATCATCGACCCGGCCGAGACGCGCACGGTGCTCGCGCTGGGGCTGGCGGCGACGCTCAACGCGCCGATCGAAGGCATGCGCCCCGGCGTCTTCCGGATGTAGCCCCCTCCGTGGATCGCAGGGTATGAACCACTTCGATGGACGAACCGGGGGCCAGGGGCCGTGAGCGAGCAGCCGCTCCACCGCGTCCTCGTGGCCAACCGGGGCGAGATCGCCGTGCGTGTCATCCGCGCGTGCCGCGACCTCGGGCTCGAAACCGTCGCGGTCGCGAGCGACGCGGATCTCGACGCGCCTCACGCGCGCCTGGCCAACCGCACCGAGCGTCTCGGGCCGGCCGATCCGCGCGAAAGTTACCTGCACCAGGACCGCCTGATCGACGCGGCGCGCCGGTCGGGGGCCGATGCCGTCCATCCGGGCTACGGGTTCCTCGCCGAGTCCGCGGCGTTCGCCGACGCGGTGACCGGCGCGGGGCTGCGGTTTGTCGGCCCGCCGGCCGAGGTCATCGCGCGGCTCGGCGACAAGACCGCGGCGCGCGCGATCGCGGAGCGCTCGGGCGTGCCGGTTGTCCCCGGATTCGTGCCGGCCGACGGGCGGCCGGCGACCATGAAATCAAAACCCGGCGGGCAGGCCGGGGACGCGGGCCCGGGCGCCTTTGCCGCGGCGGCGGACCGGCTCGGGTATCCGGTGCTCGTCAAGGCCGCCGCGGGCGGCGGGGGCCGGGGCATGCGGGTCGTCGAGCGTGCGGACGACCTGCGCGGGGCGCTCGCGTCCGCCGAGCGGGAGGCGCGCGCGGCCTTCGGCGACGGACGGCTGTTCCTCGAGCGGCAGCTGCCCGAGGTCCGCCACGTGGAGGTCCAGATCGTGGCCGACGGCCGCGGACACACGGTCGCGCTCGGGGAGCGCGAGTGCAGCGTGCAGCGGCGCCACCAGAAATTGATCGAGGAAGCCCCGTCGTCCCGGGTCGACCCCGCCGGGCGCGCGGGCCTGGCGGCCGCGGCCGTCGCGGTGGCGAGGGCGGCCGGCTACGAGAACGCCGGGACCGTGGAGTTCCTGATGGACGCGGGTGGGCGGTTCTACTTTCTCGAGGTCAACACCCGGCTGCAGGTCGAGCATCCGGTCACCGAGCTGGTCGCTGGCGTCGATTTGGTGCAGGCGCAGCTTCGCATCGCGGCCGGGCAGCCGCTCGAGGCGGCCGGGATTCCGGCCTCGGACGCGGCCGCCCCGCGGGGCCACGCCCTGGAGTGCCGCGTCTGCGCCGAGAATCCCGCGGACGGGTTCCGGCCGTCGCCGGGCCCCATCCTCGTGCTCGACGAGCCGGCGGGGCCGTGGGTCCGAGTCGACTCCGGCATCCGCGAAGGCTGGCAGGTGCCCGCGGCGTACGATTCGCTGCTCGCGAAGGTGATCGTCTGGGACCGCACCCGCGCCGCCGCGGTGGCGCGGATGCAGCAGGCGCTCGCCCGCTTCGTCATCCTCGGCTGCGGCACGAACCTCGAGTTCCTGCGGGACGTCATCGCGCACGAGGCGTTTCGCCGGGCGGAGACCACGACCGACTTCCTCGAACGGCACTTCACCGGCTGGCGGCCGGACCCGTCGGCGCGCGCCCTGGCCGCGGCGGCGGCGATCTCCGCAACGCAGCCGCGGCCGCCGGCCCGGACGTCGAACGTCCCCGGCGGCGGCGACGCGGTCGCGTGGGATCCGTGGGACACCGCCTCCGGCTGGCGAATCGGCGGGCCGCATGGCTGAGATCGTCATGCTCGCGGGCGACCGGCGCGTGAGCGCGCAGGTCACGCCGTCCGCGCCGGACGGTGCGGACGGCCAGGCCGTGCTGGTGCGCGTGGCCGGCCGCGAGGTTCGTCTCAGCCTCGAGCGGCTCGGCCCGACCACGTGGCGTGTGGTCGACGAGCAGGGCGCGGCGCACATCGCCCGGTCGGTGGAGCACGCCGGCACCCGCTGGCTTCACCTCGGCGGCGAGACGCTCGCCGTCCGGATCGGGGACGCCGTGGCGCGGCGTCCGGCGGCGCGCCGGCCGGAAGCGCTCGAGGCACCGATGCCGGGGGCGGTGACGCGCGTCGCCGTGACCGAAGGCGAGATCGTGACGGCCGGGCAGCCGATCGTCGCGGTCGAGGCGATGAAAATGGAGCACGTCATTCGCGCCCCGCACGCCGGCCGGGTCGTCGCGCTGCGCGTGCGGCAGGGCGAGCAGGTGGAGGCCGGCGCCGTCGTGGCCGAGCTGCAGCCCGCCGATGCGGCCGCGACGGACGCGACGGGGCACGATCCGTGATGTCCGTACCGCGGCACGTGCGCGTCGTCGAGGTCGGCCCCCGCGACGGGCTCCAGAACGAAGCGGCCGTGCTGCCGCTGGACCAGAAGGTCGAGTTCGTGCGGCGGCTCGCCGCGTGCGGGCTGCCCCAGATCGAGGCGGGCGCGTTCGTCCGGGAGGACCGCGCGCCGCAGATGGCCGGCACCGATGCGCTGTTCCGGCGCCTCAGCCCGGGCGCAGGCGCCGGCGCCCCCGTACTGTCGGCTCTTGTCCCGAACCGGCACGGCATGGAGCGCGCGCTTGCGGCGGGCTGCCGCGAGGTCGCGGTGTTCACCGCCGCGTCGGACGCCTTCGCCCGCCACAACATCAACATGACCGTTGCGGAGTCGCTGGTCCGGTTTCGCGAGGTGGTCTCGATGGCGGCGGCGCACGGCCTGCGGGTGCGCGGCTACGTCTCCACGGCGTGGTGGTGCCCGTACACCGGCCGGGTCGCGCCCGATGCCGCGCGCCGGGTCGCGGTCGCCCTGGCCGAGATGGGTTGCTATGAGATCGCCCTCAGCGATACGATCGGCGCGGCGACGCCGGGCGAGGTGGCGGCGCTCGTTGGGCAGGTCGCGGGGGACGTTTCGATCGCACGCGTCGCGGTGCACCTGCACGACACCCGGGGCACGGCGCTCGCCAACGTGCTCGCCGCCCTCGAGAGCGGCGTCACCACTGTCGATGCCGCCGCGGGCGGGCTCGGGGGCTGTCCGTATGCACCCGGCGCCTCGGGGAACCTCGCGACGGAAGATCTCCTCTACATGCTGCACGGGATGGAGGTGGCGACCGGCGCCGATCTCGACGCCGTCGCCGCCACGTCGCGCTGGCTGGCCGGCGTGATCGGCCGGACGCTGCCGGGACGGTACCTGGCCGCGGGCCCGGTGCGCCCCGCGGAGGCCGGGTACCCACCCCAACGAATTCGCTGAACCGATGCGAATTCGTTGGGTGGCCCCGGTCCATCTGACGGAGGCCGCGTCCTTCGCCGACGCGAAGGTGTAGTCATGCGGGTTGGCTTGATGCTGGTGAATCAACACCCGCCGGCCGACTCGCTCGCGGCCCGGTGGAACGAGATTCTCGAACAGGTCCGCCTCGCCCGCAGCCTCGGCTTCGATCTCATCGTGTTCGGACAGCACTATCTCATCAGCGAGTTCGCGATGCTGCAGCCGGCGGTGTCGGTGGCTCGCGCGGCGGCCGAGGCGGGCACGATGCGCGTCGGCGTCTCCATCTACCTCCTGCCGCTGCTCAACCCCGTCGCGGTCGCGGAGGAAGCGGCGAGTCTCGACGTCGTCACGGGCGGCCGCTTCATCTTCGGCGTGGGCCTCGGCTACCGGGACGTCGAAGATCGGGCCTTCGGCGTGGGACCGGGCGAGCGCGTCCGGCGCCTGCGTGAGCATCTCCGCGTGATCCGGCAGTTGTGGGCGGGCGAGCCCGCAACGCTCGACCGGCCGTACTGCCGCCTCGACGGCGTCCGCATCGGCCTGCGGCCGCTGCAGCGTCCCGGCCCGCCGGTGTGGATGGCGGCCAACAACGACCGCGCCGTGGAGCGCGCGGCGGAGCTCGGCGACGCGTGGGTCATCAATCCGCATGCCACGCTCGCGACGATCGTCCGGCAGACCGGCGTCTACCGCGCGGGCCTCGCGCGGGCGGGCAAGCCGTTTCCCGCGGAACTGCCGATGCGGCGCGAGTTGTTCGTCGCGGACACCGCCGCCCGCGCGATCGAGCTCGCGCGCCCGTACGTGGAGAAGAAGTACGAGGCGTACGTGGCCTGGGGACAGCACCGCGCGCTTCCGGCGGGCGACGACATGACGCAGGCCTTCGAGGGGCTCGCGCAGGACCGCTTCATCCTCGGCGATCCGGCGCGCTGCGCGGACGAGGTGAACCGGTGCGCGGCGCTCACCGGCGCGACGACGATGATCTTCCGGGTGAACTTCCCCGGGATGCCGCACGAGATCGTGACGGGCGCCATGCGGCTCCTCGCAGAACAAGTGCGGCCGCGCCTTCGTCCGTGAGCGGCCCGGCGTCAGGAGGCGCATCTTTGGCCCGGGCCGGAGGCCCAGGAGGCGGCCGGAGGTCCCTGGGCCTACGGCGTGAGCCATGACGCCAGACGGGGCAGGAGGCCGCGCATGGCCGTAGACCTGATCGTCAAGAACGGCACGATCGTGAGCCCGGCGGCGAGCCGTCGCGGCCATCTGGTGATCAAGGACGGCAAGGTCCTCGAGATCCTGGTACGCGACGACCTGCCCGCGGCCGGGCGCACCGTCGACGCGACCGGCCTGCACGTCCTGCCCGGCCTCATCGACCCGCACGTGCACTTTCGCGTGCCGGGACTCGACTACAAAGAGGACTTCAACACCGGGTCGCAGGCGGCCGCCGCGGGCGGCATCACGACCATCATCGACATGCCGAACACCAACCCGTTGACCTCCAGCGTCGAGGGCTTTCAGGCGAAGGTCGCCTGCGCGCGGGGCGTCTCGTACGTCGACTTCGGCATCTACGCCGTGATCGTCGAAGGCAGCGGCAAAGACATCCTCCCGCTCGCCGACGCGGGCGTCGTCGGCTACAAGATCTTCATGGGGGAGACGGTGGGCAACGTCCCCGCGCCGCAGGACGGCGAGATCATCGACGCCTGGCGCATCGTGGCGGAGACCGGCCTGCGATGCGGCGTGCACGCCGAGGACAACGGGATCATCCTCTATCTACGAAAGAAACTACAAGATGCGGGCCGGCACGATGCCCTCGCTCACTTGGAATCGCGGCCGTCCGTCGCGGAGGCCGAGGCGATCTCCCGGGCGATACTGTTCGCGCGCGAGGCCAAGAGCAAATTGATGATCTACCATATGAGCGCCGCGGAAGGCGTCGACCTGGTCCGGCGGGGGAAGGAGAGCGGCGTCGACGTGATGGGGGAGACGACGCCCCACTACCTCATCATGGAAGGCGAAGACATGGTGCGGATGAACCTGGGGGCCATGCTGAAGATCAACCCGCCGGTGCGGTCGCGGCAGCACGCCGAGGCGCTGTGGCGCGGCCTGCTCGACGGGACGATCGAGGTCATCGGGACCGACCATTCCCCCCACACCCGGGAAGAGAAGATGTTCGACGATCGGATGGGCGACATCTGGAAGGCGGCCGCGGGGTGGCCCGGCGTGGAGACCAACGTGCCGCTCCTGCTGACGCAGGTCAACGCCGGGCGGATGAGCCTCAACCACTACGTGAAGGTGCAGGCGGAGGGTGCGGCGCGGGCCTGGAACCTCTGGCCGCGCAAGGGGCATCTCGGCCGCGGCGCCGACGGCGACGTCACGATCGTGGATATGAACAAGGAAGGCACGATCGATCAGGACCATCTGCACAGCAGGCATAAGCTCACGCCGTTCCACGGCTTCAAGGTAAAGGGCCTGCCGGTCTACACCATCGTCCGCGGCCGCGTGGTCATGGAGGGCGGCGAGGTCGTCGGGACGCCGCGCGGCGTGCTGCAGACGCCGGCCGTCTAGATGCCGGAGACCGCGGGGTAGCGGCGAAGCCCGGTGCTGTACGAGCGGGTGATCAAGCCGGCGCTGTTCCGCCTGGACCCAGAGCGGAGCCACGACCTCGCCCTGACGTGGCTCGGCGTCGCCGGGGCCGCGTGGGCGCGGCTCGGCGCCGTCCCGGCGCCGGCCGATCCACGGCTTGCCGTCGAGGTCTGCGGTCTGCGGTGTCCGTCGCCGGTCGGGCTGGCCGCGGGGTGCGACAAGGCCGCGCGCGCGCTTTGGGCCTGGCCGCGCCTCGGGTTTGGCTTCGTCGAGGTGGGCACCGTGACGCCGCGGCCCCAGCCGGGCAACCCGCGGCCGCGCCTGTTCCGGCTTCCCGAGGACCAGGCACTCATCAATCGCCTCGGCTTCAACTCGCCGGGCGCGGATGCCGTCGCCGAACGCATGGCCGCCGCCCGGGGGACCGGCCGGTATCCGATCCCGTTGGGCGCGAACGTCGGCCCGAACAAGGACACGCCGCTCGATGACGCGGCCGGCGACTACGTGCGGGCGATGGAGCGGCTCCACCCGTACGCGGACTTCCTCGTCGTCAACGTCTCGTCTCCCAACACCCCCGGCCTGCGCTCCCTGCAGGCCCGCGACAGCGTCGCACCCTTGCTCGACGCGGTCGCCTTGCGCAACCGCGCCCTCGGCGAGAAGCCGCTGTTCGTGAAGGTGGCGCCCGACATGACCAGGGAGGAGCTCGAAGCGGTGGCCGACGCGGTGCGGGGCCGCGGCCACGGCCTCGTTGCGACGAACACGACGGTGCGGCGCGAGGGACTGCGAAGCCCGCTCGCGCGAGAAGCGGGCGGCCTCAGCGGCCGGCCGCTCCGGGGGCCGGCGACGGACGCGGTGAGCATCCTGTACCGCGCGACCGGCGGCCGGACGCCCATCGTCGGCGTCGGCGGAATCATGACCGCGGAGGACGCCTATGAGAAGATCAAAGCGGGCGCGACGCTTGTGGAAGTGTACACGGGCTTCATCTACGGCGGCCCCGCGATGCCGCGCCGCGTCGCGGAGGGCCTGCTGCGCCTAATGGATCGCGACGGGCTGCGGAGGGTGCAGGATGCCGTGGGAGTCGACGCCGTGCGCGCCGCTCGGACGTGACGGCCCCCCGCGCGTATTTTCTCACGACCGCCCGGCTCGGCTTCGGCCGCTGGGAGCCCGGCGATCTGCCGCTCGCCCTGGCCCTCTGGGGCGATCCGGAGGTGACCCGGCTGATCGGCGGCCCTCTGTCCGCCGCCGCCGCGGAGGCGCGGCTCGGCGCCGAGATCGCGTCGCTGCGCGCACACGGCGTGCAGTACTGGCCGATCTTTCTCCTCGCGGACGGCGCGAACGCGGGCTGCGCCGGACTGCGGCCGTATCGCCCGGAGGACCGGATCTACGAGCTGGGATTCCATCTTCGGCCCGCCTACTGGGGGCAGGGGCTCGCGACCGAGGCGGCACAGGCGGTCGTGACGCTCGCCTTCGAGACGATCGGCGCCGCGGCGTTGTTTGCCGGTCACCATCCGGACAACGCCCCGTCACGCCGGGTGCTCGAGAAACTCGGCTTTCGCTTCACCCGCGATGAACTCTACGCGCCGACGGGCCTTCACCATCCGTCCTACCTGCTGATCCCGGCAGGGACGGCCGCGCCTCACGAGTAAAGCCTCCTGACTCGACCCGCGCCACAGACGGGGCAGGAGGGGATGCGCATGGTACGTTCCAAGAGCCGCGTACCGATCGCGATCGCGGCGATCGTCGTCATGGGTGCACTCGACGTCACCGCGGGCGCGCTGCACGGCGAAGAGATCCTGAAACTCGGCGCGCCGCTCGCGGCGACGGGGGCGGACGCGCGGGAAGGTGCCCTGGCCAAGCAGGGCTACGACCTCTGGGCCGAGGCGGTGAACGCCCGCGGCGGCGTCAAGGCCGGCCCGCATGCCTACAAGGTCCAAATCGTCTACTACGACGACCAAAGCAAGCCGCAAACCTCCGCGGAGCTCACCGACCGCCTCATCACGCAGGACCACGTCGCGTTCCTGCTCGGACCGTACGGCAGCCCGGCCACGTTCGCCGACGCCGGCATCGCCGAGAAGTACAAGATGCCGATGATCGACTCGAACGGCGCGGCCGCGAAGATCTTCGCGCAGGGGTACAAGTACACGTTCGGGATCAGCAGTCCGGCCGCGGACTACGCGGCGGCGATGCTGCAGTGCGCGGTGTCGCAGTCGCCGAGGCCCTCGACGGTGGCCATCATCACCGCGGACGACCTGTTCTCGCTCGAGGTGGCGAACGGTGCCCGGGACTGGGCCGACCGCAACGGCATGCGCGTCGTCTACTTTCAGAAGTATCCCGTCAACACGAACGACCTGAGCGCGCCCCTCACGGCGATCAAGGCCGCCGGCGCCGACGTGATCATCGAGTCGGGCCACTTGCAGGAATCCCTCGTCGCGATGCGGCAGGCGCAGAGCCTGGAGGTCAACGCGAAGTTCTTCGGGTTCACGGTCGGGCCGACGACCCCGGACTTCGTCAAAGCACTTGGCCCCGCGGCCGAGTACGTCTTCGCGTCGTCGCAGTGGACGCCGGACGTGAAGTACAACGGGCCGCTCTTCGGGAGCACGCGTCAGTATGCCCAGGCGTTCACGAAGCGGTACGGGTTCGAGCCCGACTACCACGCCGCGAACGGCTCCGCCGGCGGTCTCGCGCTGCAGCTCGCGATCCAGAACGCCGGCGGCATCGACCGGCAGAAGGTCCGGGACGCGCTCGCGGCGCTCGACGTGGTCACGTTCTACGGCCGGATCAAGTTCAACGACAAGGGCTACAACAGCTACAAGCCGATGGTCACCGTCCAGATCCAGCACGGCAAAGTGGTGACGGTCTGGCCCGGAAACGTCGCGGCCGCCAAGACGATGTACCCGACGCCGGTGTGGACGGCGCGCAAGTAACCCGCGCGTCGGGGAACGGCAGGGGAGTGCCGTCCCCGTGACTCCGTCGGCTCAGATCGCGCTGCAGAACGCGGTCAACGGCCTCCTGATCGGAGGCACCTACGCCACCGTCGGGCTCGGCATGTCCCTCGTCTGGGGCGTGCTCAACGTCATCAACATCGCGCACGGCGCGTTTGTGATGCTGGGCGCGTACACCACGTACTGGCTGTTTACGCTCTACGGCATCGACCCGTTCGCGACGCTCCCGATCGCGGGCGCGGCGCTGTTCGTCCTCGGCTACGGGCTGCAGCGCGTGGTGGTCAACCAGGTCATCCGCGCGTCGTTTCTGATCACGTTCCTGCTGACCTTCGGGTTCGACCTCCTGATCACAAACGGGGCCCTCGCGGTCTGGACCGCGGACGTCCGGGCCGTGACGACGGCCTACTCGGGCCGCGCCATCCACCTCGGGCCCGTCATCGTGCCGGCCGTGCGCCTCATGACCCTCGGCGCGGCGCTCCTCGTCGCTCTCCTGCTGCACCTCCTCATGAGCCGGACCCGCCTGGGCACCGCGATCCGCGCCACGGCGTCCGATCAGGACGCCGCGCGCCTGATGGGCATTCCGATCGGCCACGTCTACGCGATCACCTTCGGGATCGCGCTCGCGACCGCGGGGATCGCCGGGGGGCTGGCCGGCATGAGCTTTCCCATCTATCCGGCGATGGGCGCCAACTTCACGTTCATCGGGTTCGTCGTCTGCGTCCTCGGCGGGCTCGGCAGCGTCGCCGGGGCGCTCGTCGGCGGGCTGCTCTTCGGCCTGCTGACGACGTACGCCGCGGGCTGGCTCGGCCCGAACTACGACTACATCGTCGCGTTCAGCGCCTTGATTCTGGTCCTGCTGGTGCGTCCCGCCGGGCTGTTCGGACGCGCCGCGCGGTTTCGCGGATGAACCGCCGCGAAGTGCGCGGCCTTGCCCTCGCGGCGGCGGCGCTCGCCGTGGCGCTGGTCCTGCCGGGGGCGCTCAACACGTACTACGTCCGGATCATCACGGGCACCTTTCTGTTCGGGATTCTCGCCTCCGCGTGGAACCTGATCGGCGGCTACACCGGCTATCCCGACTTCGGCGGCGCCGCGTTCATCGGCGTCGGCGCCTACACGACCGGCATCCTCATGGTGCGGGCGCATCTGCCCTTTCCGGCGGCGCTGCCGGCCGGCTGCGTGCTGGCCGCGGCCTCGGCGGTGGCGATGGGCGCCTTGCTGCTGCGGCTGCGCGGCCACTACTTTGCGATCGCGACGCTCGGGTTCATGCTCGTCCTGCGCCAGCTGACCGCGAACCTCGAGATCACCGGCGGCGGATCCGGCATGAACCTGCCGGCGGCGGGTGATTTCAAGGAGTTCTACTACTGGATGCTGGCCGGTCTCGTGTTGGCGGTGCTCGCCGGGTTCGCGCTGCCGCGGACACGGGCGGGGTACGCCCTCGCCGCGATCCGGGAGAATCAGGACGCGGCCCAGGTCCTCGGCATCGAGCCCTTGCCGTTCAAGATCCTCGCGTACGCGGCGAACGCGTTCCTGTTCGCCGCCGCCGGCGGCATCTACGCCTACTGGCTCACCTTCATCGACCCGCCGACCGTCTTCAACATCGACTTCACCGTCCAGGCCGTCGTGATGGCCCTCTTCGGCGGACAGGGCACCGTGCTCGGGCCGGTCGCCGGAGCGGTCATTCTCAAGAGCCTCGACGTCACCCTGACCAACGTCTCGCTGTTCCTCCACAACGTCTTCTTCGGTGCGCTGGTCTGCGCGCTCGTCGTCTTCGCGCCGCGGGGTCTCGCCGAACTGTTCCAGGCCCGGCCGGGCCGCGGACGGGCCGCGGCGCTGGGCGCGTCGATCCGCGAGGCCCTTCAGGAGAACCGCGTCTAGTGCCGCTGCTCGCCGCGACGGGAGTGAGCAAGTTCTTCGGCCGCCTGGCGGCGGTGAACCAGGTCGACGTCGCGATCGAGCCCGGCGAGGTCGTGGGGCTCATCGGGCCGAACGGCGCCGGGAAGAGCACGCTCGTGAACGTGATTACCGGCGTGGAGGCGCCGACCGCCGGCCGCGTCGAGTTCGCCGGCGCCGACATCACGGGCCGCCGCCCCGCGGCGATCGCGCGGCTCGGCATCGCCAGGACGTTCCAGATCGCCCAGCCGTTCCGTAACATGTCGGTCCGCCAAAACGTCGCGGTCCCGGTGCTGTTCCGCGCGGCGCCCGCCGCGGGCGTCGCCGACGCGCTCCACCGCGCCGACGAAGTCCTGGACGTTGTCGGTCTCGGCCCGAAGCGCGACCTCCCGGCGCGCGCCCTGACCACGCCGGACCTCCGCCGTCTCGAGCTGGCCAAGGCGGTGGCACTGCGCCCCCGCCTCATGCTGCTCGATGAGGTCATGGCCGGACTCACGCCCGCCGAGACCGAGGCGGACATGGCCCTGCTCCGCCGCATCAACGAGCAGGGCATCACGCTGCTGGTCATCGAGCACGTGCTGCGCGTCGTGATGGGCCTGTGCCGCCGCGTCGTCGTCCTGCACCACGGCTCGAAGATCGCCGAGGGCTCGCCGCAGCAGGTGACGGCCGATCCGGCCGTGATCGCGGCGTACCTGGGACCGCGCTACGCCGCGCACGGTGGGACGGGCCCGCGATGATCCCGCCTGCGGGAGACCGCGAGGCGGCCGGAGGTCCCGCGCCAGACGGGGCCGGGGATGGGACGCGCGCCGCTGATCCGCTCCTCCTCGTCGAGGGGCTCGGCGCGGGCTACGGCGGCGTCCAGGCGCTCTGGGATGTCACGCTGGAGGTGCGGCCGGGGGAGGTGGTCGCGCTCGTCGGCAGCAACGGCGCCGGCAAGTCGACGCTGCTGCGCGCGGTCTCCGGGCTGCTGCGCCCGTGGCGCGGCCGCGTGCGCTGGCAGGGACGGGACATCGCCGGACTGCCGCCCGAGGCGATCGTCCGGCTGGGCATGGCGCACGTGCCGCAGGGCCGCCGCCTCTTTGCGGACTTGACGGTGCGGGAGAACCTCCTCGTCGGCGCCTACGCGCGCACCGATCGTGCGGCCGTCGCCGCGGACCTGCGCGACGTCCTCGACCTCTTCCCTGTTCTCGGCGAGCGCCTGGATCTCACCGCCGGCCAGATGAGCGGGGGCGAGCAGCAGATGGCCGCGCTGGGGCGCGCGCTCATGGTGCGGCCGCGCCTCTTGCTGATCGACGAGCCGTCGCTCGGCCTCGCGCCGATCGTCGTTCAGGCGCTGATGGAGGCGGTCGACCGGCTGCGCGGGCGTGGGACCAGCCTCCTGCTGGTCGAGCAGGACGTCGCGGTCGCCCTGGATCACGCCGACCGCGGGTACGTGATGGAGACGGGCCGCATCACGCTCGCCGGCACCGCGGACGCGCTGCGGCGCAGCCCGCGCGTCCGAGAGGCGTATCTCGGAGTGGCCGCCGGGAGCGCCGAGACGCTACAATAAAGCGCGAGCGTTATGCCCGCCAACCTGACACCGCAATACCTCGAGGCCGAACGCCGGTTCCGGCAGGCCACCTCGCCCGACGAGCAGCTCGAGGCGTTGGAAGCAATGATGGCGACGATCCCCAAGCACAAGGGGACCGAACACATGCGCGCGGACATCCGCCGCCGCATGGCCAAGATCCGGACGGAGGCGGCGCGCAGCAAGAAAGCCGCGGCGAAGGGGCCGACCTGGCATCACGTGCCGCGGGAGGGGGCCGGCCAGATCGCGCTCGTCGGCGCCCCGAACGCCGGGAAGTCCCGTCTGCTCGCCGCCCTTACGAACGCGAATCCGGTCGTCGCGCCGTATCCGTTCTCCACACGGACGCCGCTGCCCGGCATGGTGCCGTTCGAAGACATCAACATCCAACTGGTGGACCTGCCGCCGATCGCGCCGGAGACGGCCGAGCCGTGGCTGTTCGCGCTGATCCGGCAGGCCGACGGGGCGCTGCTCGTGGCGGATCTCGCCGACGACGATCTGCTCGCCTCGATGGACATCGTCATGGCGCTCACGGCGGAGGGCCGGGTCGAGTTCGCCTCCCTGCGCGGCACCGCCGGCGGGCCGGAGGGTCCGATGCCGTCCGCTCAGATGCCGTCCGCTACGCTCCCGGCCACGATGAAATTGAACCCCGCCACCACGAAGGCAACGCCCACGCTCCTCGTCGCCACAAAGCACGACGCGCCCGACGCCGGCGTGCGCCTCGACCTGCTGCGGGAGGCGTACGGCGCGCGGTTCGAGATTCTCCCTGTGTCGGCGGCGACGGGCGAGGGACTGGAGACGCTGAAGTTGGAGTTGTTCCGGCTGCTCGGCGTGATCCGCGTCTACACGAAGGCCCCCGGCCGGCGCGCGGACAAATCGGTGCCGTACGTGTTCCGCCGAGGCACCACGGTCGAGGAAGTCGCCGCCGTCGTCCACAAAGACTTCGCGGAGCGGCTGAAGTACGCGCGGGTGTGGGGCAGCCGCACCTACGAGGGACAGATGGTCCAGCGCGAGCACGTCCTCGACGACGGCGACGTGCTCGAACTGCATGCGTAGCGGCGGCCCCGTCGTGATCGTGACCGGCGCCGCCCGCGGCATCGGGGCGGCGGTGGCGCGGTTGGCGGGCGCGCGCGGCTACGCGGTCGCCGTCAACTACGTCCGGGACGAGAACGCCGCGCTCGACGTGGTCCGGCACATCGAGGGCGCGGACGGACGGGCCGTGGCGATCCGGGCCGACGTCTCCAGCGAAGACGACGTCGCCGGGCTGTTCGCGGAAACGGCGCGCGTCCTCGGCCCGGTGAGCGCGCTCGTGAACAACGCGGGCGTGTCGAGCCCGCCGGGACGGCTCGACGCCCTCACGGCATCCGACCTCTCACGCGTCCTCGACGTCAACGTGGCCGGGACCATCCTGTGCGCGCGCGAGGCGGTCCGGCGAATGTCCCGGCGTCACGGGGGCCCGGGCGGTGTCATCGTCAATATTTCGTCGGCGGCGGCGCGCCTCGGCGGCCCCGGCGAGTGGGTGCATTACGCCGCCTCCAAGGGCGCGGTCGACACCTTCACGATCGGGCTCGCGCGGGAGGTTGCCGCGGAAGGAATTCGCGTGAACGCGGTCCGGCCCGGCCTGATCATGACCGACATTCATGCGACGGCCGGCGATCCGGACCGTCCGGCGCGCCTCGCCCCGACCATCCCGATGGGCCGAGGGGGAGCGCCCGACGAAGTTGCGGAAGCGGTCCTCTGGCTGCTGTCGCCCGCGGCGTCCTATACGACCGGCGCCGTGCTCGACGTCACGGGCGGCCGATAGCAGGGCCGGCCGCGGCGCTATTTCCGCCACCACACAGGAGGACCCATGCCCGAGGTCAGCGCATCGATCGTGATTCGCGCGCCGCTCGAGACGGTCTATGCGAGCGCCAGGCGGGTCGAAGACTTTCCACGCTTCATGCCCGACCTCGAGCGTGTGACCGTGCTGGAACGCAACGGGGAGGTGCCGACGCTGACGGAGTGGGTCGGCACCGTCGAAGGCCGCCGCATCCGCTGGGTGGAGGAGGATGAGTGGGACGACGCCGCCCATCGCTGCCGGTTCCGGCAGCGGGACGGCGACTTCGACAGCTACGAGGGCACATGGGAGTTCGCGGCGGACGGCGGCGGCACGCGCACGACGATCACGGTGCAGTTCGAATTCGGTATTCCGCTGATCGGCCGGCTGTTGAGCGGACTGCTGCGGGTGAAGATGCAGGAGAACATCGATGGCATGCTCAAGGCGCTTCAACAGCAGATCGAGGGCGTTCGGTGAGCGCGGGGCGGCCGCAGGAAATACGTCCCTGATGGAGAACAGTCGTTCGGATTCACAGGATAGTCCGACCAATCGGATCATGCCGACGACCTCGCGCCGCCTCATCCCAATCGCCCAGCCTCTGATCTCCGACGAGGACAAGCGTCGAGTCCTCGAAGTGCTGGATTCCGGACACTTTGTGGCCGGACCTCGGGTCGCGGACTTCGAGCGGGCCTTTACCGCGTACGTGGGCGCCTCCCATGCGGTGGCGGCCAGCTCGGGGACCACGGCGCTCATGGCGGCGCTTCGAGCGGCCGGGATCGGGCCCGGAGACCGCGTCGTGACGACGGCCTTCTCATACGGAGCGACGGCCGCCACGATCCTCTCCTGCGGGGCGGAACCGGTCTTCGCCGACATCGATCCGCGCACGTACAACCTGGACCCCGATTCGGCCGCGGAGGCGCTGGGCCGGACCTCCGGGCGCGCGCTCCTCCTCGTACACCTGTACGGGCTGCCCTGTGCCATGGACCGATTCGAGGCGCTGGCGGGCGCCCACGGACTCATGGTGATCGAGGACGCGGCGCAGGCGCACGGGGCGGCATTTCGCGGCCGCCGCGCCGGGGCCTTCGGCCGCGCGGCGGCCTTCAGTTTCTATCCGTCAAAGAACATGACCACGGGGGAAGGCGGCATGCTCACCACCGCCGACCCGGACGTGGCCGACCGGGCGCGTCTCTTCGTCCGCGGGGGGGAGCGTCAGCAATATCTGTACGAGGCCGAGGGCTACAACTACCGGATGACCGAGATGGCGGCCGCGATCGGCATCGGCCAGTTGAGCCGTCTCGACGGCTGGAACGACCGGCGGCGGCGGAACGCCACGCGGCTTTCCGAAGGGCTGACCGGCCTCGACTGGCTGACGCCTCCGGTCGAACCCGATGGCTACACACACGTCTTCCATCAATACACGGTGCGGGTGGCGCGCGGGCGCGACCGCCTGCGCCGGCACCTCGAGGAAGAAGGGATCGGCACACGCGTCTACTACCCGGCGCCGATCCACATGACCCCGTTTTATCGGGCGCGCTTCGGCGAGAGCCGGTGTCCGGAAGCCGTCCGGGCGGCGGAGCAGGTGCTGAGCCTGCCGGTCCATCCCGCCGTCACGGACGCGGATCTCGACCGGATCGTCGAGACCGTGCGCCGGTTCGACCCGGGTCAGAGTTGATCGTGACCGAGCCGATCCGCATCGGGGTCGTCGGACTGGGCCAGTGGGGGCAGCACCACGTCCGCATCTATCACCAGCTGCCGGGCGCCGCGCTGACGGGGGTGGTCGACACCGCCGCCCGCGAGGCCGCCGGGTTTGCCCGCCGCTACGGCACCACGGGTTTTCACGACTATCGCGACCTGTTCGGGCGGGTGGACGCGGTCAGCCTCGTCGTCCCGACGGCTCTGCATTACGAGATCGCGCGCGACTTCCTGGAGCACGACATCCACGTGCTCGTCGAGAAGCCGATCACGACCAGCGTGGACGAAGCCGCGGAACTGGTGGAGCTCGCCCAGCGGCGCGGGCTCGTGCTGCTGGTCGGGCACGTGGAGCGGTTCAAGCCCGCGGTGCAGCGCCTGCGGGATCTCGTCGCCGACCCGCTGTTCGTGCAGGTCCGCCGCGTCCGGCCCTGGAACCCGCGGCGGATCATGGACGTCGGGGTCGTGCTCGACCTCATGATCCACGATTTGGACATCATCCTCCACTTGATGCACGCGCCGGTGTCGCGGGTCAGCGCGGTGGGCGCGGCGATCCACGGCGAGGACGAAGATCTCGCGGTCGCCCACCTGACGCTGCGCAACGGCTGCATGGCGAGCTTCGTCGCGAGCCGCGTGTCGCCGGTCAAGGCGGCCCAGCTCGAAATCACGCTGCCGGACGGCTTCATCCACCTCGACTATCTCGGCCAGCAGCTCACGGTCCGGCACGGCGGGGAAGAACGGCGGCTCACGGTGCCGGCCGGCGAACCGCTGCGGGCGGAGCTGACGCACTTCATCCAATGTGTCCGCGGCGAAACGGCGCCGCTGGTGTCGGGGGAGGACGGTCTCAGGGCGCTCGAGGTCGCCCTCAAGATTCTTCAGACGATGACGGTGATCACGCCGCGGGTCCCGGTGTAGCCCTCACGTCCGCACCGCGACGCAGGTCACGACCTTCGCCACCCCGTCGATCGTGCGGATGTGCGCGTCCACAAGCGTCGAAATCTCCCGCGTGACGTCTGCGTGAATCACGGCCAGCACGTCATAATCGCCCATGACGGCGTGGGCCTGGGTCACCCCGGGGAGCGCGCGGACCAGACGCGCGACCTCGGCGGGGGTGCCGCGATTGAGGTTGATGAGCACGAACGCGGTCTCGGGCATCGCGCGCGTTGATTCGGCACAGCCGTCTGGGTTCCCCGTCTGTCGCGGGACCTCCGGCCGCTTCTGGGCCTGCGGGCATCTTTGGCTCACGCCGTGGGCCCAGGGCCAAAGATGCGCCTCCTGCCAATGACGCGTGACGGGAGCGGACGTCCGCTGCCGATCGGCAAAGTGCCGCCCGAGGCGCTCGACGAGTTCGTGTACCGGCATCTCGGCGCGCGGCGCGCCGACGTGCTCGTGCACGCGTCGTTCGGTGAGGACTGCGCGGTTGTCGATTTCGGCGGCGGCGCCGTCGCGGTGACCACGGATCCCATCACCGGCGCGGGAGAAGATCTCGGCTGGTACGCGATTCTCATCGGCACCAATGACCTCGCGGCCGCCGGCGCGGAGCCGGTGGCCGTCGTGATCACGATCCTCTTGCCGCCCGCGCGCGCCGCGGACGACCTCGCGCGCGTCATGCGCGATGCCGGCGCGGCGGCCGCCTCGCTCGGCGTCGAAATCGCCGGCGGCCACAGCGAGGTGGTGGGCGGCCTCGAGCGGACGATCGTCGTCGTCACCGCGCTCGGCCGGGTGATGCGCGACCGGCTGCTCCGGAGCGGCGCGGCGCGGAGCGGCGATGCCGTGCTGCTCACGAAGGCCGCGGGCGTCGAAGGCACGGCGATCCTCGCGGACCTGCGCCGCGCCGATCTGGTCGCATCCCTCGGCGAGGCGGGTGTCTCCCGGGCCCGGGCGTTTCGCGAACGGCTGAGCGTGCTGCCGGAAGCGCGCGCCGCCGCGGCCGCCGGCGCGCACGCGATGCACGACGTCACGGAAGGCGGCGTGCTGGGCGCGGTCTACGAGATCGCGGCCGCGTCCGGCCTGGGCGTGCTGCTCGACGCCGACCGCGTCCCGGTGCTGCCGGAGACGAAGGCGCTCTGCGACCTCCTCGGCGTCGATCCGCTCGCGCTCATCGGCAGCGGGGCCCTGCTGGTGGCGACCCCGGAGCCGGACCGAACGGCCGCGGCGATCGCGAAAGCCGGCGTCCCGGCGACCGTCATCGCCACCCTCGGGCCGGGCCAACGGCGTGTCCGCCGCGCGGGGCGCGAAGAATCGCTGGTACCGCCCGCGCGCGACGAGTTGTGGCGGGTGCTGTCCCAATGACGCGGGCCCGCCGTCGAGCCGGTCGCACAGCCGCCGCCAAGACGAAGTCCGCCAAGGCGGAACGCGCCAAGAAGCCGAAGGCCGCCGCGTCGACACCGGTGCAACCCGCCCATCCGGGCGACGTCCCCGCCCCGGGAAGCCCCACCCTTCGCTCGCAGGCGCAGCTCGAGATCCGGCTCGAGCGCGGCGCCCGGGCGCTCACCGTGACCGAACAGGCGGCCCGCCTGGCGAGCGCGCAGATGGAGCGCCGGATCGGCCGGCTGCTCTCGCGCCGCGTCAAATTGAAGTTCCGCCGGGAGGGGAAATGACACCGACGGCCGCGTCCCCGCCGATCTTCGACGGCCACAACGACACGGTCATGAGCCTGACGCGCACGGGCCGTTCATTCTTCGAACGGTCGCGCGAGGGGCACGTCGATCTGCCGCGCGCGCTCGAGGGCGGGCTCGGCGGCGGATTCTTCTCGATCTACGTCCCGCCGCCCCAGCCTCA
>DASYXS010000047.1:0-18912 GCA_035934535.1 bacterium
ATAACGGTCTCGTCTTCAGGAACTCTGGGGAGAGCCTTGGGGCTCTTCATCGACAAGCCGCGCATCGGACTGACCGGCAGAATTCCTGACTCCACGCACCAGCCGAAGAACGCACGGAGTTTGCTGAAGTGCAGATGCACAGTCACCGCCGCCACACGATTCCGTAGGCTGGTCAAATAGCCTTGGACCGCCGGTGACGTGCAGCCCGAGACGTTTGGTCCAAGAGCCGCACAGAAAGGCAGCAGAACCTCACGATACAGTTGGACCGTGCGAGAAGTGCAGCCGCCTACCGAACGGGACAGTAAGAAGGACTCCACTGACTGGGATAGGGTGAGCACACCTCTTACAGCAGGGTTTTCGAGGTGCCGAGAACGCGCAACGCTTTGACTTACTTGGTCTGGTGGGCCCTCGTGGACTCGAACCACGGACCTCACCCTTATCAGGGGTGCGCTCTCACCACCTGAGCTAAGGGCCCACGGTTACGTTCCTAGTATAGGGACGGTGCCGGGGAGCGTCAATCAAGCGCGCGCGGCGCCTGTGCGTGGTGTCAGTCCCACTCCGGAAAGAAGTACATCCCCGCCATGGTCGCGATCCCGACCAGCACGATCACGATCGGGTTGCCGACAAAATATGGGAACACCGTCAGCACGATGCCGCCGAGCACCATGCCGATCCGGTCCGTCTTTCGTCCGTAGACGAGCGCGGCCATGCCGAGCAGGCTGAAGAGGCCGCCGAGAACGAGCGCCGCGGGGCTGCCGTTGAACATCGCCGACCACTATATGCCCGCGTGAATCACGGGACGGACCTTACGCGGTCAGCCGCACCTTCGCGAACCGCCGGCGGCCGACGCGAACGATCGACCCGTCGCGCACCGGCACGTCGATGTCCTTGGCCGCGCGGGTTTCATCGAGCGTTACGCCGCCCTGATCGATCAACCGGCGCGCTTCGCTGTTGGACGGCGCGAGGCGGAGCGCCACCAGCAGGTGCGAGAGCCGGATCCTGCCGTGCTGCGCCTGTGCCCGGCTCAGCGCGACCTCGGGAATCTCATCCGGCCGCTCGTGCTCCCTAAAGACGCGGGTGAACTCCGCCGCCGCGGCGCCGGCCGCGGCCTCGCCCCAGTGGCGCGCCGTGATCGCGTGCGCGAGGCGCTGCTTGACGTCCCGGGGGTGCGCGGCGCCGGCCCGCAGCGCGGCCTCGAGCGCGCGCACTTCCTCGAGCGGGACGAGCGTGCAGTACTCGAAGTACGGCACCATCAGGCCGTCGGCGAGCGACATCACCTTGGCGTACATCTCGTTCGGCGGCTCGGTGATGCCGATCGCGTTGCCGAGGCTCTTGCTCATCTTCTGGACGCCGTCCAGTCCGGGAAGAAGCGGGGTCAGCACCACGACCTGGGGCTCCTGCCCCATCTCCCGCTGCAATTCGCGGCCCATCAGGTTGTTGAATTTTTGGTCGGTGCCGCCGAGCTCGACGTCGGCCTGAATCGCCACCGAATCGTACGCCTGGCAGAGCGGATACAGCAGCTCGTGCAGGTGAATCGGCAGATGCTCCCGGAAGCGCTTCGCGAAATCGTCGCGCTCGAGCAGCCGGTGGACCGTCGCCCGGCCGGCGAGCCGGATCACGTCCTCGAACGTCATCGGCGCGAGCCACTCGCTGTTGAACGCCACCCGCGTGCGCCCGGCGTCGAGAATCCGGCTGTACTGGTCCCGGTATGTGGCGGCGTTTCGCTCGACGGCCTCGCGGCTGAGCTGCGGCCGCGCCTCGGAGCGGCCCGACGGATCGCCGATCAACCCGGTAAAGTCGCCGATGACGAGGATGGCCTCGTGGCCGAGGTCCTGAAACTGGCGGAGCTTCTGCAAGACCACCGCGTTCCCGAGGTGGATGTCGGGCGCCGTCGGATCGAGGCCGAGTTTCACGCGGAGCGGGCGCCGCTGTTCGAGCTTGGCGAGCAGCGCCTCCTCGCTGATGATCTCGACCGTGCCTCGAGCGAGGCGCGCGAGCTGCTCGCGTGGGCTGGGCGTATTCACGGCGGGATTATAGCATCGCTCAACCGGCAGGAGGCGGCGGAGGTCCTTGGGCAGACGGGACGCCGTGCGGATCGGACCCGGGCGCGCAGCGCGGATGCCAGGGGTCGAGAAACTCCGAGGTCTCGACCTGGAGCGTCACGTGCGACAGCCCGAACCGGTCCCGCAGCATCGTCCCGAGGCGGGTCAGTACCTCCTGGCTATCGATGCCGTCGTCCACGCGGACGTGGGCGCTGACCGCGGCGATGCCGCTCGTGAGCGACCAGATGTGCAGATCGTGAGCCTCGCACACGCCGGCCACCGCGGCGATGGCTTGGTGGACCTCGAGGAGGGAGATCCCGGGCGGGGTGCCTTCCATGAGGATCCGCACCGCTTCACGGAGCAGCGGCCAGGACCCTGCCACCAGCAGGGCCGCGATGCCGAGACTCACGATCGGGTCCGCCGGGGTCCAGCGCGCGACGAGAATGACGAGGCTCGCGGCGATCGTGCCGACGGCCGCGGCGGCATCCGCCAGCACGTGGGCGAGCGCCGTGCGCACGTTCAGATTTTCGCCGTGTGAGCGCACGAGCAGCGCGCTCGCCGCCAGGTTGCCGGCGAGCCCGAGCACGGCCACCCCGAGCATGCCCGGCGCGGCCACGGGATGCGGCGTGCCCAGGCGCGCGACGGCCTCGCGGCCGATCGCCAGCGCGACCGCCCACAGCGCGACGACGCTCGTCGCCGCGGCCAGAATCTCGGCGCGCCGGTACCCGTACGACATCTCCGCGGTCGCCGGACGGCTGGCGACCCAGGCCGCCAGCACACCGAGCCCGAGGCTGCCCACGTCGACGAGCAGATGGCCCGCGTCCGCGAGCAGCGCGAGGCTGCCCGTCCACCACCCGCCCACGGCTTCGACGATCATCAGCGCGAAGATCACCCCGAGCGCGCCGGACAGCGCGGCGCCCGGCCGGGCGGGACGCACCGCGCCGTGACGGTGAGCGTGCGCGCTCGCCGCGGTCATCGCTCGCCGAGCCTCACGATCGTGACCCCGCTCCCTCCCTCGCCTTCGCCGCCGAGGCGAAACGAAGCGGCGTGTGGATGATGCGCGAGAAATTCGTGCAGCGCCCGGCGCAGCGTGCCCGTGCCTTTGCCGTGAATCACGGTCACGAACGGCAGGCCCGCGAGCGCCGCCTCGTCGAGGTACTTGTCCAGCGCGAGGATCGCTTCATCGACCGTCATGCCGCGGAGATGAATGCTGGCCGGCACGGCGGCCGCGCCGAGGCCGGGGGCCGCCCCCTCCCGCCCCGTCCGGGCATCGTCGGCCCGCGCCGGCCCAGAGACTTCCGGCCGCTGCGCGGCCTCCCACCGCAGGTCGTCGAGCGGCACGCGGACCTTTACCACGCCGACCTGGACTTCGACCTCGCCGCGGGCGTCCGCCTCCGCCTGCACGATGCCCGGCCGGCCGAGCGACGCCACCAGCACCCGGTCGCCCGTCCTGACCGAGTCGACCGGGGTGCCGGGCGGGGCCGGCGCCGCCTCGGCGTAGCTTTCCGCGGCCCGGCCGAGCGCGCGCAGGTGCGCGCGCAGCCGGGCCGCCGCCTGAGGCGACCGTTCGGTGCGCAGCGCCTCCGTCAGGGTCTCGAGGTCCCGGCGGCCCGCGCGGATCAGCGCGTCGAGCTCGTCGCGCGTCCGCGCAAGGCTGCGCCGACGGTCCTCCGCGGCGCGGCGGCGCTCGTTCTCGAGATCCGCCCGGAGCCGGGCGACCTCCAGCCGGTCGCGGCCGGCGGCGTCGCGCTCCGCGCCGAGCGCCACCCGCTCCTCCTCAACCCGCTGGATCACGCGGCTGAGGTCCTCCTGCTCCTGCGACAGATAGCCGCGCGCCCGCTCCACGATCGCCGGGTCGAGGCCGAGGCGGGCCGCGATCACGAGAGCGTTGCTGCGGCCCGGCGTACCGATGAGCAGGCGGTACGTCGGACGCAGCGTTTCCTCGTCGAACTCCACCGAGGCGTTCTCCACGCCGGCGTGCGTGAACGCGAGCGCCTTCAGTTCGCCGTAGTGCGTCGTCACCGCGGTGCAGACGCCCCGGGCGTGCAGGATCTCGATGAGCGCGCGCGCGAGGGCGGTGCCCTCCACCGGATCCGTCCCCGCGCCGACCTCGTCGAGCAGCACGAGCGCCGTGCCGGCCGCCGCGAGACTCGCGCCCGGCGCGCGCGGAATCGCGTCGAGATGGCGCAGGATCTCCACGATCGCCGTGAGGTGCGAGGAGAACGTGGAGAGGTTCTGCTCGATGCTCTGCTCGTCGCCGATGTCCGCGAACACGCCGGCGAAGACCGCAACCTCGCTGTCCGGCGCCGCCGGGACGTGCAGGCCGGCCTGCGCCATCAGCGTCAGCAGCCCGAGCGTGCGCAGCGTCACGGTCTTGCCGCCCGTGTTCGGCCCGGTGATCACGAGCGTGCGGAAGTCGCGGCCGAGGCGCAGGTCGATCGGCACCACGGCCCCGGTCAGCAGGGGGTGGCGGGCCCCACGCAGGTCTACGTGGCCGGCGTCGTTGAGACGCGGCGGCGAGGCGTCCATGCGCCGGCTCAGCTCCGCCGACGCCGCGACCAGGTCCAGCGCGCCGAGGGCCTCGAGCGTCTCGCCGATCGGTTCCGAGGCGGCCGCGATCGCGGCGCTCAGGGCGGCGAGGATGCGCGCAATCTCCACTTGTTCCGCCGCGGCCAGTTCGCGCACGCGGTTGCCGAGCGGCACGATCGCGAGCGGCTCCATGAACACGGTCGCGCCGCTCGCCGACTGATCGTGCACGATCCCGGGGAACTGCTCTCGAAACTCGCTGCGCACCGGGACGACGTAGCGGTCGCCTCGGATCGTGATTAGCGGATCCCGGAGCACGCGCTGCACGGCGGGCCTCCGCAGCAGCTGGTCGAGATGCTCGCGCAGCCGCGCGTCGGCCAGGTACCGCTCCCGCCGGACCTTGGCGAGCTCGGGGCTGGCCTGGTCCGTGATCGAGCCGTCGTCGGCAATCGCGGTGCCGATCGACGACTCGAGATCCGCAAAGACGGTCAGCCCATCGGCCTGCTCGGCGAGTCCCGGTGCATCCGCGGCATGCGCGGTCAGGAATCCTTTGAGCGCGCGGGCCACCCCAAGCGTGTCCCGAATCTCGAGCAGTTCGAGCGCGCCGAGCGACCCGCCGATCGCCGCGCGGTGCACCGGCTCCCGGACGTCGCGGATCCCCCGGACCGGCAGACCGCCCGCGCCGTCGGCCAGGGCGCGCGCCTCGGTGGTCAACTGCTGCCGGCGCGCCGCCTCGTCGAGCCACGGTGATGGGTCGAGCGCAAACGCCCGCTCGCGGCCGAGGGGCGAGACGCACAGCGCGGCCAGCCGCTCGAGCATCGCGGGGAACCCCAGGACGCGAAGCGCGCGGGGGGTCACGGCGCGCCGGCCGGGGCCGTCGCATCGCCATTGGCGGTCAGCAAGGCGAGGCACGCCGGGGCGACGTCCGTGATCGCGCACAGCCGGTCGCAGATCAGGTCGCGCCCGGCGCCGATGAGCAGCGCCGGCACGGGATTCGTCGTGTGCGCGCGGGTGCGGGCGTCTTCGACGTTGCCGTGGTCGCTCGTCAGGACAACGAGCGTCGTCGACAGGTCCAGGTGCGTCAACGCGCCGCCCAGGAACCGGTCGAAACGCTCGACGATCTCGACCGCGCCCTCGATCCGCCCGTGGCCGGCGAGGTCCGTCTGGAAGAACTCGAAGATCGTAAACGCGTGCGCGCGCACGATGGCGGCGAGGTTCGCGCCCGCGTCTTCCGGCGCAATCCCCGGAACCGCGGCCCCCAATTCGCGGGCGCGCGCGTTCGTCAGATCCTGGTAGACGGCGCGGCCCGCGGCGAGATCGTCCACGGTGCGCAAGCGCACCCCGGCCTGTAGCGCGTGCAGCGTGATGGCGCCGTAGCGCAGCCGCCGCGCGGCCACGGCCTCGAAATACGCGGGTGTGTACGCGTTGGCGAGGGCGACCGGCACGCCGCCCCGCCGCAGCGCCCCCATCAACCCGTCCGACGCGAGGAGCGCCGCCAGCGACGGGGTGGGATAGGCGGTGAGGTGACGGCCGATGTGCGCCGGCGCATTTCGGCCGGTCAGCAGCGCCGTCTGACCGGTGGCGCTCTGCGGCAGTCCGGGCACGCCGAGACACGCGTCGAGCGGAACGAGCGCCGCGGACGCGGTGTGCCGGGACGCCCGGCTCGCGAGCGGTCCGCCGGCCAGGCCGCGCAGCACAGGCGTGGATGCCCGCACGACGGGATTGACCGCCGGATCGTCGTCCCCGAGCCCGAGCCCGTCGACAAAGAGGAGCAGAAGGTGAAGTTCCGGCACGCCCCCATCATACCGCAGCCCGGTGCCGGCCGAGACGCTACCCCGCGACGAGTCTGGCGAGCAGACCGGCGGCCGCCCCGCCGAGAACCAGCCATGCGGAATTCACGCGGTACCGGATCAGCAGCACCGCCGCCGCCACCGCCAGCATAAGCGTCACCGGATCGACGATGCTGGTCACGCCCAACTGCCATGCCACCGCGGCCATGAGCCCAAGGGCGGCGGCGTTGGCGCCGTCCAGAAACGCCGCGGTCCACGGCGAGGCGCGCAGCCGCGGAACGAGCGGGTAGACGACCGCGACGAACACGAACGACGGCAGAAAGATGCCGGCCGTGGCCACGATCGCGCCGCTCCACCGGCCGGTCAGGTAGCCGATGAACGTCGCCGTGGTGAAAACCGGGCCGGGCGTGAACTGGCCGACCGCGACCGCGTCGAGGAGCTGGCGGTCCGTCAGCCATCCAAGCCGGCGCACGAAGTCGTCGCGCAGGAACGCGAGCAGGACGTAGCCGCTGCCGTAGAGGGTCGCGCCGATCTTCAGGAACGTCAGAAACAGCGTTGCGAGGCTGAAGCCGCCGGTCGCGGCGGGCGCCACCGCGCCCGGATCGAGGGGCACCGCCGGGACGAGCAGCATCGCGCGTCCCCGAAACGCCGGCCGGTGGAGCGGCAGCCGGGACCGGTTCTCGATTACCATGACGAGCACCGCCAGTCCGAACAACGGCACCAGCGGATTGAAGCCCAGGAAATACAGCGCCATGGCCAGCACGACCGCGACGCCGAGCCGCCACGTTTTCACCGCGGTGCGCAGCAGGCCGTAGATCGCCTGCACGATCACCGCGATGATGACGGGCTTGATCCCGTACAGCAGCGCGGCCGCCTGAGGCAGGGATCCATAACGCACATAGGCCCAGGCGAACGCGAGCACCAGCAGCATCGCCGGCAGGATGAAGAGCATCCCGGCGAGGACGAGACCGATCGGGCCCGCCCGCGCGTAGCCGAGATAGATCGCGAGCTCTGTGGAGGTGGGCCCCGGGATCAGGTTGCTCGCGCCGAGCAGGTCGAGGAACTGCTGCTCCGTCATCCACTTCCGTCGCGCCACCACCTCCTGCCGCATGAGGCCGATGTGCGCCGCGGGACCGCCGAACGCGATCCAGCCCAGTTTGAGAAAGAGGGCCGCGACTTCCCGCAGCGCCGCGCGCCGGCCCGCGGACGGTAAGCTCACGATGCCGTGTGCTTCGGCGCGCGCGGCGCCGGCACCGCCCGGCGGCATCAGTCGGTCGCCGCGGCGGCCTCCAGCGCGACGTCGCCTTCCGATCCGTCGACCGGGCGCAGGTGGTGATGCGGCAGGAAGAAGCGGTTCGCGATCCACGTCGGCACGACGGCACTCGCGATCACGGTGGCCACGAGAAACGAGTACTGCGACTGCGTGATGATCCGGTGCGAGAGCCCGTACAAAGAGGAGATCGTGCCGAACGTGAGGCCGGTCGACATCAGAAGCGTCGTATACATCGCGTCGGGTCTCGGATACCGTTGGGCCATCGTGACCGGGAAGATCCCCACGAACTTGCTCACCGCCTTCGCGCAGAAGAGCGCGGCGAACGTCCCGAGCCCGGCCGCGATCACCGGGACCTGCACGAACGACCCGGCCCGCAGGAAGTAAAACGGCGTCAGCAGGCCGAGTGTCAGAGTCCGCAGCCGCCGGATCAGCTCCGCGTCGCGGCCGACCGTTCCGGCGAGCACCATGCCGATCAGGTACGCGGGCAGCACGGCTTCGGAGCCCGACCACGCCGCGAGCCACCCCAAGCCGAACAGTGCAAACAGGAGGAACTTGGCCTCGAACTCGGACGTCCGTCCGCCGTGATGGCGGAACAGATGCTCCGTCGTCCACAGCAGCGCGAACAGCGCGGCCAGGGTCCCGAGCGAGAAGGCGCCGGTCTTCCAGGTAAACGGGGCGAACAGGAGGCCGAGCGCGATCACGGTGCCGAGGTCATTGATGAAGCACGCCGCGAGGATGACTTTGCCGAACGGGGTCTTGTTGAGGCCCAGTTCCAAGAGCACGGCGTAGACAACCGCCACGGACGTCGTCGACAGCGCGACGCCGGCGAGCCACGCGGCGCGGGGATCCCAGCCGAGCACCGCCCGGGCCACCCACGCGGCGCCGAGAAACGGCGCCAGGAAGCCGATCAGGCCGAGCGCCGTGGTTTCCTTCCAGGTCTTGCGAAACGCGACGGGGTCGAGCTCCGCGCCGGCGAGAAACGTGAGAATTACCGCGCCAGCGCCGGCGAGAAAGGTGATCCACCCCTCCCCCGCGCCCATCGCCGCGGCCCCCCACCGGGCCGTGATCACCCACGAGGCGCCGACGCCGATCACAATCTCGGTCAGCGCGACGGACACCCTCAGCCACGCCGCGCACAGCGTTGCGACCAGCGCAAGCCCGATCCAGAGTGCGCCCAGCAGCCACATGTGATCCATCTGCGTGTCCTTTCCGGGGGGCAACGAAAAAGCTCCCACCCCGCGTGAGGTAGGAGCTATCAGCCGGCGGTCGCAAGGAACGCGGGCGGTTGTCAGGCGAGCTCCATCGCCGGCGCCCATTATAGGCGTCACCGTCTCGGCCCGTCAACGGGTGGAGCGCGGGCGGCGCCGGCACCGCCCGGCGGCGTCGAGCGCTGCGCCCCCGGCCGTTTGGTCTGGCACAACCCCAAATGGGGCACAAGGATTCTACAGTGGGGGCCATGGCAGAAGACGGCGCTCCGCAGGGTGATACGCTGGTGCGTCGGGACCAGGATTCCCCAACCTCATTCCCCGGCGGCACGCTAACAGAACGTTTCATAAGCCTCTGTGGAACCTTGACGCGGTCCACGTCGGCGGCCGACGCCGCCGAAGCGATCGGGGTGGCCGCGCTCACCTTGACGGGCGGGCAGCGCGGCGCGGTGGACCTCCACGCCGCGGACGGCAAGGCGGCGCGCCTGTGGGCCTCGCGCGGCGGGGTTCCGGAGCACTACGGTACGCTCGGATCCGCCCCGGCGATCTTCTCCGACGTCCGAGACCTTCCGCACGATGACGCGCTCCGCCAGACCGCGGAGCGCGAGGGGTATCGCGCGCTCGCCTCGTGGCCGCTCGCTCGCGCCGGCAGGAGACTCGGATCGATCGTCTGCTGCTTCGACGCCCCCCGCAGCTGGTCCGCGGCCGAACTCGACGTCATGTCGGCGCTGGCGATGCAGGGGGCCGTGGCGCTGGAAGCCGCCCTGCTCGCCGAACGGACCGGCCGGTCCGAACCGGACGCCGACGCGAACGACGTCCGCATCGGCGAGGCGCTGCGGATTCTACAAACCGAGAACGCATCGCTGCTCGAGGCGCACCGCGAGCTGGAAGCGCAGCACGCGCGGCTCGCGCAGGCCCGTCAACAATTAGGGGCACTGAACCTGTGGCTGCTGGCCATGCGAGACGGGCTGCAGACGGAGCGCGCCCGCGTCGCGGATGCCCGCGGAGCGTTCGATGCGCAGATCGCCGCGGCCCGGCGGGAGCTCGAAAACGAGAGCGCGCGGCTCACCGCGGCCGCCCGCGAAGCGCTCGGTGCGCAGATCACCGCGGCCCGGCGGGAGCTCGAAGACGAGAGCGCACGACTCGCGGCGATGCGGCGCGACCTGTTCGAGCACCCGGTCCGGCATACCGACCCGCAGCAGGAGCCGGCGGCCGGGCGGACGCGCGTGTCCGACGCCAAGCGAATCTTGGAAGCGGAGAGCGCGCGGCTGAGGGAGACGCTGGAGACGGCGAACAGCGCGCCTCCGGCCGACTCCATCGCGGCGGCGCGGCCGGCGACAATCCCCGTAGAGGCTTCCGCCGCCCCCGTGCCGTCTCCACAGGCGTCGAACGGCTCGGCCGGCGCGGTCCAATCCGGGCCCGCCTACGAGCTCGGCGGACCGCTTCCGGCGCCCCGCGCACTCGAGGAGCTCTACCCGCTGCTCGTCGAGCGCGCGGCCAAGTTGGCGAACGCCGAGCGCAGCCCGCTCAAGGCGGAGGAACAGGTGAAGATCCTCGGCCGGGCCCTCGACGAACGCGACGGCCACCGGGCCGGCTACGGCGAGCGCCTGGAGGCGTGGGCCGCGGCCGCGGCGGGCGCGCTGGGCTGCAGCCGCGAGAATATCATGGACATCCGCTGCGCGGCCCTGCTTCACGATCTTGGGAAGATCGGCGTGCCGGAAGCGATTCTCCGCGCCACGGCCCGCCTGACGGAGCACGAACGCGCCATCGTGCGCACGGTGCCGACCCTGGCGGAGCAGGTGCTGCGGCCGGTGAAGGGCATGCAGGGCGTCGCCTCGATTCTCCGCCACCGCTACGAACAGTGGGACGGGAAGGGCTATCCCGACGGTCTCCGGGGCGACCAGATTCCGCTCGGGGCGAGAATCCTCGCCGTGGTGGACGCGTACGGCGTGATGACGACGGTACGGCCATATCGGGCGATGGTGTACTCACTGGATGCCGTCGCGGAACTCCGCCGCTGCGCGGGCGCGCAGTTCGACCCCAAGGTGGTCGACGCGTTCTGTGATGTGTTGAAGCGGGAAGGTTAGGACGCCGGCGTCGACGTCATGACGGCCGGCCGCCACCGCACTCGCACCCCAGCAGAAACGCTTTCACGTTTTCCTCGTGGAAACGCGGCAGCACCTCGAGCATCGCGGCGCGCACCGCGTCGGCGTCGAGCCCGGCGCGGCGCGTCAGGGCCCCCAGCATGATGGAGTTGGCAAAGAGCGCGTTGTTGAACCGCTCCTTCGCGAGCGCGGTCGCCGGCACGCGCACGTGGCGCTCCGGGTCGCGCGGCTGCACCTTCGTCACCATGTCGGGATCGTACAGGATCGCGCCCGAGGCCAGCCCGTAGAACTTCGTGTACGCCGACTGCGAGAACGCGACGAAGTAGTCGGCGTGCTCGACCACCGGGCTGTCGACGTACTCGGGCGCCACCACGATCTGCGCCCGGACGTACCCGCCGCGGGTCTCGGTGCCGTGGCTCTTGAGCATCGTGACGCGCATCCCCTGACGGATCGCGGCGAGGCCGAGGATCTGGCCCATCCGCACGACGCCCTGACCGCCGAAGCCGCTGATCAGGATCTCGGTGCGGGCCTTCGTGAGAACGCCCGCGGCGGCCACAGCCGGCCCTCCGCTCGCCTCAGTCGTGACCGCCCCTGCCGTTCCCCGCGCTGGTTTCATGGTTTCCGGCGACGCGGCTGTTGAGATCGCGCAAGAGGCGTGAAAACTCCGGCCGGCTGTTGCTGGCGTCGTGCTTGACGCCGGTCTCCCAGGTGAATTCCGTGGGCTTGCCCTCGCGGTCGACGCCGCGGGTGTGGTCCTCGATCCACTGGATGTTGGCGACGGTGTCGCGCGTACCGAGCGCGTAGGCGCCGAAGTTCTCGTTGCACTGGAACCGCACGTGCACGAAGGAGAACCCGTCGTTTTGCAGCGCCTTCTTGATCGCTTTCTTCGTCTGCATCCACTGCACGGCCGTGTACTCGGCGACGAACGTCGCGCCGGCGGCCTTCACGATGTCGCACGGATCGAAGCTCGGCTCGACCATGCCGTACGGGCTGGAGTTCATCACGTACCCCGCCGGGGTGGTGGGCGAAAACTGGCCGCCGGTGGACTCGTACCCCATGTTGTCTTCGCAGATCACGGTGACGCCGAGGTTGCGCCGCGCCGCGTGGATCAGGTGGGACGTGCCGATCGCCGCCGCGTCGCCGTCGCCGACCACCACCACGTACTTCTTGTCAGGTTGGGCCACCTTGAGGCCCGTCGCCACGGCCAACGCGCGCCCGTGGGTCGCGCCGACGTTGTCGCCGCCCCAGGTCGCGTAGGTCTGCCGGCCGACGCAGCCGATGCCGGTGATGAACACGACGTCTTCCCGCGACAAGCCCAGTTCATCGATCGCCTGCAGAATCCAGTTCTCGATCATCCCGATGCCGCAGCCGTGGCACGCCTTCGTCGGGATCTGGCTCGGCCGCAGATACTTCTCGACCAGGCGGTTGGCCATCGACTACCGCACCTCCGTCCAGATGTACGGCATCGCGGGAATGCCCCGCCCCTTCCCCACTCCGTCGAGTGCCCGGAGCACTTCCTCCACGGTGTGGAGCTCGGCGCTCTTCCCCATGAAGTGCACCCGGTCGCGCGCCGGGGCCGCCCGCTGCACCTCACGGACGAGCTGCCCGTCGTAGTTGAGCTCGCAGACGACGTACGGCACGTCGCGAGTGAACAGCTCGTCGGGGAACGGCCACAGCGTGATGAGCCGCAGGAAACCCGCCCGGACTCCCGCCCGCCGCGCCTGCAGGACCGCGGTCTTCGCGGTGCGGGCGGTCGCACCGTACGCCACGACGATGACGTCGGCGTCGTCCAGCCCCACCGCCTCGTACCGCAGCAGCTCGCCGCGGTGACGGCGGATCTTGTTGATGAGCCGGATCGACTGGTCCCAGTGTGCTTCCATCTCCTCGATGTCGTAGCCTTCGGGCGTATGCGTGTACGCGGAGACGCACACCCCGGTCCCCATGCCGACGACGTTCGGCGCGACGTCGATCGCGTCGGACCCCTGCGGGTAGAACGGCATCTCGGTGTTGTGGCGCCGCGGCACCACGATCTGCGCGAGGTCGTCGGCGGACCGCGGCAGGAAGAGATCTTCCTGCATGTCCGAGATCACCTGATCCGTCAGGATCGTCACGACAGTGCGGAAGCGCTCCGCGAGATTGAGCGCGTCGATCGTGAGCCAGTAGGTCTCCTGCACGCTGTCCGGCGACAAGACGAGGCTCTCGATGTTGCCGCCGTGCGAGCAGTAGCGGGCGATGTAGAACTCGCCCTGGCCCGGCGCGCCGGTGATGCCGCTCACCGGCCCCACCCGCATCGCGTCGACGATCACGAGCGGTATCTCGTTCGCGACCGCCCACCCGTACGCGTCGTGCATCAGCGTGTAGCCGGGTCCGGAACTCGCGCTCATCGCCTTCAGTCCGGCGAGGCTCGCGCCGGCGCACATGTGGACGCCGGCCAGCTCGTCTTCCGCCTGCACGTAGTAGCCGCCGACCTGCGGCAGGCGCTTCGACATGTGCTCGGCGATCTCGGTGGCCGGCGTGATCGGGTAGCCGGCGAAGAAGCGGCAGCCCGCGGCGATGGCGCCCTCTGTCAAGGCGAACGTTCCGGTCTCGAGCACGCGGCGCCCGTCCGTGAAGCGCGTGTTCCACTCCGCCCACGGCGCGACGAGCCGGACCGGTGCGACCGAGGGCGCGATCACGCCGCGCCCTCCGCTTTGATTTCATGGCGGCCGGCGGGCGCGTTTGCCTTCTTCGGCTCGACGTTGATCACGAAATCCGGACAGACCTGGTAGCAGAGCATGCAGCCGACGCAGTTCGCCTCGTGCGCCACCTCGATGGGAAACCAGCCGATCGCGTTGACCTCTTTACTCCACTGGAACACGTCGACGGGACACACGTCGATGCAGAACCGGCAGGCCTTGCAGAAATTCCGCTCGACGGTCACGCTCCATTTGTCGGAGGGGGGCAGCTGCTTCTTGGCCTTGGCGGGCTCAAACAGCGGCACGGTACCACCTACTGTACACCAGGCGCCGGAAGCCCGTCAAACCCCGTGCCGGCCGTGCAATCAAAGCCGCGGCGCCCGGCCGTCGCAGGAGGTGCCGGGGCGGGCCAAGAATCGCTGCGCAAACGCAACGCGCGGAGGGTGACCGTGGGGGCGACGACCGGCTCCAGACCTCGTGTGCGCGGTGTCCGCATCCGGTATTTGATCCTCGGGCTCATCAGTTTGATGTACTTCATCACCTACATCGATCGCACCAACATCTCGGTCGCGGCGCCCGTCATCGAGAAGAGCCTGCACTTCAGCAAGATCCAGATGGGCCTGATCTTCTCGGCATTCGCCTATCCGTACGGCTTCCTCCAGATCTTCGGGGGATGGTTCGGCGACGTCCTCGGCCCGCGCCTCGGCCTGGTGCTGATCGGTCTCGTGTGGTCCGCAGCCACGCTGATCACCGGCGGATGCCGCACCCTCGGCCAGTTTCTCGGCGCGCGATTCCTGCTCGGCCTCGGCGAGGCGGGCGCGTTCCCGACGGCCACGCGCGCCTTTGCCACCTGGATGCCGCCGGAAGAGCGCGGCCTCGCCCAGGGCATCCCGCACAGCTTCGCGCGGCTCGGCGGCGCGGCGGCGCCCCCGCTCGTCGTCGGGATCACGCTGGCGCTGGGCTGGCAGGCGTCCTTCTATGCCCTGGGCGCCGTCAGTCTGGTCTGGGTCCTCGTCTTCCTGGCCTATTTTCGCAACGAGCCCAGGACGCACCCGGCCGTCACCGCTTCGGAACTCGCGGAAATCGGCGAGCGCACGAAATCAACGGACCGGCGCCGGATTCCCTGGGGGCAGCTGGCCGCGCGCATCTGGCCCGTGACGCTGGTCGATTTCTGCTACGGTTGGTGTCTGTGGGTCTATCTCACCTGGCTGCCGTCGTATCTCGTGCAGGCGCGGCATTTCAGTTTCAAGTCGATGGCGCTCTACGCGTCGCTGCCGCTGCTCGCCGGCGTGGTCGGAGACACACTCGGCGGGCTGATCACCGACGCGCTGCTGCGGCGAACCGGCAATCTGCGCTTCGCGAGGACCAGCATCATCATTGCCGGCCTGCTCGCCGCCGGCGGGCTGATTTTCCCGGCCGCGTACGGGGCGTCGGCGGTCGGCGCTGTGGTGTTCCTGTCGGCATCGTTCTTCTGCCTCGAGCTCACGAACTCGTCCCTGTGGGCCCTGCCCATGGACATCGCGCCTGAGTTCGCCGGGACCGCCGGGGGTATGATGAACACCGGCTTCGGCATCGCCGGCACGGTGGCCCCGCTGGTCTTCGGCTGGCTGATTCAGAGCACGCACAACTGGCAGGTGCCGTTTGCGGTCACCGCGGCGCTCTTGCTGGTGGGCGCGGTTGCGGCGTTCGCGATCAATCCGGTCCGCGGCGTGAAGATCGAGGCGGCGCCCGTGCCGAGCGCGGCGCCGGCATGATCGCGCCGCGCCGTTCAAAGGCCCCTAAGAAGCCGGCGGCGCGCCGTCGCGCAGCGCGCGCCTGAGGACTTTGCCGGCCCCGCTCATCGGCAGCGCCGCGCGGAACTCCACCTCGCGGGGCACTTTGTAGACCGCGAGACGCTCCCGGCAGTGGGCGATGATGTCGTCGGTGGTGACGCCGCCCGGACCGTCCCGCAGCACGACGAAGGCCTTCACCATCTCGCCCCGGTACGCGTCGGGCAGGCCCACGACCGCGGCCAACTGCACCGCCGGATGGGCATAGAGGACCTCCTCCACCTCGCGCGGCCACACTTTGTAGCCGGCCGTGTTGATCACGTCCTTGAGGCGGTCGACGATCTGAAAGTAGCCCTCCTCGTCGAGCCGTGCGATGTCACCGGTGTGAAACCACCCGCCGCGGAACGCCGCGGCCGTCTCGTCGGGCCTGCGCCAATAGCCGCGCATGACCTGCGGCCCCCGCAGCACCAACTCCCCCGGCTCGCCGTGCGGAACCGGCCCTCCGGTCTGCGGGTCGACGATCGCGGCGTCGGTATCGGACAGCGGAATGCCGATCGCGCCGGCCTTGCTGCGCCGCACCGGGTTCGCGAGGGCGAGCGGGCTCGTTTCGCTGAGGCCGTAGCCTTCGACGAGGATGTCGCGGCCGGCCAGCTCGTCGAACCTCGCCTTGACCGCGGCGGGCAGCGCCGCCGCGCTGGTCCGGCACGCCCGCAGGGACGACAGGTCGTAGTCGCGGCAGGCGGACAGGTTGAGCATCGCCGCGTACATCGTCGGCACGCCGAAGAACCGCGTGCACCGGTAGCGGCCGATGGCCCGCGCGACCCCCGCCGGGCGGAACCGCTCGAACAGCACGAGCGAGGCGCCGGCGTACAGGGGCACGTTCATCGCACCCGCCATGCCGCCGCTGTGAAAGAGCGGCAGGGTCGCGATACACGTCTCGCGCCCCTCCTCGAACCCATACCACGTTGCGAACTGGACGGTGTTGGCCACGATGTTCCGGTGGGTCAGCATCGCCCCTTTGGGCACGCCGGTCGTGCCGCCGGTGTACAGGAGAAGCGCGAGGTCCGCGTCCGGATCGACGGCGACCGGCTCGTATCCGTCCGCGGACGCCAGCAGCTCCGTCCACGGGGTCGCACCGTCCGGCAGGCCGGCCGCCGGCGGCTCCGCCGCCGCGTCGACCGGCGCCACGAACACCGGAATCCGAAGGCGCGCGGCGACGTCCGCCGCGGTCGGGTACAGGGACGCGGAGGTGAGCAGCACCGACGCTTCCGCGTCGCGGAGCTGATACTCGAGCTCCGCGGTTCTGTGCATCGGGTTGCACGGCACCCCCACGGCGCCGGCCAGCCACGTCCCGAAATAGGCCGCGATCAGCGCCGGCGAGTTGGGAAGGAAGAACGCGGCGCGTTCACCGCGGCGGACGCCGGCGCGGACGAGCCCCGCCGCGAGTGCCCGGGACCGGGCGGCGAGTTCGTCGTACGTGAGCCGCCCGCGCTCCTCCGCGGTCTCCGGATCCACGACACGGATCGCGGCGCGCTGCGCGTGATCCGGAAGATTGCGCAGGAGAATCCACCAGGCGGGCCTTGCCGGATAGTCGATCGAGCGCGGGACGTGGTCCGGCCAGAAGCGGTCCCACGGCCGGTCGCGTTCCTCCCCCTGCACCGAACGATTCACCCCCGTGGCCCACGGCCACGGCCACGTGATCTGTCAGGCGCACTTTGGCGCACCGGCGGGACGCTCCTGCCCGGTCTTGCGCGGGACCTCCGGCCGCTTCTGGGCCTGCGGCGCGGGCCAGAGATGCCCCTCCTGCCGAGCGGCCGCGAGAGGCACGGGGAGTCCGGATCGACGAAGCGCCACGGCGCGTCGGCGGCCGCCGAGATCCCGACGCGCGGCGTCGCCACGATCCGGCGCGGCGTCGCGCCGCGCGCGAGGTACAGCGGTCCCCGCACGAGATCCGCGCGATTGTCGGCCAGCGTCACCCCGAGCGCCTCGGTCAGCCGGCCGGGTCCTCCGGCGATGAGCCGCGGTACGCGCGTCCCGCGCCGGCGCGCCATCTCGTCGAAACCTTCGACCGGCTCGATCGCCCGCAGCAGCACCGCCCCCGCGATGCCTTCCGGCTCCGTCACGACGTTCAGGCACGCGTGGTTGCCGTAACTGAAGTAGACGTAGGCCGTGCCCGGGGCGCCCCACATCACCTCGCTGCGCGAGGTGCGGCGGTAGGCGTGGCTCGCGGGGTCGCGCGGTCCGAGATACGCCTCGACCTCGACCAGCCGGCCGCGCAGGCGCCCGCGGGGGGTCTCGTGGACCAAGTAGCAGCCGAGGAGATCCCGCGCGACGGTGATCGTCGCGCGGGCGAAGAACGCCTTGGGCAGGCGCGGCGGCATGCCTATCGGGCCAGAAAGTCGAGCAGCGCGGCGAGCGGCCACGCGTTGAGGACCTGGGCCGCGTCCATCCAGCCGCGCCGGGCGACGCCGACGCCGTAGGGCATGAACGCGAGGTGCGCCTTTTGGTGCGCGTCGGTGTCGATCGCGACGAAGACGCGGCACTCGCGGGCCCGCCGCACGTGCACGTCCGGCAGATCCAACCGGTCCGGCGACGCGTTGATCTCGATCGCCGTCTCGCTCCGCCGCGCGGCGTCGATGACCGCGTCGATGTCCAGGTCGTACGGCGGGCGCTCGCCGATCAGCCGCCCCGTCGGGTGGCCGAGCACATCGAGGTGGGGGTGCTCGAGCGCGCGGATCACCCGCTTCGTCATCTCATCGCGCGGCATCCGGAACCGGCTGTGCACCGAGCCGATCACGAGGTCGAGCTCCGCGAGGACGTCGTCCGGGTAATCGAGCGCCCCGTCGCCGAGGATGTCGACCTCCGCGCCCATCAGCACCCGGATGCCGGCCACCTCGGACAGCGCGCGCACCGACGCCGCGTGCGCCCGCAGGTCCTCCACGGTGACGCCGCGCGCGAACTTGAGAGACTGCGAGTGATCGGTGATGCAGCAGTACTCGTAGCCGCGCGACGCGGCGGCCCGGACCATCGCTTCCGCGGTGTCCTTGCCGTCGCTCCACTGCGTGTGCATGTGCAGGTCGCCGCGGATCTCTTCGAGCGTCACAAGGGCCGGCAGTTCGCCGCGCAGCGCCGCCTCGATTTCGCCCTGCCCCTCCCGGATCTCCGGTGGAATCCACGGCAGCCCGACCGCGGCGTACACCTCCTCCTCGGTCGCCCCGCCGACGCGGCGGCCGGCCGCGTCCCCGGCCGGGACGGAGCCGGGCACCGCGGTCACATCGTACACGCCGTACTCGTTGATGCGCAGCCCGCGGCGCACCGCGATCTCCCGCAGGCGCACGTTGTGCTCTTTGCTGCCGGTGAAGTACTGCAGCGCCGCGCCGTAGGAGACCGGCTCGACCACCCGGACATCGCACTGGACGGCCGTGCGGCCGAGCAGCACGCTCGCCCGGGTCGGACCCCGCGACAGCACTTGGGCGATTTGGGGCAGCGCGACCAGCGCCTCCATCGCCGCCGGCGGGTCCGCCGCC
>DASYXS010000066.1:0-2338 GCA_035934535.1 bacterium
CCCTACGGCGTGATCATCAGGCCGGGTGCCATGTGGCGCCTGCCGGCGTGGGCCCGCGTGACGATCGGCACCGCCGGCGAGAACCGGCGCGTTATTGCCTCGCTGCGGACCGTGCTCGAGGCGAAATGAGCGGACCGCGCCCCGTGCGCGCGCCGCGCGGCACGGCGCTGTCATGCAAGGGCTAGCCGCAGGAAGCGGCGCTGCGCATGCTGATGAACAACCTCGACCCCGAGGTCGCCGAGCGTCCCGACGAGCTGATCGTCTACGGCGGGACCGGGCGGGCGGCCCGGTCCTGGGCGTGCTTCGACGCGATCGTCGGCGCCCTGCGCGGCCTCGAACCGGACGACACGCTGCTGGTGCAGTCCGGCAAGCCGGTCGCAGTCTTCCGGTCGCATCCCGACGCGCCGCGCGTGCTGATCACAAACGCGATGCTGGTACCGGCCTGGGCCACCTGGGATGAATTCCGCCGGCTCGAGGCCCTCGGTCTCACGATGTACGGCCAGATGACCGCGGGCTCGTGGATCTACATCGGCACGCAGGGGATCATCCAGGGCACGTACGAGACCTTTGCCGCCCTCGCGCGGCGCCATTTCGGCGGCAGCCTGCGGGGGCGGCTCGTGCTCACCGCCGGGCTCGGCGGCATGGGCGGCGCCCAGCCGCTCGCGATCACGATGAACGGCGGCGTCGCGCTGGTGGTGGAGGCCGATCCCGAACGGATCGACCGGCGGGCGCGCGCCGGGTGGGTGGACGAGGCGACGTCGAGCCTCGACGCCGCGCTGTACGCGGCCGAGCGGGCCGTCCGCGACCGGCGCCCCCGCTCCATCGCGCTCCTCGGCAACGCGGCCGGCCGCTACCACGAGGTGCTCGGGCGCGGCGTGCCGGTCGACGTCGTGACGGATCAGACCTCCGCGCACGACCTGCTGGGCGGGTACATTCCGGACGGGCTCGGCGCGGCCGAGGCGGCGGCGTTGCGGCACAGCGATCCGCGGGCGTACGTCGCCCAAGCCGAGGCGTCGGTGGCCCGGCACGTCGAGGCCATGCTGGCGTTCCAGCGCCGCGGGGCGGTCGTGTTCGATTACGGCAACAACATCCGCGCGCAGGCGCACCAGGCCGGCGTCGCCGACGCGTTCGCGTTTCCAGGCTTCGTCCCGGCCTACGTACGGCCGCTGTTCTGCGAAGGACGGGGACCGTTCCGGTGGGTCGCGCTGTCCGGCGATCCCGACGACATCCACAAGACGGACGACCTCGTCCTGCGGCTCTTTCCCGAGCAGGAGACCCTCACGCGGTGGATCCGGCTCGCCGGCGAGCGGGTGCCGTTCCAGGGCCTGCCGGCCCGGGTCTGCTGGCTCGGCTACGGCGAGCGGGCGCGGTTCGGCCTCGCGATCAACGAGATGGTCGCGCGCGGCGAGTTGCGGGCCCCGGTCGTGATCGGCCGCGACCACCTCGACACCGGGTCGGTCGCCTCCCCCTACCGCGAGACCGAGGGCATGGCCGACGGGAGCGACGCGATCGCGGACTGGCCGATCCTGAACGCCCTCCTCAACGCAGCCGGCGGTGCCACGTGGGTGTCGGTCCACCACGGCGGGGGGGTCGGGATCGGGTACTCGATTCACGCGGGTATGGTCATCGTCGCAGACGGAACGCCGGACGCGGCACGCCGGCTCGAGCGGGTGCTGACCACAGACCCCGGCATCGGCATCGTCCGCCACGCCGACGCCGGCTATCCCGAGGCGCAGGAGGCGGCGCGCCGGTACGGGATCCGGCGGCCGTTGGACTGACCGGGTCCGTCACCGCCGGCCGAGCGCGATCACCGACAGCAGTTCGAAGAGCACGTTCGCGGCCAGCATGGAGGTGATGCCGCTCTGATCGTACGGCGGCGACACCTCGACGATGTCGAAGCCGGCGATCTCGAGCCCTGCGAGCCCGCGGACGAGCGCGAGCGCCTGGGCGCTCGTCAGTCCGCCGACTTCGGGCGTCCCGGTCCCCGGCGCGAAGGCCGGATCCACCGAGTCGATGTCGAACGAGACGTAGACCGCGCGGCCGCGCACGCGGGTGAGCCGGTCGAGCGCCGCCGGGACGCCGTCGCGGTGAATGTCGTCCGCGCGGACCACCGTGACCCCATGCTGCTCACCGAACGCGAAGTCGTCCTCATCGTACACCGGGCCCCGGATCCCGAACTGGACGGTCGCTTTCCCGTCGTAGAGGCCCTCTTCGTGCGCCCGCCGGAACGGGGTCCCGTGGAAGTAGCGATTCCCGAAGTACTCTTCCCACATGTCCTGATGACTGTCGAAGTGCACGAGCGCGAGCGGCCCGCGCGCGTTTGCGACCGCGCGCATGA
>DASYXS010000085.1:0-23486 GCA_035934535.1 bacterium
CGCGGCGCGCCGGCCGCGGTGTCATGAGCGCCGGCATGCCGGCGCTCGCCGGCGGTAAAGACCCGCGAAAGGAAGCCGTCGCCCCAGCGCGCCGCGGCGCGCCGAATGCGGTCCACTTCGACGATGTCGACCCCGATTCCGCGAATCATCGCGTCATCACCCAGGAGCGCCCGCGGTCACGCCGGGCGTGGTTCCGCCTCGTCAACGAGCATCACCGGGATGCCGTCCCGGATCGGGTAGCGGCGCCCGCACGTTCCGCAGACAAGCCGGTCGCCTTCCTGCTTCACCGGCGTCTTGCACACCGGGCACGCCAAGATGTCGAGCAGTTCCTTGTCGATCATCGGGCCCTGTCCTCCGGACTCAGGAACGCGCACAGTCACTCCACCTGCCGGGCGAACCATTCGACGGTTCGGCAAAGCCCCTCCTCCAGCGGCACGCGGGCCTGCCAGCCGAGGACCTCCCGAATCCGGCCCACGTCGAGGTAGATCCGGTACACTTCGCCGGGAATCGCCGGGCCGTGGTCCGGCGCCGTCGCCGTCCCCGTCAGCGCGCGCAGGCGCTCCGCGATCTCGTTGACCGACGTCCCGATCCCAGACCCGACGTGCAGCGGCTGCGGCAGCGTCCGCCCCAAGACCTGAAGATTCACGTCGGCCACGTCGGCGACGTAGACGAAGTCGCGCACCTGCGTGCCGTCGCCGAAGATCACGGGCCGCCGGCCGCCGAGCATCGCCACGGCGAAGATCGCGACGACCCCGGCCTCCGTGGCGGAATCCTGACGCGGCCCGTACACGTTGCCGTAGCGGAGCACCGTCGTGTTGAGGCCGTGCACTCGACGATAGTACGCCATGTACTGCTCGCCGAGATACTTGTGCAGACCGTACGGCGAGGCCGGCAGGATCGGATCGTCTTCGCGGACCGGGACGGTTTTCGGCTCGCCGTACAGCGCCCCGGCGGTCGACGAGAAGATGACCTGCCGGACCGCGTGCCGGACCGAGAGATCCAGCACCCGCAGCGTGCCGAGGACATTCGTCGCCGCGTCGGCGGCCGGATCCGTGAGCGACCGGCGGACGTTCGCCTGCGCGGCGTGATGCGACACAATCTCCGGGCGCTCCTCTTCGAACACGGCCCGCAGCGCCTCGCTCGCGATATCGACGCGGTGGCACCGGATGCCGGACGGCGTCCGGTCCCGGCCGCCGACGACGTCCACCACCGCGACCTGGTGGCCGGCGTCGCGGTAGACCTCGGCCACGTGCGAGCCGATGAACCCCGCGCCGCCCGTGACGAGAATTCTCACTCGCCGCTCCGGAGACGGCGAAATCCCGGGCCGGCGCCGGGTGCGGGACGGCCCGTCACTCGACCGTCACGCTCTTCGCCAGGTTGCGCGGTTGATCGACGTCGTTGCCCCGCAGGCGCGCCACGTGGTAGGCGAACAGCTGCAGCGGGATCACGCTCAGCACCGGCGCCAGCAGCGGATCCGTCGCCGGAATCTCGAGCAGCGTGTCGACGTGCGGCCGCACCGTCTCCGCCGTGGCCGCGGTGGCCACCCCGACGACCTCCGCACCGCGCGCCCGCACCTGCTGGATGTTGCTGACGATCTTGTCGACGAGCGCCGGCTGCGTCGCCAGCGCGACGACCAGCACCCCGGGCACGACGAGCGCGAGCGTCCCGTGCTTGAGCTCGCCGCCGGCGAACGCCTCGGAATGGATGTAGCTGATCTCCTTGAATTTGAGCGATCCCTCCATCGCGACCGGATAGTCGAAGCCCCGGCCGACGAAGAAGGCGTCCTCCACCGTATGCAGCCGCTCGGCGAGGCGGATGATCTCCGGCTCGAGCCGGAGCACCGTCTGCGCGTGGGTCGGGAGCGCGCGCAGTCCCCGGATGAGCGCCGCAACGGCCGCGGGCGCGAGCGTGCCGCGCGCCTGTCCGAGTCCTCCCGCGAACATCGCGAGCGCCGCGAGCTGCGTGAGGTAGGCTTTGGTCGAACAGACGGAGATCTCCGGTCCCGCCCGCGTGTACAGCACGTTGGAGGCCTCGCGGGCGAGCGTGCTGCCGACGACGTTGGCCACCGCGAGCGTGCGCGCGCCTCGCGAGCGCGCCTCGCGCGCGGCGGCGATCGTGTCCGCGGTCTCCCCCGATTGGCTGATCGCCAGCGCGAGGGTGCGGGGGCCCACCAGCGGATCGCGGTAGCGGAACTCGCTGGCCACGTCGGCTTCCGCCGGCACGCGCGCGAGCTGTTCGATCAGCAGACGCCCGACCAGTCCGGCGTGGTAGGCCGTGCCGCACGCGACCAGCCACACCTTGTCGATGCCGGCGGCGGCGTCCGGCGTCAACTCGACGCCGTCGAGGACGAGTTGCCGGTCGTCCGGCAGCCGCCCCATCAGGGTTTCCTGAAGGACGCGCGGCTGCTCGTGGATCTCCTTCAACATGAAATGGGCGTAGCCGCCCTTCTCCGCGGCCGACGCGTCCCACGTGATCCGCATCGGCTCGCGGGCGACGGGGCCGCCCCCGATCTTGGCCAGCCGCGCGCCGCCGCGCGTGAGGACGGCAATCTCGCCGTCCTCGACGATGACGACGTCCCGCGTGTACGGCAGCAGGGCCGTCACGTCGGAGGCGAGCACCATCTCGCCCCGGCCGAGTCCGATCACGAGCGGGCTGATCATCCGCACCGCCACGATCTTGTCCGGCTCGTCGGCCGCCAGCACCACGAGCGCGTAGGCGCCCGTGGCCTGCGAGACCGCCCGCTCCACCGCGGCCGGCAGATCGCCCCGATAGGCCTCCTCGATCAGGTGGGCGAGGACTTCGGTGTCGGTGTCGGACTTGAAGGTGTGGCCGCGCGCGGCGAGCGCCGAGCGCAGCTCGAGGAAATTCTCGATAATCCCGTTGTGAATGACCACGATCCGGCCGCTGCAGTCCGCGTGCGGATGCGCGTTCTCATCCGACGGGTGGCCGTGCGTCGCCCACCGGGTGTGCCCGATGCCGACGATCCCGTGTATCGGAGACCGTTCGATCAGGTCGGCCAGACGCCCGATCTTCCCGGCGGCCTTGCGTACCTCGATGCCCCCGCCGTTCATCACGGCGAGGCCGGCGGAATCGTACCCCCGATATTCCAGGCGCCGCAACCCGTCGAGAAGCACCGGCACGGCCGGCCGCTCCCCGATATAGCCCATAATGCCGCACATAAATGCCTCCATGGTCCACGACCGGCGCATGCCGGCGCCGCGGGACGGCGTCCCGCAGGCGCGCGGCCATCATCGTCACGGTCTGTTGTGGACAAGTTCGGGCGGCGGCGGACCCATGTCCGCACGTACCGGCGGTATCAGGGCGGGGCGCCCCGTCTACCGCCCGCTGCCTGAGGTGTGCGTCCTGAACGCCTTTTGTCCCCGGAGTCGCCCCCGGGTTTTGGCGGCGTTCATCAGGTCCGGACCAGACCTAGGGTCACCCGCCGAATGGGAACCGCGACGGTCTTCACCGCGCCTCCGCTGCTCGAGATCCCCTACCTCGTCAACTCGCCGCCTCGGCACAAGCCGGCAATCCGCGGCGAGTTCCGGCGCTTGTCAAAGCGTGGTCCCCCCCCACCTCCTTCGCGGAACACATGGCCAATGCGCGCACTGCAACTTGTTATGCCACGGGCGATCCTGATCTTCTCAGGGATTCGCCGGCCTCCGTACAAAGTCTTGCCTCCGCCTCGGTTGACGTCTGTCAATTTCGCCATCTAAAATGATGCCGTATTGCGCATCACAATTGGAGGCGTCGCATCATGCCGAAGCGGAGAAAGGACACGGCAAGAACGACGGTCACCCTTCCCAGGGCGCTGCTCGACGCCGCGGATCGCGAGGTTCGTCGGGGCGCCGCGGCAACACGCAATGCGCTCATCGCGCGCGCGCTCCGTCATGAACTCGCCGCTGCACGGAGGAGAGAGATCGACGCCGCGTACGCGCAGCTTGGGGGCGACCCCGAAGCCACGGCCGAATCCCTTCAGGTCGCCGAGGAGTTTGCCCGGGCTGATTGGGAGGCGCTCCGCGAGGGCGAGGCCGAGTTGTGACGCGGGGGGATGTCTACGATGCGCGTCTCGATCCCACCGACGGGCCGGAGCAGGCGGGCCGGCGGCCGGTGGTCATTGTCAGCCGTAATGCCATCACGACGCACATGCCGATTGTGAGTGTCGTCCCCGTCACCAACTGCCGGGCGGATCGCCGGCTCTATCCCAGCCAGGTGCTGCTTCGCGCACCGGAGGGCGGCCTCACGGCGGATTCGATCGCCCTGGCGGAGCAGGTGAGGGCGGTGGCCAAGGGCCGTCTCGAGCGCCACCGAGGCACTCTCGCTCCGTCGGCGATGCGGCAGATTGATCATGCGTTAAGTATCGCGCTCGATCTCCAACGCTAGCGCTACTGGCCCTCGCGCGGCGCCGGCTTGGCCACGATCGCGCCGCCGAGACGTCCGGCCACCAGAGTCGCCAGTTCGCGCGCGAGCGACTCCGCCTCCGCGGCGTCTTCGCACTCGGTCATCACGCGCACCAACGGCTCCGTGCCCGACGCGCGCACCAGCACGCGGCCGCGCCCGCCGAGGTGCCGCTCCGCGCGGGAGACGGCCGCCAGAATTTCGGGATCGTCGACCCACCGGTCCGGCGCCGCCACGCGCACGTTGAGCAGCACCTGGGGATAGCGGTGAAAGCGCGACGCGAGCTCGTCCAGACCGCGGCCGGCCTCGAGCATCACGTTCGCGATCTGGACCGCCGTCAGCAGACCGTCGCCCGTGGTCGCGTGATCGAGAAAGATGACGTGGCCGCTTTGCTCGCCCCCGAGCGTGATGCCGGTCTCGAGCATGCGCTCCAGCACGTACCGGTCGCCGACGCGGGCGCGCTCGATCCGGATGCCGGCCCCCCGCAGCACCACCTCGAGCCCGAGGTTCGTCATCACGGTCGCGACGATCGCGCGGCCGGGCAGCAGGCCCTGCCGGTCGCGGTGGAGCGCCGCGATCCCCATGATCGCGTCCCCGTCCACGACGCGCCCGCGCCGGTCCGCGGCGATGACGCGGTCCCCGTCGCCGTCGTGCGCGAAGCCGAGATCTGCGCCGGCGCGCACGACGGCGTCGGCCACAATCTCCGGGTGGGTCGAGCCGCAGCCGGCGTTGATGTTCGTGCCGTCCGGCTCGGCGTGAATCGGGATCACCGTCGCGCCGAGCGCCTCCCACAGCCGCGGCGCGATCGCGCTGGTGGCGCCGTTCGCGCAGTCGACCACGATCCGCCAGCCCGCAAAGCGCCCGCCCGCCAGCCCGGCGAGAAACGCCAGATACCGCTCGGCGGCGTCGGGGACGTCTGCGATCCGGCCGACCGCGACGCCGGACGGCCGCGGCAGCCCCGCGGCGCCCTCCGCCAGGCGCTCGATCTCGTCCTCGACGGCGTCCGGCAGCTTGAAGCCCGTCGGAGCGAAGAACTTGATCCCGTTGTCCTCGACGGGATTGTGCGACGCGGAGATGACGACGCCCGCGTCGACGTTGAGCCGGCGGGCCAGCAGCGCCACCGCGGGCGTCGGCAGCACGCCGAGACGGATCGCGTCGGCGCCGGCCGAGCACAGTGCCGCGGCGAACTGCGCCTCCAGCAGGTCGCCGGAGATGCGCGGGTCCCGGCCGATCGCGATGCGCCCGCGGCGCTGCGGCGCCAGCACGTGCACCGCGGCGCGCGCCACCCGGTCCACGAGCTCGGTCGACAGATCCGCATTCGCGACGCCGCGGATTCCATCCGTGCCGAAAAGACGTCCCACCGTTCGGCGGCCCCGGCTTACGAGGGTGTCAGGATCACGAGCACCTGCGTCGGATGCAGGTTGAGCACGTGCACGCCCTGCGGCAGCTGAGCCCGCGGCGTGAACTGGTACCGGCCGGCCCCCCGTCCGCCGGCGTCGACCACGAGGCGGATCGACCGCGGCGTCAGACGCGCCACCGCGTCCGTGGGCCCTTCCACCTGCACGTCGATGGACGGCGGGACGACGCGGGGCGTGACGCCGGGACGCAGGCCGACGACCTGGACCGGGACGCCGCGGAGCGTCGTGCTGAGCGAGCCGCCGCCGAGCATGACGGAGACGGTGACACGCGAGACCGACGACGCGACTCCGGCGGGAATTTGAAGTCCGACCTGCTGCCGGAGGCCGCTTCGCGCCCGGCGCAGGTCGATCGGCGCCGTCGGCACCGCGGTGACGCCCTGCAGCAGAAGGCCGGGGCCCTGCAGGGTGACCGTCGCCGGATCCGTCGAGATGCCGATGACGGCGAGCGGCGGAGGCGGAGTACCCGTGATCGCCGGGACCACCGGCACGACCTTGGCAATCACGCCTTCCCGTACCGCGAGCTGCGCGGTCACGAGCGGCGGATCGATGCTCGGGCCTCGCACCTCCAGACCGCTCGCATCCACGAGGTGGACCTGCAGCGACGTCGCGAGCTGCTGACGCAGGTTGGTGGTGTCGACCGTCACAATGGCGTGGCGGACCTCTTCAAGCTGACTCGCCGCGCCGGTTACCGTGACGTACGCCGGCGTCACGTGCGGAGTCCCGAGCGTCACGCCCTGCGGCAGGTTGCCGATGAGGCTGGTTTCGACGGGAAACCGCCGCGTCTGGACGGCGTCGAGCACGATCAGCACTTCCTGCGGCGTCTGCGCGACGGCCCGCACCTCCGGCGGGGCCGCGACGACCACCGGCACGCGGTGTTCGCCGGGGCGAAGGCCGCTCAAGTCGACCGACGCGTCCAGCAGCGCCGGCGACAGCAGCGCCACCGCCGACCGGGGGCCGGAGAGACGCGCCTGGACCCGCGAGGGCGGCGACTGCACCAGCACCTCGTCGGGGCTCAAGCCGCGGACGTGCAGCTCGACGTTCATCGTCCGTTCCACGAGCGGGTTCTGGGCGGTCGCGACGTACAGCCAGGCGATGCTCGCCACGGCGAGCGACAGGATCGCGTAGAGCGCGCGCTCGCGCGGATTCACGTCTCCCGTCTCCGCCACAACGACACGCGCAGCGGCGGCACCCGGAGTGACGGCACCCGCACGGCCGGGACGCCCGGCATGTGCAGGCCGCGCCCGGCGACCGCCGAGAGCCCCGCGAGCGCGAGGAGACGGGCCTTCAGCTCCTCCTCGGTCAGGCCCCGGTCGAGCCGGCCCTCCACCGCGAGCGAGATCGTGCCGGTCTCCTCCGACACCACCACGGCGAGGGCATCGGTGACCTCGGTCAGGCCGATCGCGGCGCGGTGGCGCGTCCCGAGCGGACGGATCAGCCCGGGCCGCTCGCTGAGCGGCAGGAGGCAGCCCGCGGCGACGAGCCGGTTGCCGCGGATGATGACGGCGCCGTCGTGCAGCGGCGTGTTCGGAAAGAACACGCTGATCAGCAGCTGCACCGTCACAATGGCGTCGACGCGGATCCCCGTCTCGATGAAGTCCTCGAGTCCGACCCGGCGCTCGAGCACGATCAGCGCGCCGATCTTGCGGGATCCGAGGATGCGGGCGGCGCGGGCGACGTCGTTGACGAGGCGGATCGCCGCCTCCCGATCGAGCCCGTGCGGGGTGTAGCCGACCAGCAGCACGCTCCCCCGGCCCAGCTGCTCGAGCATCCGCCGCAGCTCCGGCTGGAAGAGCACGAGGAGCGCGATCGGCACGACCAGGCCGACGTAGCTCAACAGCCACTGCAGCGTGTAGAGCCCGAGCCACCGGCTGACGATGTATGCGAGGAACAGCAGGCCGAGCCCGGTGACGAGCTGCACCGCGCGCGTGCCGCGGATGAGCATGAGGATCTGGTAGACGACGAATGCCACGACGAGGATGTCGAGCAGGTCCCAGATTCTAAGCGGGAACGGCCACGCCACACGCCACCTCGAGCCGGTGCGCCGGCGTTCGCGCCGGCACGCCCTTACAGGATCGCTGCGAGAAGGGCCTTCTGCGAATGAAGCCGGTTCTCCGCCTCATCGAACGCGACGCAGCGCGGCCCGTCCATGATCTCGTCGGTGATCTCCTCGCCGCGGTGGGCCGGCAGACAGTGGGAGACGACCGCGTCCGCGGGGGCCCGCGCCAGCAGCGCCGCGTTGACTTGATAGGGACCGAACGCCCGCCGCCGGGCGACCGCCTCCTGCTCCTGGCCCATGCTCGTCCAGACGTCGGTCAGGATGAGGTCCGCGGCCGATACCGCCCGCACGGGATCGTCGGTGAGATCAATGGTCCCATGGCTCTGCGCGGCGTCCGCCCGGGCCCGCGCGATGCTGTCGCCGTCCAGGCCGAAGGCCTGCGGCGCGCAGATGGTCAGCGACAGTCCGAGCTTGCCGGTGGCGAACGCGAGCGAGCGCAGGACGTTGTTGCCGTCGCCGATCCAGGCGATCCGGACGTCGCTGAGCCGCCCCCACCGCTCGCGAATCGTGAGCAGGGTGGCCAGCGTCTGACAGGGATGCTCCCAATCGGACAGCGCGTTCACGACCGGAATGCGCGCGCCGCGGGCGAGCTCGAGGATCGAGTCGTGCGAAAACGTCCGCGCGGCGATGCCGTCCACCCAGCGCTCGAGGTTCTTCGCCACGTCGAGCGGCGACTCGCGGCTGCCCATCTCGATGTCCCGGGGACTGAGGTAGACAGCGTGGCCGCCCAGCTGCAGCATGCCGGTCTGGAACGTCACGTGGGTGCGCAGCGACGGCTTTTCGAACACCAGCGCCAGCACCTTGCCGGCGAGCAGCGGCGGGCGGTCACCGGCCCGGGAACGGGTCTTCATCTGCAGAGACGCTTCGATGAGCGTCCTGATCTCGTCCGCGGTCAGATCGAGCACCGCCGTGTAGTCGCGTCCGCGCAGGTCCATGGTGCTATGATGCTTCGCGCCCGGCCGTCCGGCCCCTCGTCCCCACGCGGAGGGAAGACTCAGAGGATCCGGCGGGCTCCCAGATAGCGCGTCAGGTAGTACGGGGCGTCGAGCCGGTCGATGACGACCCGCTGTGCACTCGCCGCCGGGTGGACGAACTGACCGTCGCCGATGTAGATCCCGACGTGGGACGCGCCGGTGCCGTCCGTGTTGAAGAACACCAGATCGCCCTCGGCGAGGTCGGCCCGGTCGACGGCCACGCCGGCCCTCCACTGATCGTACGACGTGCGCGGAAGGTTCGCGACATACGGCGAGTAGACGAGATACACGAGGCCGGAGCAGTCGACGCCGGACGGCATCGTTCCGCCCCAGACGTACGGCGTGCCGAGGTATCCCACGGCCGACGCGCGGACGCGCGCGAGCAGCGCCGTCCTGGCCGGAGAGACGGGGTGGAACGCGGGCTCGACCGGTGGCGTCGGGCCTGCCGGCGCCGTGATATCCGGCGCCGTGGGATCGGCATTGATCTCATGCTGGCCGGAGCCGCCGGCGGGCGGAACCGCTGCTGCTGTGGGCGCGCCGATCGCGGGGGCCGCCGGCGCGGGCACGGACGCGATGCGCGGCAGCGGCGCGGCGCTCTTGTCGGCGGGCCTCTTCCATGACATCGTTGTCGCCGGGAACCGGATGACCTGCCCCACGAGAATGGCCGGCGACGTCAACCCGTTGACTTCGCGGAGCGCGTCGACCGTGGTCCCGTGAATCAGGGCGAGATGGTACAACGTGTCTCCCGGCCGCACGATGTACGATTCGCCCGCGGCGGCCGGCGTCGTGAGCGACACTCGGCCGGCGGGGCCCAGCCTCGACGGGGCGGGAGGGCGTACTTGCATCGCCGCGGGGGCGGGCTGGGATGGGGCAGGCGGCGGCACGAACGGCCCCGCCGCGGTGCCCGGGACGTCGGGGATCACCAGCACCTCGCCGGGGCGAATCCTCGAGGGATCGTGAATACCGTTGACCTGCGCGAGGACGGGAAGCGGGACCCGGAACCGCCGGGCGATGCTGAAGAGGGTGTCGTGCGGCGCCACGACATAACGGCCGGCCGCGGCGGCCGGTCCGGCCGCGGCCACCGCCAGCGCCAACGCTGCGACGATCGCTGCGACGACGTGCATGCTCCGCCTCCTGAGGGTGTTCCACCCGGGCGACGTTTTGTATGCCCGCGCGGAGCGCCTTTCAGACTGGGCGCGAACGGAGCTGCGCTGCGACGACTCCTACCGAGACGTGTGCCGTGCCGGTCCTGGGACAAACGCAGCGCCGGACGGTGATGTCACGGCGCTGCGGTAGGGCGACTAGCGCTTGGAGTACTGGAAGCCCTTGCGAGCCCGCTTGTGGCCGTACTTCTTCCGTTCCTTTTTCCGCGGATCGCGCGTGAGGAATCCTGCCTTGCGCATCGGCGACCGCAGCTCGGGGTCGATCGCGACGAGCGCCCGGGCGATGCCGAGCCGGATCGCGCCGGCCTGCCCCACCACGCCGCCGCCGACCACGCTGACGACCACGTCGAAGCGCCCTTCCGCGTTCGCCACGGCCAGCGGCTGCCGCACGACCGTCAGGAGCGGTCCCTTCGGCAGATGCTGTTCGACAGGCCGGTTGTTGACGGTGATGGTGCCGGTGCCGGGCACGAGACGCACCCGGGCCTGCGACGCCTTCCGTCCCCCCGACGCCACGACGCTTGGGCTGTTCTGACTCATCACGCTTCACGTCCCTTCACTGGGCGCCCGGCCAGCACCAGCCGCTGCGGCTGCTGTGCCGCGTGCCGATGGGCGCCGCCGCGGTAGATGCGGAGCTTGCGCAGGCACTCGCGCCCCAGCGGGTTCTTCGGCAGCATGCCGCGAACCGCTTCGCGGATCACGTACTCGGGGCGCCGCGCCATCATCTTGCCGGCCGCCGTCGCGCGGAGACCGCCCGGGTAGCCGGAATGCTGATAGTAGATCTTCTGCTCGGCCTTGCGGCCGGTCAGCCGGATCTTGTCGGCGTTCACGACGATCACGTAGTCGCCGGTGACCGACGGCGCGTACGTCGGGCGATTCTTGCCCTTCAGCACGGCCGCGATCTGGCTCGCCAGGCGGCCGAGCACCTGACCCTTGGCGTCGACCAGAAACCACCGCTTCGGAATGCCGGAAATTACCACTTCAGTGCGCATTCAAGGCCTCCTCGAACAACAACGCAGGGGACATTATAGCACGACAACGGGTTGGCGCACGCACGAAACACCAGAAACTTCCGGCCCCGTCAGTGAAAGAACACTCGGAGAAAGATCGGCACAAGCATCGTGACAATAAGGCCGTAGAGAACGAGGTCCAGCCGCCCGTTCACTCGTTGACTATCCTCGTGCACTTCCGTTCGCGGGACGGCAAATTCGGCGCGAAGGTCGCGTAGGGCACCCTCGAGCGATGACATGCGCTTGTCAATCTGCTCGTAACCGCCCTCAAGCCGGGCGATCCGAATCTGAAGTCGATCAGACACACTACCGACAGGGTGTATCGTTGCCCCCGAGGAACGTCATCCGCTGCGATGTCGTTGACACGCGCTTTGGCCCGTATCCCCTCGACCACGCTGCTCGGCGGCATTGTGAGACGGCTCTTCCGGTTCTTCCCGCGCCGCCCGGTCGAGGGCATTCGAACGGGCCCCCTGCGGGGCCGCCGGTGGATCGTCGCGTCCGGGGTGAACGGCTACTGGCTGGACACCTACGAGACAGAGATGCAAGCCGCCATCGCGCGGATCGTCGCGCCCGGCGGCGTCTTCTTCGACGTGGGCGCGCACGCCGGCTACTACTCCCTGCTTGCCTCGCAATTGGTCGGGGCCGAGGGGCGCGTCGTCGCCTTCGAGCCGGACGCGCGCAACCTCGGCTACCTCACGGAGCACCTGCGGCTGAATAACGCGGGCAACGTGACGGTGGTCGAGGCGGCCGTGGCCGACGCCTCCGGCGCGGCGCAGTTTGCGGCGGAAGAGAGCAGTTTCGGCGGCGCGCTATCGGCAGCGGGATCCGCCACTGTCGACACGGTGACGATCGACAGACTGATGGACGCCGGCACGGTCTCGCCCCCGACCTACCTCAAGATCGACGTCGAGGGCGCGGAGTTTCGCGTGATCTGCGGCGCGCGCAAAGTCCTGAGGACGGCCCGGCCCACGGTCTTCCTCGCGACGCACACGCCCGCGGTCGAGCGCCTGTGCCTGGAGGCCTTAGCGACCCTCGGCTACACGGTCCGGCCGGTTGCCCGCGACGCGTGGCTGTGCGTGCCGCCGCCCGCACCGGGGCAAAGTCGGCGGGCGCGCGGTTAGGCCGATGAGGCGGTCTTAGAGTACAGCCGCGTCATCGTGAACGAGGCCATCTCCCGAATGTGATCCACCGTGGCCTTGCCGAACTTCCGCTCGACCATCGCAAGGTAGCGCGGATCCGAGAAATAGACGTTAAACGCGTGGTCCCGGAAGCGAAGCACCTCGAGCCCCGAGATGTGCCTCGTCGGCAGCGGCAGCGTATCGTGGGCGTGCTGCGAGTAGCCGGACCACTTCTCTGGCAGCGGCGAGCCGTTCTTGACCGCGACGTTGTACAATTGCGACCCCGGATAGGCCATGGCGCAGTTGTGGAGCAGGAACGGGACCGCATACGTGTTGTCGCCGGTCTCAACGTTGTGCACGAAGCCATCATACTGAGTGGCCGTCACCGACTTGATGGGCACGTAGAATGCGTAACGGTCCTGGAAGTAGTGTTTGGGGCCGCCATTGGTCCAGGAAAGCTTGAATTGCCTACCTGAATGCGGGACGGCGCCGTTCGCCCGTTGGACCGCCGGTGTTTCGATGAACCCAACAACCTTGCCGGTTTTCAAGAACAGCATGACAAGTTGGCGTGCAAGAACCTCGGAACATGTGGAAACCGAGAATTGCCCATTGGAATTCCCATGAGACGTCCCATCGCCTGCGATATATCCTGATAGGAATGAGGAAGCGATGTCTGCCGGCGCCCGCATGATGAAATCGGGGATATTTTTGGTCGATGATGTCTCGCCGAACATCGTCGGCAGCGCTCGCATCATCACCTTCGAGACGAATCCAATGCGCGTTACGCTGTCTTCGGTTCGCACTTGTGTCCTGTAGCCGAAGCACCTATCGACAAGCGTGCGGACTCGTTCGATGTTTTCCGGCTCATTGGTGCCGAGATGGAAACCGATCTGATTGTTCGTCCGCGAGAAACGCGAGCCTTCGGCGACGTACCAACCGAACAGTTCGGCCAACTCCGGGGTAACTGGCCACGGTTCCAACAACCGCCGACCAGCAGGGCCAAGTTGTCCCCCTCGCCCTCCGCCACCAGCGTGCCCATTAACAAACGGCGAGAAATCAACTACGGTGCTCTCGTCCATGAGTGCGCATTTCGGGACTACGACGGCATCATACGTCGTCCAGTGATCCGTGTACGGCCGTAGTTCGGGCGGATTGGCCCACCGTGGCGGCGAGATGACGGGATCGTTACCTCTGGTACGGTCGATCGATACCACCTGAACGGGATGCTCGGGAGTCAGTCGGACGGATGGTAGATACCTCGGCGTGATTGTGTATATGGCACCGGAGTACGGGCGAGACATGACAGCCTTGACGGCACTTCGTCCCGTTTCGCTCAGCACTTCCTCGCCTACACGAAGCGATTCTATCGTGCGGGTTCCGTCCGGAGTGTAGACCGGCGTTCCTGGCGGCAGGCAGTAAAAATTCGAGAATTCAGTATTGAGATCCAGCGCCATGTCGAGCGTCTCCTGCATCGTGTCGAGGTCGTCCTCGGGCAGGCCGAAGATGTAGTTGCCGAGGACGTTGATGCCGCCCGAGCGGACGCGCGCAATCGTCTTGTAGATCTCGTCTTGATCGAAGCGCTTGTCGACGTCGGTGCGCACGCGGTCGCTGCCGGCCTCGACCCCGAAGCACAGCCAGTTGAACCCGGCGCGCTTCAGCTTCTCGACGGTATCGGCTCCCTTCACGGTGTCGATCCGCGCATACGCCCAAATGTTGACGTCGTAGCCGCGCTCGATGATGAGATCGCAGATGCCGTGCACGTGCCGCACGTTCAGCACGAACATCTCGTCCGCGAACTTGATGTTCCGAACGCCGTACTCGCGGATCAGCCGGCCGATCTGGTCCACCGTCGTCTTCGGATCCCAAAACCGGTAGCTGTTGACCGACTCCTTGTACCCCAGCACCTGCTCGCCGGACTTGAACGGCGCCTGAATGCAGCAGAAGCTGCAGTGATACGGGCAGCCCAATGTCGTGTAGAGCGACGCGTACGGCTGACGCTTGAGATCGCCGAAACAGTGCCAGTTGTGGGCGCGGTACCGCTCCATCGGCAGTAGATCCCAGGCCAGTTCGGGCATCTCCTGATCGAGGTTTCCGACCAGCGGCGCCGGCGGCGTCGTCCGAACCGCGGCACCGTCACGGTACCAGAGTCCCCGCACCTTCGAGAAGTCCGGATTGGCCGACCCGACCGCCTCCAACAGGTCGACCAGCGTGTACGGGCCCTCGCCGCCGCAGACGAAGTCGGCGGCCTCCTCGCGCAGCGTCCGCTCGGGGAGCGCCGCGACGTGCCCGCCGACGAGCAGCACCTTGAGGTCCGGCGCCGCCTGCTTCACCGCGCTGCAGATGGCGCCCGCGGCCGGCATCACCTGCGTGGACGCGGACGGTTGATGCCCATACGCCACGACGACGACGAGGCGCGGAGCCATCTCGGCGACGCGCGTCGCCGTCTCTTCGGGGGTCAGGTCCTCGGCGTGGCTGTCGATGACGGCGACCGAAAACCCGCGCTTCCGCGCGAACGTGGCCATCAGTCCCGTCCAGACCGGCGGCTCGATCGCGCTCAACGACGCGCCCAGCGCCTGGTAGATCTGGCGGCGGGCCCCCGGATTCACCAGCACCAGATCGAGCGGTCTCTCCGTCATGCCCCGCTCCCTCCCGCCTCGTCCACTCGATCAACGACGGCGGCCGCGACGATCATCTCACGAATCCGCCCGGACGGACAATACCGCGTCACAGATGTGGTTCACGTCGTCGGTCGTCAGCAGCGGATGGTTCGGCAGCTGAAACGCGGCGAGATGGATCTTGTCCGCGACGGGAAACACGGTGCTGCCGTAGCGGTCGGTCCAGTAGGGCTGGCGCGACATGTTGCCGCCGCCGAGCGGCCGCGTCTCGATGTTGCCGGCGCGGAGTGCCTGCGCGATCCGCTGGCGGTGGTCCTGGGACGCCGCCACCGCCGCGAACGAGATGCTCGAGATCGTGGCGCGGTCGCACCGCTGGTAATGGAAGCCGGGGGCCCCGGCAAACCTCGCCTGGTACGCCGTATGATTGTCGACCCGGCGGCGCACGACCTCGTCGATCCGGTTCAACTGCGAAAGTCCGATCTTCGCGTTCAGGTCGCTCGACCGGAGGTTGAAGCCGGGGTGGTAGAACGTGAACGGCCGGTTGAACTCGATCACCCCGCTCCTTCTCGCCTGCGCCTCCTCCCGCTCGGGAGCGAGGTCCTTGGCCCAGCCGTGCGCACGCGTCTGCACCACCACATCATGCAGTCCCGCGTCGTTCGTGCAGACCATCCCGCCCTCGATCGTCGACATGTGGTGCCCGTAGTAGAACGAGAACGCGCTGAGATCGCCGAAGGTCCCGACCTTCCGGCCGTCGTACCGCGACCCCGTCGCCGCGCAGGCATCCTCCATCAGCGCGAACCCGTACCGCTCCTTGAGTGCCAGCAAGTGGTCCATCTCGTTCGGCACGCCGAGCACGTGCACGATGATGACAGCCCCGGGCTGATGCCGCTGCAGCAGATCCTCGAGGTGGTGCAGGTCAAGCCCGAAGGTCGCCCAGTCCGCCTCGCACATCACGGGCTCGAAGCCCAGCTGGACCGCCGGCATCACGGTCGTCGCCCAGCTGATCGCCGGCACGATGACCTTGGTGTTCCGGAGGCGGCCCGAGTACAAGAGCGTGCAGTACATCAGCAGGTCGGCCGAGGATCCGGAGTTCACGAAGGCGGCGTGCTCGACGCCGAGCCACTCCGCCCACCGGCGCTCGAACTCGCGCACGAGGGGCCCCTGGGTCAGCCAGGGATCGGTCTCCAGCCAAGCGATGAGATCGCGCAGGTCGTCGCGGTTGATGGTGCGGTCCGCGAGCATATAGCGTTTGGTCGCGCTCGGCTTGCCGGCTCCGGGTGCGGACACAGTCCCCGATCCTCCTAGAACGGTCCCTTGAAGGCGCCGAGCTCGGGCGCCTCCAGGACGGCCGGCGCCCACGTGCCGGCCTCGCCCCGGACGAGCTCGTAGGCCGCACGGGCGATCTGCTCAACCGTCGGATAAAAGAGGTCCTGCAGGTTCTTGGTCGTGGGACACGTGACCGGAGCGTACCCCATTCGATGCACCTGCGGGGGCCGGACTCGCTGAAGGCGCTCGACCACCCGGGCCACGATCTCGGCGCTCATCCCGCACGATGTCCAGGCGGTGTCCACCACCACGAGCCGTCCGGTCTTGCGCACCGACTCGACGATCGTGTCGAGGTCGAGCGGGCTGAGGGAGACCGGATCGATGACCTCGGCGTGGATGCCGGCCCCCTCGAGGCTGCGCTGCGCGCGAAGGCACTCCACGGCCATGTACGAGATCCCCACGAGCGTGACGTCGTCGCCTCGGGCCAGCACCCGCGCCTTGCCGAACGGGACCGTGTAGGCCTGCTCGGGCACGAACCCGCTCTGCGTGTGCAGCATCCGGTGCTCCACGAACATCACCGGGTTGTCGTCCCGGATGCTCTCGATGAGACAGCCCTTGGCGTCGTACGGCGTGCTCGGTGCGACGACTTTGAGCCCCGGCACGTGTGCAAACAACGCGTGCAGGCCTTGGGAATGCTGCGCGCCCTGTCCCCAGCTCCGTCCGATGATGGACCGGACGACGATCGGAACCGAGACCGCCCCGCCGTACATGTACCGGCTCTTGGCGGCGATGTTGACGAGCTGATTCATCGCCAGCAGGAGGAAGTCCATCCGGATGTGCACGTGGATCGGCCGCAGCCCGGAGAGGGCCGCGCCGATCGCCACCCCCGTCATCGCGTCCTCGGACAGCGGCGTATCGCTCACCCGGCCGGGCCCGAATTTCTTCTGCAGATCCCGGGTGGTCCCGTGAATGGCCCGATGATCGTCCACGCCGAGGCCGAACACGATGACGGATGGATCGCGGTCCATCTCTTGCTCGGTTGCTTCGCGGATCGCCTCAGCGTAGGTGAGCGAGCGCTCCATGCCCTGACTCCTTGAAGACGTCGGTGTAGAGTGCGTCGGCGTCCGGGAACGGACTGCGCTCCGCGAACTCAAAGGCCTGCCGGATCTCGACTAGCACCTCCTCCTCGACGGTCCCACGGACCTCCGGGGACAGCCGCTCGCCGGCGCGCTTCACCGGATCGAGGCGAATCCAGGGCTCCGCCTCCTCCCGCGACCGGTATCCCGCGTCGAAGTCCTCGCGCGGCCCGACGTGCTCCCTCCAGCGATAGACCGGACATTCGAGGAATCTCGGACCCGAGGTGCCGGCCCGCATCGCGTCGACGGCGTCCCTCGCGACTTCGTAGATCTTGAGCACGTCGCCGTCATCGATCCTCGCGGCGGGCATGCCGTAGGCCCGCGCCCGCTCGAGAATGTCGGTGGACGGCTGACGGGACTCCCGACGCGAATGGATGGCGTAGAAGTTGTTCTCGCACACGAACAGCACGGGCAGTCTCTTGAGGGCGGCAAAATTCATGCTCTCGTGAAACGCGCCCTCTTCGAGCGCGCCGTCGCCGAAAAAGCTCGCCACCACGGCCGTCTTCCCCTGAAGCCGGAGCCCCCACGCAAACCCCACCGCCTGCGGGATCGTCGATCCCACGACGGCCGATGTCCCCATGACGCCGGCCGCCCGATCGATCATGTGCATCGACCCGCCCTTCCCCCCGGCGCACCCCGCGGCCTTCCCGTACAATTCGGCGATCATGGCCTTCAAATCTCCGCCCTTGGCCAGATACAGGGCGTGGCTCCGGTACGTCCCGAACACGACGTCCGCCGGATCCAGCGCCTCGCAGACGCCGACCGACGGCGCCTCCTGGCCGATGCTCAGATGAATCGGACTCTGGATCTTGTCGGTCGGATAGATCTCCGCGATCGCTTCTTCGACCCGCCGAATTCGGAAGAGCGCCCGGTACAATCTGCTGTTGAGGGTCGTCGGCATCTGCTCCGTCCCCTGTGCGTGTTCGCCGCCGCTAGCGCCAAAAGAGCAGTTCTCGCGCGATCTCGAGGATGTAGGCGAACCCCCACCGCACGTGCAGCCGCTTCCGTCCGCCGATCCGCACCGGCTCGCTCCCCGGGATGTCGGCCATCCGCAGGCGCCGCTTCGCCGCCCGGATGCTCAGCAGGGGCTCGAGCCCGACCCGCTTTCGAAAGAGCGTCTCCTCCGGCCAGTACGAGGCGTCCTTGTCGAGATCGAGCTCCTCGAGCAGGGAGCGCCGGTACGCCCGGAACATGACCATGGCGTCTGTATACCGTGCCCGAAACAACAGGTTGATAGTCCGGGTGAAGACCAGATTCGCGAGGCCCGACATGAAATCATCGTCCTCGCTGCGGGCCCCGCCCGTGTAGCGGGAGACGATCACCATGTCGTAGCCTTCCCGCATCTTGGCCACGAGCGGCGGAATCACTTCCGGAAGCGAGTTGCCCTCCGGGCTGAACGTGATGATCACGTCGCCGGTGACGTGGGGGAGCGCGTCGAGGTAGGCGAACCGGAGGCCGGGACGGTGCTGCGTGACGACCTGATAGCCGTGCTCCCTGAAGTACTCGGCCGTGCCGTCGGTCGACCCGCCGTCGATGACGAGGGTCTGGTCGCACCACTCGCGCTCGATCCGCGGCATGATCTCGCGCACGCCCTGGATCTCGTTGAGCACGGGGAGCAGCAGCGTCACCTTCACGGCGACGCGTGCGCGTCCCGCAGGCTGGTCCCCGAAGGGGGAGAAGGGACGGTCACGTCCCCCCGCTGCCGCCGCGCCTCCCGCCGCCAGTGATCGAGCAGATGCCGAAGGCTGTCGTCGAAGCCGATGCGGGGCGCCCAGCCCGTCGCCTGGATGAACTTGTCGACACATGGAATCTGCAGGGTCACGTCCTTCGGCCGGACGAGCGCGGGATCCAGACGCGTGGGGATCGGCACGCGCGCCATCGCGACGAGCCGCCCGAGACACTCGCCGACGGTCATCGTCGTGGTCCCTCCGATGTTGTACACCTCGCCGGGACGGCAGCGCAGCAGGGCCTCCCAGTACGCCCGCATCGCGTCCCGCACGTCGATGAACGTGCGCACCGACTCGAGGTTGCCGTGCGTCAGTTCCGCCGCCAGGCCCTCCTCGATCCACGCGATCTGCCGCGCGAACGCCGTGGCGAAGAGATCGGTGCGCCGCGGGTTCAAGTACGTGAACATGCGCGTGCGGATGATGCGCATGCCGTACGTGGTGAAGTAGGCAAAGCCGAGCAGGTCCTGCGTGGCTTTGGAGACGGCGTACGGGCTGACCGGACGCAGCGGCGCGTCCTCCCGGATCGGCACGTCCTTGGGATCGACCTGGCCGTAGACTTCGGACGTGCTGCAGAGCTGGATCAGCGGGTCGAGCCGGAGGTACCGGACCGCCTCGAAGAGGTTGCTCGTGGCCAGGATGTTGTTCTGCAGCACGACGCCGGGGATGTCGAACGACGCCCGCACGTTGGCGTGCGCCGCGAGATGAAAGATGCCCTCCGGCCGGGCCCGCTCCACCGCCGCGAGCACGGAGCCGAAGTCGAGCAGGTCGCACTCGTGGACCGTGACTCGGCCGCCAAAGAGATCCCGGTGCCGTGCGGCGCTGTGCCACCGCGCAATGCCGTGGACCTCGACCTTGGGATGGTGCTTGAGGATGTACTCGGCGAGGTAACTCCCGCCCGAACCACCGACGCCCGTAATGAGAACGCGCCGGACCGCGGGCATCGCATCGCTCTGCGCTCCGCGCCGGCCTCCGGAATCAGCGGCCACGGGATGGGCGCTCGACGGCGGACGACTCCCGAAACGGCCTGAGGGTGCGGGCGGCCCGGTCCCGCTCCTCCGCCGAGTAGTCCTGCTCCGGATCGAAAAAGACGACCTGGCTGCCGCCGAACGAAAACCGGAACGGCACGTGCAACAGAGCGCTAAGACGCTCGCGCACCCGCTGCCGGTTGTGCGGCTCGACGAAGAGCAGCATGAACCCGCCGCCGCCGGCACCGGTCAACTTACCGCCGATGGCTCCGGCGGCGCGGGCATGTTCGTAAAGCTCGTCGATTTCGGTCGAGGAAACGCTCGAGCTCAGGCTGCGCTTGGCCTTCCATGCCTCGTCGAGGAGGCGCCCGAACCGCACGAGATCCCGCCCGTCGCTGAGGATCGCGAGGCCTTCCTCGACCATGTCGCCCAGCGCCCGCATGTGACGCTCGTTGGCGTCGGTCCGCTGCAGGTAGCTCTCCGCGACCTCCGACGCCGTGCGCGTGATGCCGGTATAGAACAGCATCAGGTGGCGGCTCAGCTGGTGCGCAAGCTCTGCGCGGAGGGTGACAGGGTTGACCGAGATCTCGCCGTCGCGGGCGAACACGATGTGGTTGAGTCCGCCGTGCGCCGCGAGCACCTGGTCCTGCGACCCCACCGATTCTTTGAGCAGCTCCTGCTCGATAAAGACGCTTTCCAAGGCCAGCTGCCGCTTGCTCGGCATCTGACCCTTCAGGGCGTACAACGCGTGCAGCAGCCCCACCGTGAAGGCCGAGCTCGAGCCCATGCCGCTGCGGGCCGGTAGATCGCCGTCGTGGTGGATCTCCACGCCTCGGTCGATCCCGACATGGCGCAGCACCTCGCGCACCGCGGGATGCTGGATCTCGTCGAGGTGCTGGCACATCTCGATCTTCGACCACACTACCCGGAACCGGTGCTCGAAGAACGGCGGCAGGTACCGACATGTGAGATAGCAGTATTTGTCGATCGTCGTCGCAAGCACCGCGCCGCCATGGGCGCGATACCAGGCCGGGTAGTCCGTGCCCCCGCCGAAGAACGAGATTCGAAATGGCGTCCGCGTAACGATCACCCGGTCCGCCCTCCGCGCTCGTCGAACAGCGCGCGTTCGACGAGGTCACACAAAATGTGCTCGATGGCGAGATGCGCTTCCTGGATGTACTGGACCCCGTCGCTCGGCACGGCGACACTCACGGTGGCGGACCGCGCGAGGCGGCCGGCCCGCCCGGTCAGCGCGATCGTCCGCATCCCCGCGGCGTGAGCGGCTTCCACGGCGCGAAGGACGTTCGCCGACACACCGCTCGTACTGATCCCGATCAGGATGTCGCCGGGTTTTCCGAAGGTCTGCACCTGCCGGGCGAATATCTCGTCGACGCCGGCGTCGTTGGCGACCGCGGTCAGCACCGACGTGTCGGTCGTGAGGGCGATGGCCGGGAGACCCGGGCGCTCGAACTCGCGGGTCAGCCGGTTCACAAATTCCGCCGCGAGATGCTGGCAGTCGGCCGCGCTGCCCCCGTTTCCGCAGAGCAGCACCTTGCCGCCGCCGCGGAACGCCGCCGTAATGAGGTCGGCCGCGGAGACGATCGCGTCGGTGAGGCGTGCCGCGACCTCGCGCTGTACGTCCGCGCTCTTCTCCAAGTGCGCGCGGACCCGCGCGGACCGCTCAGACATTCTCGAACGGACCCCACGCCAGCATCCGGTAGCCCTTGAGCAACTCGCCGATCCCCTCCTCCAGGGAGCGCCGGGCCTCAAACCCCGCCTCGCGCAGGCGCTGATTGGAGACGATGTAGTCGCGCTTGTCGGGATCGTGCCCGACCGAAGCGAACTCGATCGCGAAGTCGGGCACCTGCTCCTTCACTTTCAGCGCCAGCTGTTCTTTGGTGAGATTGGCGGAATCCAAGCCGACATTATAGCACCGCCCGGCCATCGCGTTCGCGTGCCGGATGCCGTAAATCATGCAGTCGGCCACGTCGCGGATGTGGACGAAATTGCGGCGGAAGTGCTTCTCGAAAATGACCAAATATCGGTCTTTGACGGCCGTATACACGAAGTGGTTGACAAGAAGATCGACGCGCATCCGGGGCGACATGCCGAAGACCGTGGCCAGCCGCAGGGAGATCGCGTTGGGCGATCCCAGGAGGTCCGCTTCCGCTTCCGCTTTGGTCCGGCCGTAGAGCGACACCGGCTCGAGCGGCGTCTCCTCCGTACAGTACGCGGCGCCGGGCTTCATCCCGTAGCCGCTGTTGGTCGTCGGGAAGACGACGAGCTGGTCGTGGCTGCGGAGCCGGTTGAGCATCCGGACGGCGTCGACGTTCAGCGATCGCGCCAGCCACGGATCGCGATCGCAGGCCGGGGCGCCGACCACCGCGGCCAGCGGAATGACGATGTCGGATGCGGCCAGCAGGCGGCGTACCGCCGCTTCATCCCGTGCGTCGCCGTACTGGAACGAAAAGGCGGGATTCGAGCAGAGGTGGAACAGGGAATGCTGACGGTGCGCCAGATTGTCCAGCACCGTGACACGGTACCCGGCGTCGAGCAGATGCTCGCACAGCACGGATCCAAGATATCCGGCTCCGCCCGTAATCAGTACCCGTGGCTCCATTAGGGGACGAAATACCTTCCTCTCATTCAGGCTGCGTTCCTTCGGTTCCGAGACGTCGACCGGTCACCGGGTGTCCGTCCGGATGAACGTGTAGCCGAGGCGCGGCAGCGCACGGAAGGTCGTCGCCACCGCCGACGGGGACACCAGCTCCTCGAGGCACAGGCGAATCCACTCCGCCGCGGGAAACAGCCGTGTCGCGAGATCCTCGTGCTCGTCGAACGAGGGCTCTGTGACGAGCCGGCAGCCGGTTGCCAGAAATTGGTGGTATTTCGTCCACGAGCTGCGGGCATTCATGAAGAGGGCGGGACCTATCGAGGTCACCCGATCAGGCCGATACCCCGTCTCTTCCATGAGCTCGCGGCTCATAACGGCGATGGGATCGGCGTCGCCGGATTCGGCCATCCCGCCGGGCAACTCCAGAACGATTCGATCGCATCCCTGCTTGTACTGCTCGACCGCGATCACCAAGCCATCCTCCGTGACCGGAAATACCGTCGACCAGTCGGCGTGGCCGAACAGCAGGTACTCGGCATCGGCTCCGGTCCGGGGGTTGCGGTACGTTTGGGTAAGGATGGACTTCCCAAACTTTTCGACCAGCACGGTCGGCGGCCCGACCTTCGCCCAAGGCAGCACCGATCCCGGCATTCCGACCTCCCGTCAACGTGCGTTTGACCGTCCCTACCGACCATGGTAGCATCAACGCGGGGATGAGAGTCGCGGCGGCCGATCACGCGGGAACCGGCTCGCGCCGCGCGTGGGCACGCGGCCCTTTCCTCCCCGAATTACTCGTTCTGCCCCTGCTCGCCCTCGTTGTCGCCGCTCCGCCGCTGTTGCGCGGCGATCTGATCGGCCGCGGCGAAATTGCCCACGAGTACTCGCTGTACGCGTTCGTCGGCCGCGAGATCCACATGGGCCGGCTGCCGCTCTGGAACCCGTATACCGTTTCCGGGAATCCCGGGCTCGCCGATCCGGCCTCAAACGTCTTCTATCCGCTTACGACTCCCCTCCTTATGTTATTTTCCG
>DASYXS010000088.1:0-2361 GCA_035934535.1 bacterium
CCGGTGCCATCAGGGACGGCACGACGTACATCGTTTTGCCGGCGGAGGCGCCACGCATGCGCTCCTCGAGCAGCGGGCGCATCTGGCCGGCCGGGCGCCAGTTGTTGTAGACGCCCTTGTCGGCGGGGTTGCCCGTCGCGACCACCGTGCGTTCCTCCGAGCGCGCAGTGTCCTTGACGTAGCTGCGCGAGTAGTACCGCCGCTCGCCCGCGGGCAGAATCTCCCCGGCGGCTAGGGCCTCGCCGATGAGCCGCGCGTCGTCGGACGTGCTGATGACCTCGACCCGTGCGGCTCCGGTGAGCCCGGCCCAGTACCGCACGTACTTGCGGACGTGAACGTTCCTCAGCCCCGCCCTGTCCAGCGCCGCGTGCACGTCGGTCATCAGCCCGTCCCCTTGCCTGCTTGAAGAGGTTTTCAACTCTGTATATTGCGAGAAGGATAGGCAGTGCCGACTCGAGCGCCACCCCCAGGATCGTCACGCCGCGTCGAAATCCGTCCTCGCGGTAATCGCGTGCGAATGCGCACGGTCGAGATCACCAAGGGCGATGCAGTCGAGGGCGACGCGGGTGTCGTGCGCGGCCTGCTCCAACTGCCGTGCGGCGTCGCCGATATCCACAGCACCGCGCGGCCCAGGCGACTCGCTCACCGTCCCCTCCTCGCGGGCTGTGCCGATCCCACTAAACTTTAAGGCTCCGGTTGACGGCGCCCCGTAACGCCAGTCGGTCGGGAAAATCTCAACATCAGCCGCGCCGGTGAGGATGGTGGCATGAGCGGCTTCCGGATCGAACACGACTCGATGGGCGAGGTCCGCGTGCCGGCGGAGGCGCTGTGGGGTGCGCAAACCCAGCGAGCGGTGCATAACCTGCCGGTCTCGGGCCTGCGGATCGACCGCGGGCTCATCGCCGCGCTCGGTCACATCAAGGCGGCCGCCGCCGTCGCGAACGCAGGCCTCGGCGTGCTCGACGGCGACATGGCGGACGCGATCGCCGCCGCCGCGCGCGAGGTGGCGGCGGGCAAGCACGACGAGCAGTTCCCTGTCGATGTGTTCCAGACCGGTTCGGGCACGTCGAGCAACATGAACGCGAACGAGGTGATCGCGACGCTCGCGGCCAGTCGCCTCGGCCGCCCGGTGCATCCAAACGACCACGTCAACGCCTCGCAGTCGTCCAACGATGTCTTCCCTTCGGCGATCCATATCGCGGCCGTCCAGAGCATGAAGGGCCTGGTCATCCCTGCCGTTGATCGGCTGGCGAACGCGCTCGAGGCCAAGGCGGCCGAGTTCGCCGACGTGGTCAAGGCGGGCCGCACGCATCTCATGGACGCCACGCCGGTCACGCTCGGACAGGAGTTCGGCGGGTACGCGGCCGCCGCCCGGCATGGTGCGCAGCGGGTGGCCGAGGTGCTGGGTCAGGTGGGCGCGCTGCCGCTGGGCGGCACCGCGGTCGGCACCGGCATCAACGCCCCACCGGGGTTCGCCGCCCAGGTCATCGGCATGCTCGCCGACGAGCTTGACCTGCCGTTGTCGGAGGCGGTGAACCACTTCGAGGCGGCCGGCGCCCGCGACGCCCTGGTGGCCGCCTCGGGCGCACTGCGGGTGGTGGCGGTGAGCCTGTACAAGATCGCGAATGATCTTGGCTGGATGGCGTCCGGGCCGCGGGCCGGGCTCGCCGAGATCTCACTGCCCGAGCTGCAGCCAGGGTCATCGATCATGCCGGGCAAAGTGAACCCGGTGGTGTGCGAGGCGGTCTGCCAGGTCACGGCGCAAGTGATCGGCAATGATGCGGCGGTCGCGTTCGGCGGTGCGGCGGGGAACTTCGAGCTCAACGTGATGCTGCCGGTCATCGCGCGCAACCTGCTCGAATCCACGCGGCTGCTGGCGGGCGTGGCGCCGCTGCTCGCGGACCGTTGTGTGGCAGGCATCCGCGCGAATACCGAACGGCTGCGCCGCTACGCCGAGTCGTCCGCGTCGATCGTCACCGCGCTCAACCGTTTCATCGGCTACGAAGCCGCGGCGCAGGTCGCGAAGCAGTCGCTGGAGACCGGCCGAACTATCCGCGAGGTGGTCATCGAGCGCGGTTACGTGGAGCGGGGCGAGCTGACCCTGGAGCAGCTAGATACGGCGCTCGACGTGCTCGCCATGACGCGCCCCGCATAGGGCCCAATCGGCCGGGCGCCCGCCGGCCCCAAGCCTCGGGGGGCGGGGCTCCAATGGTGTCTGAGAATTTGCCGAGGGAAGCCTGGGACTCCGCGGATTTCGCGACTCGTCTGTCACACAGGCACCGCTTCGCGCATCTGATGACACGGAAAGCGACATGGTTCCCGCTATGCATGCTTCCAGCCGGAGGGCCATGACGGCCCCAG
>DASYXS010000111.1:0-3320 GCA_035934535.1 bacterium
GGCGGCGCCCCCGTCCGTGGCGGGAGATGCGGGCGCTGAGGCGGCCGGCGCGGATCCGCCCGGGGCGGCGCCGGCCGGCGGCGTACCACCCGGGAGCGCCGGCGCCGGCACACCGGCGAGGTGGCCCGCTGCGCGGAGCGCGGCGTTTCCCGCGGGACCGGCGCCCGACGCGCCACCCGTCCCCGCCGATGCCGGAGACACGGGTCGGACCGCGGACAGCGTCGGTGGCGGACCGCCCTGACTCACGGCGGCATACACTTCCCAGCCGGCGAGCGCGACGACGGCAATCGCGATGACCGCGGTTACAGTACGGTGCTTGTTGATGAGTTCTCGAAGACGCTTCACGTTAACGCGCTCCCCCCGCCGGCGCCTGCGGCGTTCCCAAAGTGTAGATCTCCGCTTTGATCGTCACGCTCAGCTTCGGCAGAACCTGCGGCGTGAGCGACACGGAATCGATGATCACAAGCCGCGGAAAATTCTTCAAGCCCCGCAGGTATGCCACCGTCTGCTCAAACGTCCCGGACAGCGAGAGCTCAACCGGCATCGACGAGTACACGGGTGGGTGTTGTCCCGGACGCGTCTGTCCCTGCGCGCCGGCGGGCGACGCCTGGGCCGCGCCCGGCGGGAGCGCCACCGCGCTCAGCGGACCGGGCCGGATGCTCTGGAACACCACGCCGACGTTCTTCGTGAACCGTTCCATCGCGGCCAACAGCGCCGGGATCTCCTTCTGCTGCGGCAGTTTCTGCTCCACCGCGGCGATGTGCGCCCGAGCGCGCTCGTACTCTGCCCGCGCCTGCGGCGCCCGCGCGACGATCCGCTCGTCTCTGGCGAGCTCGTCCGCCGCGGCGTCGCGCGCCGCGACGAGCGTCGTGTACTGGGCCTGCTGAGGGTCGTAGATCTCGAACTTGAAGACGATCCCCCCCAACAGCACGATCGCGATCATCAGCATGAGACGGTCACGGCGATTCATCGGGATGGCTCCTTGGCCGGCTTCGTCGTCGCCGGCGCGGGCTGCGCCGGGGGCACGGGCAGCGGCCGCATGCTGAGCGTGAGACCGAACTGGACGATTGGCGTCGGCCCCAGCGTGGCGCGCTGGGCCCCTTGGAGGTCCACGTCGCTGTAGAAGGACGATCCGGTCAGCGTGGTCATGAACCGTGCCACCGACGTGTATGAAAGCGCCGAACCCTGCAAATTCAGGCCGAGCCCCGCAGTACCGGGACTGGCCGCGGCGCTCGCCAGCCACGCGTCGCGCGGCGTGCGTGCCGCCAGGTCGATCAATATCTCCGACCACGGGATCTCTCGCGCTTCGAGGGACGCCAGGAGGGCCTCGCGGGCCTTGAGGTCGTCGATCTTGGCTTCGAGCGCCAGCACTTCGGCGACCTGCCGGCGGGTCACGACGAGTTTCTGGTTGATCGCCGCGGTCTGCGCCGCCACTTCCCGGTTCCGCCAGGTTCCCCAGAGATACGAGGCCGCGAGCGCCGCGATCACGAGGAGGGCGACGATCACGACCCCCGATTCCGGACTGAGCCGCCGGCGGCGGCGCTGCGGGAGAAGGTTGATCCTGATCACGGCTCGTCCACCCCCCGTCGGGCGAGGCCGGCGGCGACGGCGTAGGCCGGGCCGCCGTTCACCGCCCAGTCCCGCGGCGCACCGCCAAGCGCCGCGAACGGATCGCCGAGCTCGACCGGCAGATCCAGCGCGGATGTGAGCGATGCGGTGACGCCGGGCAGGGCGGCGCCGCCGCCGGTGACGACGACGCGATCCGGGACCGCCGCGCGATAACGTCCGCCGTAATATTCGAGCGAGCGCCGGATCTCCGTGACCAGGGACGACAGGCTGTCGTCGATCGCTTCGCGCAGACCCGGCATGTCGTCGCCCGCAGACGCGAGGCGCGCCTGCAGCGCCTCCGGCGCCTCGCCGGTTGTGCCGAGGCGGGACGCGGCCGCTTCCAGCAGCTGCGTCGTGCCGAAGGCCACCGTCCGGATCACCCGCGGAGCCTCGCCTTCGGCGACGAGAATCATGGTCACGCTCGATCCAAGGTGAATGCAGGCCGTGACCTGCTCGGGCGTCGCGCGGGGCGAGACCGCGCGCACCACCGCGAGCGGCTCGACCTCGACGACGACGGGCTCGAGCCCCGCGGCCTGCAGCGCCGCGGCGTGCTGGTGCAGCACGTCCGTTCGGGCGGCGACGACGAGGACGTCCACCCGGCCCGCGCCGCCTTCGCGACTCTCGCCGATGACGACGGTATCGAACGTCACGTCCGCAATCGGGTACGGCAGGTACCGTTCGACCTCGAACCGCGCGGCCTGCCGGATCTCCTCCGGCGGCAGTTGCGGCATGCGGACCTCCCGCATCAGCGCGACCTGGCCGTTGACCGCGGTCACCGCGCGGCGGGTCTTGATCCCGGCGCTCTGGACGAGATCCCGAAGCGCCCGGCCCACCGCCTGCACATCGGCGATCCGCCCCTCGTCGATCGTCCCGGCCGGCGTGGGCGCCGACGCCGCCGCCCGCACCGCCGTGCCGTTGCCGTCCATCCGTGTCCCGTCGGCCGACAGCTCGACGACTTTGATCGCCGCGCTGCCGATGTCGACCCCCACCGCCCCACTGTGCCGTGCCATTGTGTCACGTCCTCCTTGACTCGCGGATCACGGCTGTCCGAGCGGCCGGTCCTGCCACGAGATCGTCGTAAACGTGTAGAACTGCGGGTTGTCCACCACCTGTGTGCTCGACCCGCCGCAGAAGTTGACGGTGCCGAGGTCGTCGACCTGGTTCACCGAGGTGCCGCTCGACGGGTCGTTCTGCGAGAAGACGCCGCCCTGGATCACCACCGTGCCGTGCGAGTACACGTTCCCCGGCGTGTAGATGAATCCGGTGAAGACGGTGTTGGCGGCGATGTCCACGTCCCCGGTCGCGAAGATCACGCCGAAATTGTAATTGTTGAAGTTCGTATTGGAACACGTGAGCGTGCTATTGCCGGCGATCGACCCGTTGATGTGGACGACGCCGAGCCCGGCGTTGTCGATCACCAGGCTCTCGGGGCTGCTTTCCGTCCCGCTGAAGGTGACGTTGGTGCTGTTGACCGTCGAGATCGGCGATGTGCAGGAGATGCCGTCGCCGGTGTTCACCTGGTCGAACACGTTCGTGCCCGGGTTCACGTTCTGCTGGCACGCGAGCGACGTGACATTGATGGACGGCAGGAGCGGGATGTACCGGATGCCGCTCTGATTGCCGGCATTCGCGCACGGCGCCGCGCAGGACGGGGACTGGAAGAACGTCTGCGCCGAGCCGCGGGTGAGGTCGTCCTGCACGAGCCCCCAGTC
>DASYXS010000125.1:0-27180 GCA_035934535.1 bacterium
CGGTAGGTGGCGCGTCGCGCCACCCTTCATTTTTTGAAGAAGCTTCAGGAGGGAAGCAATGCGTACCCACGTTTGCAAGGAATGCGGGAAAGCTCGGCCCCCGCTCGCCGTCGAGCATGGGGATGAGTTCTGCTCCACCACCTGCGCCAGACGACATTACGGCACGACGCCGGCGCGAGATGTGGTGACCCGGGTCCCGAACCGAATCTGGAGAGGCGCCTAGAGCGAATTTCATAAGCAGAATTAAGAACAACCTGACACTGCTGCTCCCGAAGCCTGTCGAGGGATTAGTTGCGTGACCTGCTTAGATATTCGCCTCGGGCGCTGGTGTGCCACGCAACAGCCCTGCAACACTCAGGTCCTCGTCAAGCTGTGGCCAGTGGATGCCCTCTCCATCGCCGAGGAGTTCCCACTCGTGTCGTTGCTCCGGCGTCCCATTCAGGAGGCGAGGGAACCAGGCGAGCGGGGCGCTGATCTTTCGGCCGTCTCGAAGGTACACGACCAACTCGTCATCGGTGAGTACCACATGCTGGGCCCGAGGGTTCGGTTCAACCTCCAAAGAACGCATGCCACGCCTCCAGGAACTGGCCGCGGTGTTCGGCGACCATCCGTATCAGAACGCCAAGTTCGTGAGCGGCGAATTCGGTCGAGGAAACTAGCGTTACCGGATCGAGCGAGAACTTCGCCAACCGCCGCTCGCGCTGCACGTGAATATGAGGCGACTCGGTACCTTCGTTGCTGAAAAAGAAGAACCGGTACGGCCCAATCCTCGCAACGGTCGGCACCTAGGGTCCTCCACGGGAAGTATACAGCGTTCGGTGGCGAAGAGGAACCACGGCATGGGGTTCTTCCTATAACGATGCCGTTTCGTCCAGCACCGTCACGGTTCCAAACGGGGGTTCCTGGTGGGTCGGCGTCAACACCCAGAGAACCGGGTACGGCGGCGCTTCGTCCGGATAGTCGCGCATGCCGTCCGTGAGGAACACGGCCGCGCTGGGCAGCAAGCCGCGTGTCTCGATCTCGTCGAACACCGGCCGGAAGTCGGTGCCCCCGCGGCCCTGGATCTCGGTCGGGACGGGGTCCTGGCCGGTCAATTCCTGGAATGCGTACACTTGGGCGTCGCAAGTCACAAGGTAGACGTGCATGTGCGGATAGGCCTGAAGGATCCCGCGCAGCTCGCTCAGGAACGTGCGCAACTCGTCGCGACTGATGGAGCCGGAGGTATCGATCGCGACCACAAGGTCTTCGATCTTCTCCCCGAACAGCGTGGGGAGATACAGCCCGTAGGCACCAAGGAGGCGCCGGTCGGGCCGGAGCCAGTCGTAATCGTGCGCGTGCGGCTGGACGAAGAGCGCGAGCAGCGTCCGCCAGTCCTGCTGCGGCCGCAGCAGATCGTCGACGATCTCGCTGATGCCGGCTGGCAAGCGGCCCTGCGACTTCGCGACCTGGGCGGCGCGGATCAGGCGGTCCTTCCATGTCTTGGCCAGTGGGTCACCTGTGCCGCTGACGCCGTCTTTCCCGTTCAGGCCATCCTGCCCTGAGCCCGACCCGGGCATCGGCGGCGGGAGCACGTCGCCGGCGCCGAGCGAAGATTGTGCGGCGGCCTGGACGAGCGTTTGGTTGACGTTCTTGCGCAGGCGCTCATAGATCTCTTCTTCCGAGAGTTTCTCCCAGCCGCTCGGTATCGTGACGCAATCGTCGGGAAGGTCAATCTGGTTCTGGGTCAGGATAAAATTATCGACCATGTCCACCGCAATGTTCCAAAGCAGCGGCTCGCGATGTTGGCGGCGCCAGATGTGCCCGAGACACGCATGGAGGACTTCATGTGCGAGCACGCCCATCACGAGGTCGCGCAACGGATCCTGCTGGAGCTTCCGCACGAACTCATGCGCGCAGAGGAGCCTCACGCCGTCTGTGGCCATCGTCGGGAACAGCCCGCGCTCCTCGAACCACGCGGCCGGATGACCCTCGGACTTCAGGTACGAGATCAGGACGCCGAAGAAGGGGTACTTGGCCAACAAGGTCGCTTTCTTGATCCGGATGATTTCGTCGACGGAGAATTGGACAGATGAGGTGGTCACGAAAGTTCCTCTGCCGGTGCGGCTTAGGCGGCCGCGTGCCGTGCGTCATCCGCGGCGATGGCGCCGAGGAACCCCTTGTTGCCCTGGCACCACGCGGTCCACGCCGGTTTTGTATCAGGCGCCTCGAACCGTCGCGTGACAGCGGTGCGGTCCTGGCTGGCCATGACGGCGCTGCGGACCGCGTAGACTTGAAGTTCCTGCGCGAGCTTCGGCAGGTACTCAACGAAGTACCGCAGCGTCTTCGCGGCCGGGATGTGGCCGATGAGCGCGGCGACGAGCGCCCACGCGGCGTCAATGTCCGTGGGCGGCTCGGGCGACGCCGCTCCGTTCATGGTCGCTTCGGCGTCCGGGATCTGATCGAAGAGCCGGACGTAGGTGCAGAATTGGGTCCCGATGCCCGGGCCGGTCTGGCCCTGGGCCACGATCCGGAGCGCGTCGGCAAACGCGCTCTTGGTGAGCCTATCTTCGCGCAACCGGCGGACGTGCCAGCTGAGGTATGTCCACGACCGCGGGGTCGGGTACGGAATCGGATCCGGGCTGTAATCGATTTCGAGGAAGTGCTGCGGGTTTTGCCGGAGATACGCGTGCACCCCGGCGCTAGTCCGCGCGGCAGCGAGTAGCTGAGCCAGTCGTCGAGCGAGGGTTGGACCTCCAGCACGGTGACGCGGTTGACGAGCGGCTTCGGGATGGGGAACACGTTACCGCGGTCGGCCATGCGGTTGCCCATAAGGATCACCCACCAGCCTTTGGGGAGGACGTGGGGACCGACCATATGCTCCGTGCACGCTTTGTAGACGGCTGTCTGGACGGCCGGCGCGGCGTTCGGGAGCTCGTCGAAGACGATCAGGCCGCGCGCCGGGTCCTCCGGCCCGGGGAGCAGGTTGCTCGCCGCCCACTGGGTCCGGTGCGTCTTCTTGTCCACCTCGGGCAGGCCGATGATGTCGATCGGCGTAACCTCGGTGAGGCGCACGTCGTTAAGCCCCACAGGCTCACCGATCTCAGCGGACAGGAGTTCGGCCGCTTGGCGCGCGCCGGCGGACTTGCCGGCTCCCGGCGGGCCGATGACGAGGATGCCCGGCGCTTCCGGCGTCCACTCCACCCTGGTATGCCGGGCCAGCAGGCGGACGAACTCACCCGTGGTGACGGTGTGGGGCAGGACGGGTTGGGGAATGTTCGACGGTTTGTTTGTCGCGCTCATGAGCTCCTCCGGCCGGCAACGTACGAGATGGCGAATCTCGCGCGCTGCGAAACCAAGCGATGGCTCCGCGCGCGGGAGCGCGCGCTCAATCGAGAATCGGTGATCCACGTCACGGTACCCGGACCGGTAATTGCCCTTGACCCTCCCCTATACTGGAAGGTGTAAGGTAACCAGCGAGGGAGCGATCATGACGGGAAAGCTGATCGGCCAGGTGGCCAAAGAGTTCGGCGTCAACCCGCGCACGTTGAGGTACTACGAGACCCTCCGTCTTCTGCCGAGCCCAAGACGATCCAGCGGGGGCTACCGTTTGTACGACCACGAAACCGAGAGACGACTGGCGTTCATCTCCAGGGCGAAAAGTCTGGGACTCACGCTTCGGGAGATTCGGAAAATCTTCGTGGTGGCCAACGGCGGGAAGATTCCCTGCGACGCCGTCGCGCAGATGCTGTCAGACCACGTCAGCCGCATCGATGAACAAATCGCCCGACTTCGATCGCTGAAGTCCGATCTGCGCTCGATGTTGGCAAAGTGTCCGCCACAGTCTCGGTCGAACGCGAACAACATCGATCAGACGGTGGTGTGCCCGATGATTGAGAGTTTCAGCAATCGGGAAGCAACCTCTCGAGAATGGAGGCGAGGGCAATGACTAAGGCCTATTCTCTATGCCCTGCGTGCAGCCAGTGCCCGACGGTGGAGATTGATGCGAATGAGGTGTGTATCGGCGAGGGCGACAACCGTGTCACGTTGTCCCATGCTGAGTGGAACGTCCTCGTTAAAGCGATCAAGAGCGGCGATCTTGAGGAGGCAGGCGAGGGGTAAAGCGGCCGAGACTCAAGTACTCGGTGATGTATTATACGAGTCTCATTAACAGGACTTACGCAGCAGCCATGATTTGGCCCTCTCGTTGTGGTGAGGCGATGGCCGCGCCTGACGTTGACTGGTCTCCTCGGATACCGGTCAGATGCAAGCGACGTTTGACCTCCCCCACCGTTTCTGATGGGGCGAGACGCAGCTGCTGGAGTACGACGAAGGCGAGGAGGACCAGGGCGACATGACGCTCCATAGCCTGCGACACTCGGCACTGACAGGCCCCCAGCCCGGCCAGTTGCTTGGTGTCGCGGAAGCTGGTCTCGATATCCCAGCGACTACGCTTGCGATGCAGCAGGACCTTCCCGCGCCGATGCTGATCGTTGCTGACGATGTAGTCCAATCCCCCCTGGCCGTTTGTGGCCACGACGAGTCGGATGATGCCGTATCGCGGGAGATGCACGGTGCCGACCCAGGCCCAGGTGCGGCCCGCGATGCGGTGGCGGGGAAGCTGCTGCGCCCACTTCGCGACCGGCTGGGTGCGGCCGCGATAGGTGATCAGGGCATTGCTCTTGAGCGTGCTGACCCAGATGATCTCCTGAGCGTCCAGCCACTTCGTGAACGACCGCGCATTGTACCAGCGGTCAAAGGTCAGGTACTCGAAGGTGAGCCCCGCGCGCAACACGTTGGCAATCACGTTCTGGGCGAGCTCCAGTTTGGTGCGATAGGGCGCCATGCCCTCTCGTTTCGCCCGCCACAGGCGGAAGCCGACGGGAATGCGCAGTCTTGTATTGCACCAAAACAACAAGACGATGTGGAACCCAAAGACATGCCCCTGCTTGCTGTGCGAGTACGTCCACCCCACCCAGGTGAGCAATTTGGCGAAGGGTTTCTCCACCACGACATCGTCGAGACACAGATAGCCTGGCCCCGCCTGACGTTGCACCCAGCGGATCAGCCCGAGGATCAGTTGGTGGGGCGACCATGGCACGACCCGGAGCAATCGGTTCAGCGCATCATGGGCTCGGCCCGGCAGCACCGTCGCGATGCGCACCGCGGTCTGGCCCTTCTCCAGCAGGATGAGCCCGGTCACGTACAGGGCCATCACCTCAACCACGCGACGGGGCCGGCCTCGGCCCACGTCCAACGTCGCGATCGCCGTCTCAACTTGCTGCCACAGGGAGCGGGTGCTAGCATACAGGCGGGACACCATGAGGGGTCACCCTCCCTGACGTCTGCCTTGTCGTCTCAGCAACGCAAAGCTTTCGTCAGGCGGTGTCCCTTATCTTTTCAGCCCGTTTTTAGGCTCGTGCGTAAGTCCTGTCATTAAGTGTATAGGACGCTGCGTGCCCGCACGATTTAGGCCTCCGCCGTTGCAACCGGCTCGGCGGGAATCCCGGCGCCGGGCCGCAGGATCTGATACAGGATGATCGCGCCGAGCGCGCCGAGGCCGAGGTTGTTGATCTCAAAGGACGCGCCGGCTTTGACGTCGGCGCCGCTCGCGGCCAGGATCAACGGGATCGCGACCGTCGCCAGGTTGGCGCGGTTCGAGAAGTCGACACGGCCGTCCACCCAGATCTTCCCGCCGATCGCGGCGATGAGGCCGAAGAGATACAGCTCGATGCCGCCGAGGACGCTCGCGGGGATGCTGTTGACCAACCCGCCAAACTTCGGCACGAACCCGAGCAGGATGGCGACGACCGCGGCGACGATGTACACCGGAATCGAGAAGACGCGCGTCACGCCCATGACCCCGATGTTCTCCGCGTACGTGGTCTCGCCGGTGCCGCCGAAGAGCGCGCTCAGCATCGTCCCCAGGCCGTCTCCCATGAACGTCCGGCCGAGGTAACCGCTGAGATCGCGCTTCATCAGGCCGCTGATCGCGTACACGTGCCCGGCGTTCTCGGCCACGAGCACGATCGGGATGAACCAGAAGAGGCTGATTGCCCTGCCGGTGAACTGCGGCGGGAAGCTGAACTGCGGGTGGCCGAACCAGGCGGCGCCCGAGACGAGGCCGAGGTTGACGTGGCACCCCGCGGCCGCGCCGCAGGCGGGATCGAGAAGCGCGACCACGTAGCCGACGACGATGCCGGCGAGGATCGGCAGCAGGCGGAGGAACCCGCGCAGGTACACGCTCGCGATCGCCGCGGCCAGGACCGTCACGGTGGCCGTGAACAGGTCCTTGGAGTAGCTCGCCCACGCGGGCCCCGCCAGCGCGAGGCCGATCACCGCGACGACGGTGCCGGTGACGACCGGCGGCATGAAGAAGCGGATGACCCGCGTCCCGACCTGATGCACGATCGCTCCGACGACGAAGTACAGGGCGCCCGCGACGAAGATGCCGGCGAAGGCGAGGGACTGATTGTGGCCCGCGCCGCCCTGGATCGCGAGCACCGAGCCGATGAACGAGAACGACGAGCCGAGGTAGCTTGGGACCTTCCCGCCCGTCACGGCGATGAAGATCAGGGTCGCGACGCCGCTGAAGAAGAGCACCGTGTTGACGTTGAAGCCGAGGATGAGCGGGACGAGGACGGTGGCGCCGAACATCGCCATGACGTGCTGGATGCCGAGCAGGGTCGTCTGCGGCCAGGGCAGGCGATCCTCGGGAAAGTAGGTGACCTCGTGGTCCGCCGTCCGAGCGGCCGCTGTCGCGGTGGCCATACGCGCGTTCCCCCCTTACGCAGGAAATGATCCCGTGGCGTTCGTCGACCGTGGTTTGGATGGACCTTCTCGCCGCCGCGGCGACGTTTTCCTTCGGAGCGCCTAGGCAGTTCCGGCCAGCGCGAGCACCGCGTCGAGCAGCACCGCGGCTCCGCGCGCGCAGTCCTCGGGCGGCGTCCACTCCGCCTCGTTGTGGCTCAGGCCGTCCTGGCTGGGGACGAAGATCATGCCGGCCGGATAGCGGTCCGCCATGTATTTCGCGTCGTGGCCGGCGCCGGCCCACAGGCGTGTCGCGCTGAAGCCGCGGGCCTTCGCGGCGCCGGCCACAGCTGTGATCACCTTCGACGAGAACGGCGTCACCGGGCTGCGCCAGAACTCCTCGCGCCGCACCTCGACGCGGTCCAATTCCGCGACGCGGGCGCAGGCGCGATCCGCCGCGGCGAGCGCGGCGTCCAGGCCGTTGTCGCGCGGCGAGCGGACGTCGAGCGTCATCTCGACCCGGCCGGGCACGACGTTGATGGTATTCGGAGACACGTCGAGCCGGCCCACGGTGGTCCGGACGCCGGCGAGCCGTCCCGCGCCGTCGCGCAGCAACAGGACGAGACGTGCGGCCGCGACAAGGGCATCGTGACGGTCCGGCATCGGCGTCGGCCCGGCGTGGGCGGCCCGGCCGGTCACGTCGATCCGGCTCCACGAGATGCCCTCGATGCCGTCGACGACGCCCACCTGGCTGTGGGCGCGTTCCAGCACCGGCCCCTGCTCGACGTGCAGCTCGAGGTACGCCGCGCAGTCGCGCAGGCGGTTCGCCGGCTCTCCCGCATAGCCGATCCGCGCCAGTTCGTCGCCGAACGTCCGGCCGCCGGCATCGCGCGCGGCGTAGGCCTCCTCGCGCGTGAAGCGGCCGGAGACGACGCCGCTGGCCAGCATCGCCGGGGCGAAGCGCGCGCCCTCCTCGTTGGTCCAATTGACCACGTCGAGCGGCGCCCGGGTGCGGATCCCCGCGTCGTCGAGGGCGCGGACGACCTCAAGCGCGCCCATCACGCCGAGCACTCCGTCGAACCGCCCACCGGTCGGGACCGTGTCGAGATGCGAGCCGAAAACCACCGGTGCCGCGCGGGAGTCGGCGCCGGCGCGCCGGCCGTACATGTTGCCGAGGTCGTCCACCCGGACGGCCAGGCCGGCCTCTGTCAGCCAGCCGGCCAACCGGTCACGGGCCGCGCGGTCCTCGTCGCTGAGGGCGAGGCGGCGCACGCCGCCGCCCGGCGTTTTGCCGATCTCGGCCATGGCCATGAGGCTGGACCAGAGCCGGTCGGCGTCGATGGCCGCGGTCAAAAGACCACCACGGTCCGCGCCACTTCCCCGCGTTCGAGCGCGCCGTATGCCTCGTTGATCTCCTCGAACGGATAGGTCCGTGTCAGCAATTCGTCGATCTTCAACTTGCCGGCTCGGTAGAGGTCGATAAGCATCGGGATGTCGGTGCGCGGACGGCTTGCCCCGTACAACGATCCCGTCAGGGTGCGCTCCTCGAAGACGAGCGACATCACCGGGACCGAGACCTCCGCCGTCATCGGCGTCACCCCGACAACGACCGCGGTTCCGCGCTTGGCCAGCGTGTCGTACGCCTGCCGCATGACGGCGGGGGTGCCGATCGCCTCGAACGCGTAATCCACGCCGCGTCCCCCGGTGAGCGCGCGGACCTGCGCCACCGGATCGGCCCTCGACGCGTTCACCGTGTGCGTCGCGCCGAACCGGCGGGCATACTCGAGCTTGCCGTCCAGCAGATCCACGGCGATGATCTGCGCCGCGCCGGCGAGCGCGGCGCCCTGCACCACGTTGAGGCCGACCCCGCCCGCGCCGAAGACGGCGACGCTGCTGCCCGGTCTGACCCGCGCCGCGTTGATCACCGCGCCCACGCCGCAAATCACCGCACAGCCGAAGAGGGCGGCCCGATCGAGCGGCAGGTCCTCGGGGATCTTGATCAGTGCACGTTCCGGAATGACGGAGAATTCCGAGAAGGTCGACACGCCGCAGAAGTGCTTGATCTCCCGGCCTGCGAGCGCGAAGCGCGTGGTGCCGTCGGCGAAGCAGCCGGTTCTGCGGATCTCGCTGCCGGCCGGGCAGAGCGCCGGACGTCCGCCGGTACAGTACTCGCACTCCCCGCAACTCAGCCGCCACAGGGGAATGACGTGGTCGCCGGGCCGGAGCGATCCAACGCCCGGTCCCACCTCCGTCACGATTCCCGCCCCTTCATGCCCAAGCACCGCCGGGAGCGGCGCCGGCAGGTGGCCGGTCATCACGTGCAGGTCGGTGTGGCATACGCCGCCGGCGGCCATCCGAACGAGGACCTCTCCGGCCTGCGGCGATGCGACCTCGACGTCCCGGATCTCGAGCCTCGCGCCAACGTCGAAGAGCACCGCGGCCCGCGTCTTCATCACCTACCACCGTCCCTCGGTTTTCTGCTCTCCTGTATCGGGTCCCGCCGCGCACCGGCGTGCCGCGCGGCTAGACGCCGAGGTACTGCGCCCGTACGTCCGGCGCCGCGTCGAGATCGGCGGGGGCGCCCTCGAACACGACGCGGCCCTTGTTGAGCACGTACAGCCGGTCCGCGACGGCGCGGGCGAGCGCGAGGTTCTGCTCGACGAGGAGCACGCCCAGTCCCTCGGCGCGCATGTCGCGGAGAATGTCCCCGACCCGTGCCACAAACAGCGGGGCGAGCCCGTCGCTCGGCTCATCCAGGACGACCAGCCGCGGCGCCATCGTCAGCGCCCGCGCGATCGCCAGCATCTGCTGTTCGCCGCCCGAGAGCAGTCCGGCCGGCTGCCGGCCCCGCTCCCCGAGGATCGGAAACCGCGCGGCGGCGAGATCCACGGACCAGCCGTTGGGGCGGTGTGCCAGCGTGAGGTGCTGCCGCACCGTGAGATCGGGGAAGATGCCCCGCCCCTCGGGGACGAGCGCGATCCCGAGCCGCGCCACGCGGTGCGGCGCCGTGCCGGTGATCGGCCGCCCATCGTACACGATCCGGCCGCTGCGCGGCGGCGTGAACCCCATCATCGTCCGCACCGTCGTGGTCTTCCCGGCGCCGTTGCGGCCGACCAGACACGTGATACGACCGGCCTCGACCCTCAGGCTGACGCCCTGCAGCACGTGAGACTCGCCGTAGTACGTGTGCACCGCGTCGAGCTCCAGAAGCGGCGCAGGCCGGGGTCCGGGCGTGCCGGCGGATGTCATCCGTCGAGGCCCTCCCCGGTTCCGAGATAGACTTCCTGGACCCGCGGGTCGGCCCGCACTGCTTCGGGGGTCCCGGAGGCGATGACCCCGCCGAGATACAGCACCGTGATCCGGTCCGCCAGCGCGAAAACGACGTCCATGTCGTGCTCGATGATGACTACCGTCTGCTCCCGCCCGAGCCGGTCCAGCAGCGCGGTCATGCGGGCGGTTTCCGCCGGCGACATCCCCGACGTCGGCTCGTCGAGGAGGAGAACCCTCGGCCGCCCGGCGAGCGCGATGGCCACCTCGAGCTGGCGCTGTTCGCCGTACGACAAGGTGCGCGCGGGCACCGGGGCGCGGCCGGCGAGGTCCATCCGATCGAGCAGGACGCGGGCATGCTCCTCGAGCTGCGGCAGCCGGTCGACGGGCGTGAGCAGGCGCCGGGTGGCGGCCGTGCAGGCCTGGACGGCGAGGCGTACGTTTTCGAGCGCGGTCAGGCTGAACAGCAGATTGTTGCGCTGGAATGTGCGGGCGAGACCCCGCCGCGCGATCTCGTGCGATGGAAGCCCCGTGATGCTCCGGCGGAGGAGGCTCACGCGGCCGGCCGTCGGCGGGAGCTCGCCGCTCACGACGTTGAACAGCGTCGTCTTGCCGGCGCCGTTGGGGCCGATGAGCGCGTGACGCTCGCCGGGCGCGATCGACAGCGACACGTCGCGCAGGGCGATCAGGCCGCCGAACCGCTTCGTCAGCCGCTCGATCGAAAGGATCGCGTCCATGCGCCTACCGCGCGGTGCCCTCGGACGGGGCCGGCGGGAGCGGCCCGGCGCCTGGATCGACGGCACGGAGCCGGCGCCGCGCACCGCCGAGGCGGGCCGCCGCGCCGGCGAGCCCGCTCGGCGCCGCGAGCACCACGAGGATGAACGCCGCGCCGAGGATCAGGGTCCAGCGCTCCGTATACGAGCTGGCCAGGTTTTGCAGCAGGAGGACCGCCGCCGCCCCGACGGCGGGTCCGGCGAGCGTCCTGGCGCCGCCGAGCAGCACCATGACGAGCACCTGCCCGGAGGTGGTCCAGTAGAGGACGTCGGGGGACACGAACCCGTTGTAATAGGCGTACAGGGCGCCGCTCAGCGCCGCCGCCGCGCCCGCGATGGCAAACGCCGCCATCTTGAGCCGGAACGTGTCGTACCCCATGGCGCGCATCCGGGCTTCGTTCTCCCGCACCCCGGCGAGCGCCGCGCCGAACGGAGAGCCGGTGATCCGCGCGAGCACGAGCGCGGCGAGCCCGCCGAGCAGCAGGACGAGGTAATAGAAGGGGACGGTACCGCCGAGGTCGGCGCCGGGCAGCACCGGCCGTGGAATGCCGGACAGGCCGTTGGTGCCGCCGGTCACGCCGGCCCATTCATGGGCCACGGCGTAGGCCATCTGCGCGAACGCCAGCGTGAGCATGAGGAAGTAGACTCCGGCGGCTCTCAGCGCGAACACGCCGATGAGCGCGGCGGCCGCCGTGCCGGCGACGATCGCGGCCGGCAGCGTCGCGGCGAGCGCCACGGACCCGTGCGTGCTGAGGAGCGCGACGGCGTACGCCGCCACCCCGAAAGGCGCGGCGTGGCCCAGCGAGACGAGGCCCGTGTACCCGACCAGCAGGTCCAGGCTCATTGCGAAGATGGCGAAGATGAGCATCTCCGTCAATGTCGTCGCCGCGAAGCGCGAGCCGGCCAACGGCACCAGGAGAAGTGCCGCCGCGACGAGGACCGGGACCACTCGCCGGCCGCCGCTCGCGCCTGACGCCGGGAGGAACGTGCGGGCCCCGGGCGCGCGGTTCACCGGGCGCGCCCTCCGAAGAGCCCGGCCGGCCGCGCGAGGAGCACCGCCGCCATGACGATGTAGATCACGACGAGCGCGGCCTGCGGCACGAGCACTTTGCCGAAGGTCTCGGCCTCGCCGATCAACAACCCACCCCAGAATGCACCGCTGAAAGTCCCCAGCCCGCCCACGACCACGACGATGAGCGTCACGATGAGGATCTCGAAGTCGACGCCGGGGAACACGCCGAGGATGGGCGCGGCCGCGACGCCGGCCAGCCCTGCCAGCGCTGTGCCGAAGACGAACACGCCCGTGAAGACCGCCGCAACGTCGATCCCGAGCGCCTGGGTCATCTCCCGGTTGGCGACCCCCGCGCGCACGACCGCACCCAGGCGCGACCGCACGAGGCCGAGCCACAGTCCGAGGGCGAGCGCCGCGCCGGCGCCGATCACGAAGAGCCGGTAGGCGGGAAACAGCGTGCCGAGGATGACGACCGACTGGTCGAGCCCGCGGGGCGCCGGCAGGGACTGCACGCCGGCGCCCCACAACCAGCGCGTGAGGTCGGTCAGGACGAAGGCGAACCCGAACGTCAGCAGGATCTGGTCGAGGTGCGTGCGCCGGTACAGCGGCCGGAGAAACGGCCACTCCAGCAGGAACCCCGCGCCGCCCGTGATGAGCGGCGCGATCGCAAGCGCGAGCCAGAACGACCCGGTCCACCGGACGATCGAGAGGCCCAGGTACGCGCCGAGCAGATAGAATCCGCCGTGGGCGAGGTTCACGATCTCCATGAGCCCGAAGATCAGCGAGAGGCCGGCCGCGAGCAGAAACAACAGCATGCCGTAGGCGCAGCCGTTCAGCGCCTGCAAGAGATAGAATGTCACGGCACCGCCGCTCCGATGGAGCGGCCGGCCGGCACGGGGTGCCGGGCCATCGGCTCGGGCGCGATCTTACTTGCCCGGGTCGGCGATCCGGCCGAGATTGACGAACGCGACGTTCGCGATGTCCCGGCCGACCTGCCGCACCTGCCGGACGTAGACGCTCTGGATCACGTTATGCGTGTTCGGGTCGAACTCGAACGGTCCCCGCGGACTCGCGAAGCGCACCGCGGTCATCGCCTCGACGAGCCGGTCCTTGTCGGCGGTGTTGCCGCCCGCGCGGTTGAGGCCCTCGACGATCACCCGCGCCGCGTCGTAGCCCTGCATCGCGAACACGCTGGCGTCGCGCTTGAAGCGGGCTTTGTAGGCCCGGGTGAACGCGAGATTTTCCGGGTTCTGCAGCGTGAGCGCCCAATGCAGCGGGCTGTAGATGCCGAGCGCCGCCGCACCCTCCGCCGGCAGCACGTCCTGCTCGACCATGAACCCCGCGCCGGTCGTCCGGCTCGCCTTCGTCAACCCGTACTGCTGCGCCGCCTGCAGAAACCGCACGGCGTCGCTGCCGCTGTAGAAATTGTAGGTGGCCTCCGGGCCGAGCTTCTGTATCTGCGCGATGTACGGCGCGTAGTCCGTGTTGTTGAGCGGCGGGAGCACCTCGCCGGTCACCCGGCCGCCGGCCGGGACGAACGTCTCCTTGAACGCGGCGAGGGACTCGGTTCCGAAGCCGTAGTTCGCCGCGGTGAGCACCGCCGTGCGGGCGACGTTGTCGTAGAACCATTTGCCGAACGGCGCGCTGACCTGCCACGACGTGAACGACACCCGGAAGATGTACGGACTCCGCCGCGCGCGCGTCAGCAGGTTGCCGCCGGCGTTGCTGACGACGAGGATCGTCTTGCTGTTGTGGACCATGTCCCGGATCGCGTACGCCGTGGGCGTCGCGACGATCCCCGTGAGGAGGTCCACGCCGTCGGCCTCGATCAGTTTCCGGGCCTTGCGGACGCCGACCTGCGGATCGATCTCCTCGTCCTCGCGGATCCACGTAATGCGGCGGCCGCCGGCCGTCCACCCGACGCCGTCCAGGTACAGCGTCATGCCCGCGGTGATGTCTTCGCCGAGCTGTCCGTACACCTTGGAGTACGAGACGAGCAGGCCGACCTTGACAGGCGCGGCCGCGAGGACGGCCGGCACCCCGAACCCGCGCGCGGCGGGGCTCCCGATCCCCGCGACCGCCGCCCCGGCGAGCCCCGCTCCCGCCGCCCCGCACAGCAGCGTGCGGCGCGTGATCGCCTTGCGCGAAGCCACCCTCCGATCCTCTCCCATGTATCCCACCCCCCGTGGGTTACCCGATGTGGACGACCCGCCTTGCCTTGAGCTCCCACCGCGGCAGCGTGCCGGCCGCGGCCGCGGCCGCGTCGATCCGGATCCCGCAGGCGGCGCGCAGCCGCCGGCGTAAGTCCGCAAGCGCCATCGCGACCTGCTCGGCGGCGTACCGGTCGCCGTCGATCTCCACGATCACCGTGAGATCAAGCATCTCGCGCTGCCGCCGCACTTCGATGCGGAACTCGTCGACGCATTCGAACCGCCGCACCACATCCTCGATGACGCTCGGAAACACGTTGATGCCGCGGACGACCAGCATGTCATCGGCGCGTCCGAGGATGCCTCCGGCGAGCCGGCCGAACGTCCGCCCGCACGCGCAGCGCTCGAGCGTGAGGCGCACGCGGTCGCCGGTGCGGTACCGGACGACCGGCGATCCCTCACGGCCGAGGTTGGTGAGCACCAGCTCACCCTCGCCGCCGGGCGCGATCTGCCCCGTCGCGGGGTCGATCACCTCGCCGATGAACTCGCTCTCGTTGAGGTGCAGCTCTCCGGCCCGGCACGTGAACCCGGTCGCCCCGACTTCGGTCAGTCCGGTATGGTCGATGCAGCGGGCCCCCCACGCCGCTTCGATGCGGCGGCGGGTCGCCGGGATGCTGGCGCCGGGCTCGCCCGCGTGAATCGTGAGGCGGACCGGCAACCTCGCCGCGTCCACCCCCGCGACACGCGCGACCTCCGCGAGCCGCAGCGCGTACGACGGCGTCGACACGAGGACGGTCGCCTCGCTCTCCGCGAGCAGCCGGACGCGCAGGTTGGAATCGAGGCCGCCGCCCGGGATGGCGAGCGCGCCGACCCGGCGCGCGGCGTCGAACGCGGACCAAAACCCGATGAACGGACCAAACGAAAACGCGAAGAAGATCCGGTCGCCCGGCCCGACGCCGGCCGCGCGGTAGACGAACAGCCAGCAGCGCTGCCACCAGTCCCAGGATTCCGCGGTGTCGAGCCACCGCAGCGGCCGGCCCGTCGTGCCCGAGGTTTGGTGGACGCGCACGTACTGCTCGAGCGGGAACGTCAGGTCGCTGCCGTAGGGCGGGTGCGCCTCCTGATCGCGGCTGAGCTCGGCCTTCGTCGTGAAGGGCAGCAGCCGGAACGCCTCCCAGTCCGCGATCGCCCGCGGATCCTCCACGCCGGCGGCGCGCCACTTCGTTCCGTAGAAAGGATTGCGGGCGGCGACGGCCGGGAGGAGGCGGCCGAAGCGCTGCCATTGATAGGCGGCCAGGTCCTCGCGCGACATCGTCTCCAGCGTCGGGTCCACATAAAACGTGCGGTCGGCGGTCTTCACGGCGCGTACTCTTCGTCGAGGATCCGCCGGACGCGGTCGAGATCGGGGCCGAGGGTTTCGCCGGCCAGCGGCGAGGCGGCAAATCCCGGCAGCCGCTCATCGAGCGCGCGGCGCGGCGCCCGGTAGAGGAGGCCCACCACCTCGGTGTCACGGCTCGCAGCGATCTCCCAGGCGCGCCGCGGATCGCCTGCGTCGTGGCCGGCGTTCTGGTCGATGTTCGTGAGGCGCTCGCGCCACCACGCGTAGGTGCGGCCCCGGTCGTAGGTCGGACACGGGCTGATCACGTTGATCAGGGCGAACCCCCGGTGCGCGATGCCCTGCTCGACGAGCCGCGTGAGCTGCGCGGGGTCGCCGCTCGACCCCTGCGCGAGGTACGTCGCCCCGGCCGCGAGCGCGAGACGCAGCGGATGGACCGGCTCGTCGACCGCGCCGAGGGGGGAGGACGGGGTCGTGGCCCCCGCCGCCGTGGTGGGCGACGTCTGGCCTTTGGTATTGCCGTAGACGCCGTTGTCCATGACGACGTACGTCACGTCGACGTCGCGGCGAACGGCGTGGATGAGGTGGTTGAGCCCGATGCCGTAGGCGTCGCCGTCCCCGGCCGCGGCGATGACGGTAAGGTCGCGGTTGGCCAGTTTGATGCCCGTCGCCACGGGCAGCGTCCGTCCGTGATGCGTGTGGAACCCGTACGTTCCCATGTACGAGGTGATCTTGCCGGAGCAGCCGATGCCGGAGACGAGGACGATCCGGTGCGGCGCGAGGCCCCGGCGCGCACACGCCTCCTGCAGGGCACGGAGCACGGCGAAGTCCCCGCAGCCGGGACACCAGGTGGCCCGCTCGGCCGCGAAATCCTTGTGGGTCAGGACGGTGGCCATACACCCGCCTCGATGTCCGCCGGCCGGAACGGCAGGCCGTCGTAGCGCCGCAGTCCGGTCACCTTCTCGTGGCCGCCGACGTGGCCGCGCACCAGGCTCGCGACCTGGCCCGTCGCGTTGTGTTCGACGACGACGACGCGGCGGGCCCGCGCGACCTCCGGGCCGATCTCATGCGAGGGAAACGGCCACAGACAGCGGATCTGGAGAAACCGCACCGGCCGTCCGTTCCGGCGGAGGCGCGCCGCCGCCTCGCGGATCGGCCCGCAGGGCGAGCCCAGCGAGATCACCAGCACGTCGCCCTCGCCCTCGGCGGCCGTGCCCGCGGCGTACCGCCACACGTCCCGGGTCTTGCGCAGGCGTTTGTCGACCATCGCGCGGCGGACCTCCGGATCTTCCACATCGATCACGCCGCGATAGTCGTGGGCGTCTCCGCTGCTGAGGAACCGGATGCCCGCCTGGCCCGGCACCGCGCGGGGCGAGACCCCGCTCGCCGTGAGCGCGTACCGTTCGTAGGTATCGCCCCGCCGGACCGCCTCCGCGTCGGTGAGACGCTCGCCGCGGTCGATCCGCACCGCGTCGAGCGGCAGGCGCGATGCGGTGGAGCGGGCGAGCACCAGGTCCTGGTCGGCGGCGACGATGACCGGACACTGGAAGCGCTCCGCGAGGTTGAATGCGAGCGCGGTGTCGGCGAAGCATTCCTCGAGCGTGCCAGGAGTGAGGACGATGCGCGGAAACTCTCCGTGCGACGCGTACACCATGTGGAGGAGGTCGCTCTGCTCGTGCTTCGTCGGCATCCCGGCGCTCGGGCCCGGCCGCTGGGCGGCGACGATCACGGCCGGGATCTCGGCCATGCCGGCGAGGCCCATCGTCTCGGTCATGAGCGAGAGGCCCGGTCCGCTCGTGGCGGTCATCGCCCGGACGCCGGCGTACCCGGCGCCGATTACGAGGCCGAGCGCGGCGATCTCATCCTCCGTCTGAATCGCGGCCCCGCCCACGGCGGGCAGGTGCGCCGCCATCCACTCGAGGATGTCGCTTGCCGGCGTGATCGGGTAACTCGCGTAGAGCCGGCAGCCGGCCGCGAGCGCGCCGAGCGCGATCGCGTCGTTGCCGGAGAGCAGCCAGCGTCCAGCCGCGGCGGTCCGCGGCACACCCGCCGCGCGGGCGTGCCCGGCGAGGTGCGTCTCGGCGTGGCGCCAGCCGGCGTCCACGGCGGCGGTGTTCTGCTCCTGCACGCGGGCGCTCTTGTCGTCGAACCGCCGGCGCACGGTCTCCCGCATCACCGCCGCGTCGAGGCCGAGTAGACGGGCGGAGACACCGAGCGCGACGATGTTCTTCACGATCGGGCCGCCGAGATCACGCGCCAGCGCGGTGAACGGCACCGGACACACGACAGCGCCGTTCGCCGCCGTTGCGGCGGGCCGGCCGGCATCGGTCAGCAGGAGCCCGCCCGGACGAAGCGCCGGGCCGTGGCGGACGGCGGTCTCGTCGTCGAGCGCGATCACGCAGTCGAGCCCGTCGGCGCGCGCGTGGACCGGGGCGTCGGCGGCCCGGACCTCGTACGAGGTCGGCCCGCCCTTGATGATCGGCGCAAAGAGCCGGAAGGTGTGCACGTTCGCGCCGGCGCGCGCGGCGGCGCGCGCGAAGATTTCGCCGGCCGAGTCGACGCCTTCGCCGGTCTTGCCGCCGATGAGCCAGGCGACGTCCAGCATCAGGCCGGCGCCTCCCGGCCGCGGTCGGGCGCCGTCCGGTGGCCGAGCGCCTCGGAGACGCGGCGCGCGGTGTCGAGCACCTGCTCGACGAGGGAGGCGGTGCGCGCGCGGGGCAGCCGCCCGGCGGGGACGGACACGCTCAGCGCCGCGACGACGCGCCCGCGATAGTCCCGGACCGGCGCGGCGACGCAGCGGATGCCGTCCTCGAACTCCTCCTCGTCCGTGGCGTAGCCCCGCCGGCGGACCTCCTCGAGCTCGCGCTCAAGCGCGGCGGTGGAGGTGATGGTCTTCGCCGTGTACCGCTTCAGCGGTCGTGCGGTGACGAGCGCGCGCTGCCCGGGCCCGGCGTGGGCGAGCAGGACCTTGCCGACGCCCGTGCAGTGCGCTGGACAGCGCCGGCCGACCTGGGAGTACAGGCGGAGCGGGCGCGGGCTTTCCACCTTGCCGATGAAGATGGCTTCGGCGCCGTCGAGGACCGCGAGGTGGACGGTCTCTTCCGTCACGGCGCCGAGCGCCTCGAGCGCGGGCATCGCGCGGGCGGGCAAGTCGAGCGCGTCGAGCGCGTGGCTGCCGATGTGGAAGACGCGCAGGCTCAGGCGGTAGCGGCCGCTGCCGGGATCGCGCACGAGGTAGCCGTGGTGCTCGAGGGTCGCGCAGAGCCGGTGCACGGTGCTCTTGCCCAATCCGAGGCGGCGGCTGAGCTCGGTGATGCCGGTCCCGCGGACGTCGCCGCCGACGTTTTCGAGGATGCCGAGCGCGCGGCCGACCGCCGTGACGACATAGCGGCGCTTGCCGGACTCGGCCGCCCGTCGTGGACGGCGGACGTCGGCCGGCACGGGGCCGTTCCCGCGTGTGCGCTTGGCGGCTCCCGGCCGCGCGGCCCGCCTCACCGGCGGGCCTCCGGGGCCGCGCGTCGGGCGGTCGCGGCCGTCTCGACCGCTTTGACGAGCCGGTACATCGTTCGCAGCGCCGGCACGGGCACGCCCGCCCGGTCCGCTTCGGCGACCAGCGCGCCGGTCAGCGTGTCGATCTCGGTGGACCGTCCGCGGTCAATATCCTGCTTCATCGAGCCCTGGTGGGTGTGGGCCGATCCCAGGGCACGGTGCTCGTCGATCACGGTCATGGGATCGGCGGCGAGACTGATGCCCCGTGCCGCGGCCACGGCCTTGCCTTCCTCGACCAGCGCGCGCAGCAACGCGTACGTCTCGGGGTGCGCGTAGACCGCGGCGAGCCCGAGCCCCGTCAGGACGGGCAGCGGATTCACGGCGGCATTGAAGATGAGCTTACTCCAGATTGCGCCGCGCGGGTCCGGCAGGACGTGGCTTTCCAGTCCGGCGCGCGCCAGCAACTCGCTCCAGCCGCGCGCCTGGGCGAGGCCGGCACGGTGCGGGCCGAGCCAGGTCGGACCGACTTCCGCCTGCGCGATCTCGCCGGGGGCCGTCACCTTGCCGGCGTTCATCGTGACGCCGTGGCAGATCGGCTCCGCGCAGGCCGAGGCGATCGTCTCGGCGTTGCCGAGGCCGTTTTGCACGGTCAGGACCACGGCGCCGTCGAGCAGTCTCCGTGCTCCGGTCACCGCCGCGCGCGTCTGCGGGCCCTTGACCGCGACCAGGACGTGGGTAAAGGCCCGGCCGGTTGAAAACGCCGCGGGATCCGACGCGGCGCCGGCCGGCCGGGCTTCGATCGTCTCGTCGTTCCGCCCGGCATCACCGAGCGCCGCGCGCACGGTGACGCGGAGCCCGCGCGCGGCGATCGCCTCGACGTGCGCCGTCCACGTGTCGAGCACCGCCACCTCGCAGACCCTCGCGAGCCGGGCGGCGAAGATGCCGCCCACGGCGCCGCACCCGAGGACGAGCACGCGGGCGCTCACCCGGGCACCTCGTACCCCTTGCCGAGATAGGCGGAGCGCACGTCGGGGTGCGCCAGCAGCTCATCCGGCCGTCCGCGCAGCACGATGCGGCCGCGCTCCATGACGCAGACGCGGTCCGCGATCGACAGCGCGGCCTTGACGTTTTGCTCGACGAGCAGCACGGAGAGGCGCTCGCGCAGCCGCAGCGTCACGAGCGTCTGCATGATCTCCCGCACCAGCCGCGGCGCGAGGCCGAGCGACGGCTCGTCGAGCAGCAGCACGCGCGGCCGGGACATCAGCCCGCGCGCGATCGCCAGCATCTGCTGCTCGCCGCCGCTCAGATTCCCGCCCATCCTCCGCGGCATCTCGGCGAGACGCGGGAACACCGCGAGCGGGCCGGCGAGATCCATCCACAACCGGCGGCGGTCCCGCCAGTACCGGTGGTAGGCGCCGAGGAGGAGGTTTTCGCGGACGGTCAGCGTGGAAAAGATCTGCCGGCGCTCCGGGACGAGGGCGACGCCGCGCGCGACGATCTCTTCCGCGGCGCGGCCGTCCAGCGGCTCGCCCGCCAGCGTGACGTGTCCCGCGGCGGCCGGATACACGCCGGCGATCGTGCCGAGCAGCGTCGATTTGCCGGCGCCGTTTGGTCCGATCAGCGCGAGAATCTCCCCCGGCATCACGTCCACGTCCACCCCGTGGAGGATCTGCGCGCCGCCGCGCCGGGCGACGAGGCCGGACACGGCGAGAAGCGCCCGGCCCGCGCCGGACGCGTCCTCAGCCGCGGCGGCGGTCCGAGACGTCACGGCGACGCGTCCCCCCGCCGGCCGGCCTGCGGCCGGCCGCCAGGAGATTGAAGCCGGCCGTTGCGGGGCCCGTCGCCGCCGCGGTCCGCGGCGTCGGCGTCGTCCCCGAGGTACGCCGCGATCACACCGGGGTCGCGCTGCACGTCCGACGGGCGGCCTTCCGCGATCTTCTTGCCGTAGTCCAGCACGATCACCCGATCGGCCGCCTCCATGACGACGTCCATGTTGTGCTCGATCACGAGGAACGTGACGCCGGCGTTGCGCAGGCGCCCGACGAGCCGCACGAGGTGGCGCGTCTCCTCCGCGGTGAGGCCCGCCGCGGCCTCGTCGAGCAGCAGCACGTCGGGCCGCGCGGCGAGGGCCCGGGCGATCTCGAGCAGGCCCTGCCGCCCGACCGGCAGGTCTCGCGCCGGATCGTTCGCCTGGGGGCCGAGCCCGACGAGGTCCAGCACGGCGCGGGCGGCCGCCGCCACCTCCCGATCCTCACGCCGGACCGCGGGGAGCGCCAGCGCGCTCTCGAAGAATCCGGTCCGCGTCCACCGGTGGCACCCGACCATGACGTTCTCCAGCACCGTCATCTCGCCGAAGACCACGTGGTTCTGGAATGTCCGCACGACGCCGGAGGCGGCGATGCGCGACGGCGGGAGGCCGGCGATCGGCCGGCCGCGGTACCGAACGGTGCCCGCGCTCGATGCGAGAAATCCCGTCATCACGTTGAACAGCGTCGTTTTGCCGGCGCCGTTCGGCCCGATGATCGCGACGATCTCGGCCGGCGCGACGCCGAACGAGACGTCCTCGAGCGCGGTCACGCCGCCGAAGCGACGTGTCAGGCCGTCGATTGCAAGCAGGGGCTCGCTCATGCGCGCGCGCCGTCCGCGGGTTCCGCCTCGGCGCGCGCGGGCGCCGCCGCGGGACGCCCCTTGTCGTGGAGGAGGCGGCGAAGATCCAGCCCGCCGCGCACGATCCCGGACGGGAAGAAGATCATGATCAGGACCAGAACGATGCCGTAGATCGCGGTCTGGTACTCGCCGCCGACGCGCGGAAAGACTCGCGGCATCTCCGCCCGGACGGCCTGGTCCAACAGCGTCACGGCGGCCGCGCCGAAGAGGCCGCCCCAGATGTTCGTCAGTCCGCCGACCACCGCCATGATGAGAAAGAACAGCGACGCGTAGAGCGCGAACGGCGACGGCGAGATGAAGTGGATGTAGTGGGCGTACAACGCGCCGGCCGCACCCGCGTAGGCCGCGCTCAGCACGAACACGCGCATCTTGTAGCGCGACACATCGATGCCGAGCGCCGCCGCGCCGACCTCGCTGCCGAGGATCGCGCGCAGCGCCCGGCCGGTGCGATGGGCGGCAACGTTGCGCGCCAGCACGAGCGCCGCGACCGCCGCCGTCCAGATGACGTAGTAATAGTCGCGGTCGGTCACGAGCCGCCGGCCGCCGACCGCGAGCCCGGGGATATCGCGCAGCCCGCTCGCCCCGCCGGTGAGCGAATCGAGCTGGACCATCAGGACGTTCACGATGATCCCGACCCCGAGTGTGGCGAGAACGAAGAAGACGTCCGCCAGCCGCAGCGCCGGCAGCCCTACTACATAGGCGATCACCGCGACGAGGGCGACCGCGCACGGCATCGCGAGCCACGGCGACCAGCCGAGGTCCCGGGCGAGCAGCGCCGAGGCGTACGCGCCGAGGCCGTAGAACGCCGCCTGGCCGAGGGAGACCTGGCCGCTCGTCCCCAGCAGCACGAGCCCGATCGTCACGATCGCGTAGAGGCCGATGATATTGAAGAGCGCCAGCACGTAGGTCGAGCGCGCCAGCGCCGGCACGATCGCGAGCGCGACGGCGAGCGCGGCGAGGCCCGCCAGGTCGCGGCTCACACCTGCCTCCGCCGGGCGCCCTGCAACAGGCCTTCACGCTGGAGCGAGAGGACGACCAGCAGCAGCGCGAACGTAATGGCGTTGCCGTAGCCGGGCGCGAGGTACCCGGTGACGAGCGATTCGATCATGCCGACGACATAGCCCCCAACCACTGCGGCCGGCGCGTTCGTCAGGCCGCCGATCACGGCCGCAACGAACCCCTTCAATCCGAGCCCCAGTCCCATGTCGTAGGTGGCGCCGCTGATGGGGGCGATGACGATGCCGCCGATCGCGCCCACGCCCGCGGCGACGGTGAAGGCGAACAGCGCCATCCGCCGCGGGCTGATCCCGACGAGCCGGCTCGCGAACGCATTGTCGGCGCAGGCCCGCACCGCCGCGCCCGGCAAGGTCCGCGCGAAGAACATGAACAGGGTGATGACGACGACGATCGAGAGGCCAACAGCCCACATGGCCTGGCGCCCCAGCACGCCGCCCAGGACCACGAGGGGATCGCCCGGTGTGAACTCGGGCAGGGAATAGGGGTCGGCCCCCCACAGCATCAGCGCGAGCCCTCGGAAGGCCATCGAGACGCCGAAGGTAATGATAATGAGCGTGAGGGGATGGCTGCCGAACGCGGGCTCGATCGCGAGCCGCTCCATCAGCGCGCCGAGCAGGCACGCGGCCGCGACCGCGGCGGCTGCGGCCGGCGCGAGCGGGACGTGCGCGGCGAGCAGCGCCGCACAGAGCATCGCGCCCAGCATCGCGAACTCGCCCTGGGCGAAGTTGAGGATCCCGGTAATGTTGTAGATAATGACGAATCCGAGCGCGACCAGAGCGTAGATGCTGCCGATCGTCACGCCGGAGAGGACGAGTTGCGGGAGGAGGTCAAGCACGGCCGGTCGCGAGCGGGTTCACACTCCGCCCTCCATCCTCCACTATTTCCAGATCGCCCAGTTGCCGTTCTTGATGATGACCAGCACCATGTCCTTTGTCGTCAGCCCGTTGTGGTCTTCGGGCGACATGTTGAAGACCCCGCCGGTGCCGACAAAGCCGCGCAGATGCTCGACGTAATCGCGGATCTTGCCGCGGTCGGGACCGACGTGGCGAATCGCATCCGCCAGCACCGTCAGACCGTCGAACGCGTGGCCGCCGAAGGTGCTTGCAGCGTAATGGCTCGCCGCCTCGAAGTCGCGGGCGTATTTTTCGAGAAGCGCTTTCTGCGGATCACCGGCCGGCAACTGGCCGGCGACGAGAAGCTTGCCGGACGGGAAGACGACGCCCTCCGCCGCGGCACCGGCCAGCTGGATGAACGCCCGGTTGGCAACTCCGTGACTCTCTACGATTGGGACGCGTATGCCGAGCTGCCGGATGTTTTTCGCGGCGATCGATGCCGTCGGCGGCGTGCTCCACACCACCATCGCGCCGGGATTCTTAGTCCGCGCGCGCGCGACCAGAACGCTCAGATCTGTATCGGTGGCCGCGAACGGCTCGGCGTCGACCAGCGTGATCCCTTGATGGAGCCCGTAGGTCCTGAGCGCGATCAGCCCGTCCTGACCGAAGTCGTCGTTCCGGTAGAGGAACGCGAAAGTCTTGATATGCAGGGCCGCAAGATATTCCAGCGCCTTCAGCGCGGCCGTCGCGTTCCGCTGCGGCATCTGGAAGACCCACGCGCGACTCGGGACCGTGAGGGTCGTGCTCGCCGCGAGGGACATGAACGGGACATCGGCCTGGATCGCATAATCGGCCATCGCCTGGGACTCCGGGCTCGTGGTCCCGCCCACGAACGCGATCACGTTGTCCTCGGTGACGGCTTTCTTGGCCAGGAGGACGGCCTTGGTGGGATCCGACTCCGTGTCGTACGTGATCACCTGGACGGGCCGGCCGGCCAGCCCGCCGGCCGCCGTCCATTGGGCTTGCAACATCCGCGCGGTATCCTGCTCCGGCTTTCCGAGCGAACTCGCCGGTCCTGTCACCGCCGTGATCACCGCGATCTTGATCGGCGCGCCTTGGCCCGCGACCGGTGCCGCCGGCGCGACCATCGCCGCCGCCACCGCCGCCGCGAGTCCGGCCACTGCCAGCCGGGACGTCCATCTGCCTGTCATTCGTGTCACCCCCCCGTGTCGCGCCGCTACCCGAGTGCCGCGGCCGCGATCTCTGTCAGGTCCTTCACCTCGAGCTGTCCGTCCCCCGCGGCGATGCGGCGGAGGTGCGCGCCGCAGAGCAGCGATGTCGTGACAACCATGCGGCCGGAGGTCAAGACGTCGGCGGCCTGCCGGAGACGCTTGCGTCCCCACCACGTCGCCTGCTCGGGAAACGCCTCAGGCGCGCCCGCCGCGGCGCCGCAGCAGTAGAGGTACTCGCGACGGAGATTGGTTTCACGGACCCGCAGGCCGGGGATCCGCGCGAGGATCTCGCGCGGCGGATCGAGCACCTTGCCGTACCGGCCCAGGTGGCAGCCGTCGAGCAGCACCACCTCGTCGTCCACCGGCCGCTCGAACGCCAGACGTCCTTCGCGCAGAAGATCGGCGACAAACGGCACGATGTGCGTAAACGGGAACCGGGGACGGTGCGCCGGGCCGTAGTGCTTTGGCGGGGCGGTCCAGGCCTGATAGCCTGTGTCGTCCACCGTGACGGCGCGCCCGACGCGGCCGCCGTCCGCCATCCGCGTAATCTTCTCGATCGCGGCGCGGTTGAGATCGAGATAGCCGCGCACGTCGCCGGCCGCGAGCACCGGCATCGCGGTGGCGATCTCTTCCTCCCCGAGCGTCCCCACCGTCAATCCGGCGGCGCGGATCAGCCGAACCGCCGCCCCGAGCGCCGGCCAGAGCGTGCGGTCGTAGGGCGCGCGGGCATCGAGCAGCAGCAGCACGTCCGCGCGGCCGCCGCGGCTCAGGTCGACGATCTCGGCGCCGGTGGCTTCGACCCACCGCGTGGCCTGCGATTTCGGATCACCGGTCGTCGTTCCCCCGGCCAGCAGGCGCTGCGCGAGCGTGCGGAGGCCCTCCGGCACGATCTCCCACCCGTGCCGGTCGAACAGCCATTTCCGTTCCGCCAGCAGGATCCCGTGAAGGTCCCACACCTCGCGCGGCAGCGGCATGAACTCCTTCATCAGCGGCACGCGGTTGCGGGAAAAGCACAATTCCTGGCAGCCGCTGCAGAGGAGGCACGTGTAGACGACCTCCTGCATCCGGCGGTCGTCCGGGGCCACCTGCAGCCCGTCCGCGAGGTCGCGCGCGAGCATAGCGCGGCCGTAGGCCGTGTACGCTTCGTGGCGGTAGTAGTCCCACGTCGGGCACACCGGCTCGTTGAACAGGTCGCTCCGCCACTCGGATTCCCCGTAGGCTTTCCGGTACGGCTCGGTGAGGGTCAGGATGCCGCGCTGCATTTCCTCGGTGCACAGCCGGCACGTGTAGCACTCGTAGAGGTTGATGCCCTTGGCCTCGATCTCCGCCCGCAGGTCGGCCCCGCGAACGGATGGCTGCGGCTCGCCGCGTCCGGGCGTGGAGACCGGGCGATGCCCGCGCCCGCGCGCGCGCGCTGTTGCCTTCCGGATCGGCGTCCGCCGCCGTCTCATCGAGCGCCGCCCCGCCGCCGGCGCGCGCCCGGATGGGAAGCGCGGACGGGCGCCCGCCTCAGCCGCGCGGTCTTGCGGGCCGGTCCGATCATCGGAGTACGCGCGGTCCCGGCAGAGCGGGGGGCGGCGCCGCGGATGCCGTTCTTGCCGGGCGCGATGATCTCGTTGGGGTCGAGCGCGCGTTTGATCTCTGCGCACACCGCCTGAAAGACCGGGTCGAGGCGCCGCATCGTGTGGTCCATGAACGCGACGTTGGTCCGGTACGGCAGGTAGCCCCCGTCGCAAAAGGCGTCGGTGAGCTCGCGGTAGCAGGCCATGGCGCGCGGCATCTCGTCGGGCTGCTTGTGCAGCAGCATCATGACGTGATGCTGGTCGCGGGACGCCGCGATGAACTCGCCGATGTAGTCGAAGCCGTGCTTCCGGAAGATCGGCCGCGCGATGTCCATGTGCTTGCGGGCTTCCTCGCCAAAGAGCGGCACGACGGGGGCGAGAAACGCGTTTCCGCCGCCCCGCCAGGAGAGCCGGCTGTACTCGACCATCGACGGGACGCCCGTCATGTTCCGGACCTTGTGGTCCCAGTACGGACTCTGCCGGGCCGCGTCCATGTCGAGCAGCGTCGCCTGCGGCAGGTCGGCCGCGGCCCGCCGCCGCACCGTCTCCGCCAGTTCGTTGACGACGGACGGCGAGCCGTACAGGCATCCCGCGATATTCCAGATGCCGAGCATCCGCCGGCGCGCCTGGTCCCGGATCCAGTCCTCCGGCACCGGACGCGTGCCTCCGGTGAGGTGGCGCGGATATTCCGCCTCCGCGGCCAGGGCGAGCAGGGCGTGCGCGACCACAACCGCGCTCGGGAGCAGATGCGAGACTTTGAGCGGACGCAGGAAATCCATGATCGCGACGATGTCCTCTTCTCGATCGCAGGTCATGAGAATCGGACGGTAGGCCGCCGGCTCGGGCATGAGCCAGATGCCGAGCCGCGTCACGATCCCGTAGTTGCTGGCGGTGAACAGCCCGTCGAGATACGGGCCGTAGCCCCATTTGAAGATGTGCCAGGTCCGTGATCCCGGCAGCGCCCCGGAGCCCGTGCGCAGCAGCCGTCCATCCGGCAGCACGACTTCCATGCCGCACGAGAACAGGAAGTGTTCGCCGTACGGGGTGTAACCGACGCCGCGCTCGACGGTGTTGCCGAGCGGACCGGCTCCCGGCGCGGTGGCCGGCGGATCGAGC
>DASYXS010000167.1:0-85990 GCA_035934535.1 bacterium
AACACGCCGTCATGGACGCGCGATAAGACATGCAACCGTTGGTGCTCCCGCTGGTTCAAGGTGATCGTCTCCCTGGTCATTCTCCCAGGGTGACAGATTCACTGACCTGTTAAGGGGTGACAAAATCATTGACCTATTACACTACCGCTCGCCGGCGTTGACCAGTCCGCGCCACGCCTCCTATACTAAGACCGCGCCAATCTACACGATCTACACCCCCGGAGGTGCCTGCATGGAGCTTACCGGCAAGCGGGTCGCCGTCCTCGCCGAGAACTACTACGAGAACCTCGAGTTGTGGTACCCGGTCATGCGTTTTCGCGAGGCCGGGGCGACCGTGACGATCGTCGGCCCGAAGGCCGGCGAGGCGTACAAGAGCAAGGAAGGGTATCCTGCCAAGGCCGATATTTCCATGGAGGACGCGAAGGCGTCCGACTTCGACGCGGTCATCGTGCCGGGCGGCTACGCGCCGGATCACATGCGCCGCCACCAGGCGATGCTGCGGCTCGTCCGCGAGGCGTTCCAGCAGGGCAAGGTTGTCGCGTCGATCTGCCACGCCGGGTGGGTGCCGATCTCGGCCGGGATCCTGAAGGGCAAGACCATGACCTGCGTCAGCGCGATCAAGGACGACGTCATCAACGCCGGCGCGACCTACGTCGACAAGGAAGTGGTCGTCGACGGCAACCTGATCTCGTCGCGGACGCCCGCGGACCTGCCGGCGTTCTGCCGGGAGATCATCAAGGCACTGAGCGTCGTCAAGGTCGGGGCGCGGGCGTAACGGCAGACGGACACCATACGCCGGGCCGGCCGGACGCCGCGATGATCATCGAGGGATTTCCGGTCGGCCCGGTCGCCGCAAACTGTTACATCTTCGGGGATGACGCGACTCGCGACGTGTTCGTGATCGACCCCGGGGACGAGGCCGAGCGCATCCTCGCGGCGCTGCGGCACCTGAACGCACGCCCGATCGCGATTGTGAACACGCACGGCCACTTCGATCATGTCCAGGCCGTCGACGCCGTGCGCCGCGCGACGCACGTGCCGTTCTGGATCCACGAAGCCGAGCGGCCGGTGCTCGACACCGGGCCCGCCCGGGCGAAAATGCTGTTTGGGATCGATCTGCCGCCGTCGCCGGTGCCGGACCGCTGGCTCACCGAAGGCGACGTGGTGCGCGCCGGCAGTCTGCAATTGACGGTCCGGCACACGCCCGGCCACAGTCCCGGCGGCGTGTGCCTCATCGGCGACGGTCTGGTGTTTACCGGCGACACGCTGTTCGCCGGCAGCGTCGGCCGGACGGATCTCCCCGGCGCCAATCAAGACCAGCTGTTCGCGTCGATCGCGCGGGTGCTGCTGCCGCTGCCCGACGAGACCGTCTGCTATCCCGGCCACGGACCCGAGACGACGATCGGCGAAGAGAAGCGGAGCAATCCGTTCGTCGAGCCGCTCGTCCGGGCGTCGCAGCGGCCGCATCGCGCCTGACGGCCGCGCCGCGCGGAAGGACCGTGCCGGCCCCACGAGAAATACGCGCGCGATGAGCACCCGCGTCGAGACCCCCCAGGACCTCAGCCCGCGAGAACTGCGCGCGCGCATCCGGCGCGGCGAGTGGCGGAAGTCAACGGTGGGACTCGCCGCCGGGTACGCCCAGGCCAATCTGGTCGTACTGCCGCGAGACGCGGCGTACGACTTCCTCGTTTTTTGCCAGCGGAACCCAAAGCCGTGCCCGCTCGTCGAGGTGACGGACCCCGGCAACCCGGAGCCGGCCGTCACGGCGCCCGGCGCCGATCTGCGGGTGGACGTGCCCAAATACCGAGTGCACCGGCGCGGGCGGCCGGTGACCGAAGAAGACGACATCCGATCGTACTGGCGCGACGATCTCGTCGCCTTTCTGCTGGGATGCTCGTTTACGTTCGAGGGCGCGCTGCAGCGGGTGGGCATCCCGGTCCGCCACATCGACTGCGGCCGCAACGTGCCGATGTACGTGACGTCCACGCCGTGCCGGTCCGCCGGCGCGCTGCACGGGCCAATGGTCGTCAGCATGCGCCCGCTGCCGGCGGCGCACGTCCCGCGCGCCGTGCTGATCTCGGGCCGCTACACGCGGGCGCACGGCGCCCCGGTGCACATCGGCGATCCCGCGACGATCGGGATCAAGGATCTCAGCCGTCCAGACTACGGCGAGCCGCCGGTGATCGAGCCCGGCGAGGTGCCGGTGTTCTGGGCCTGCGGCGTGACGCCGCAGGCGGTGGCGATGACCGCGGGCGTCGAGTTCATGATCACCCACGCTCCGGGCCACATGTTCGTGACCGATCTTCTCGACGAGGACCTCGCCGGCGGATAGCGTCCGCGTCCCCACGGACGGCGTGGAGCTGGACGGCGACCTTGCCGCCCCGGCCGGCGGCCGGGGCGTCGTGCTGTTCGCGCACGGCAGCGGCAGCAGCCGCCTCAGCCCCCGCAACCGGCGCGTCGCCGCCGCCCTGCAGTCGCTCGGCGTCGGAACGCTGCTGATCGACCTGCTCACGCGCGACGAGGAAGCCGTGGATCAGCGGACGGCGGAGCTGCGGTTCGACATCGCCCTGCTGGCCCGGCGCCTCGGCGGCATCGTGGAGTGGCTGGCGGCTCGGCCGGAGGGGCGCGGGGGCGCGATCGGGGTCTTCGGAGCGAGCACGGGCGCGGCGGCCGCCGCGATCGCCGCGGCCGGACATCCGGATCTGGTCGGCGCCGTCGTGTCCCGGGGCGGCCGGATCGATCTTGCGGGCGACGGCGTGCTGGAGCGCCTGCGGGTCCCCACGCTGCTGATCGTCGGCGACCGGGATGTGCCGGTGCTGCGGTTGAACGAGGCGGCGCTCGCCCGCATCCGCGGCGTGCGCGCGCTCGCGATCGTGCCCGGCGCCTCGCACCTTTTCGAGGAGCCCGGGACGCTCGACGAGGTGGTGCGTCTCGCCGGCATGTGGTTCGGGCAGTGTCTCGGCGGAAGGAGTTCCGGTCCGGAAGGCCAATCATAGCGCCCACATTATTGCTCGAGGGGGGTACTGGATGAAATTCTCGCGCGTTACGTTCTTCGCACTCATCGTGCTGGCCGCGGCAGGCGTCGTATCCTACGCCGCGGCGCCCGGCCCGAACATTCTCGGCACCGCCAAGTTCCCGATCACCGTGAAGGCGGGCGACTATGATCTCATCGCACAGGTCATCGATCTGCCGCCGGGCGGCATGGTGCCGAAGCATACCCACGGCGGCCCCGTCGTCGTGCAGGTGATCTCCGGCGAGATCACGCTGACGGATGCGACCGGCTCGAAGACCGTGAAGGCCGGCGGGATGTTCACTGAAAATCCGGGCACCGTGCATTCGGCCGCGAACACCGGGTCGGTCCCGACGCGGGTGGCGGTGAGTTACCTGATCCCGAAGGGCGCCGAAGTCATTACGATCGTGAAGTAACCGCGCGGGCGCACGTCATCGAATCGACCGGGCCGGGGGCGCGGCCGGACGCCGGCCCCCGGCCCGCGATACATCCCGGGAGACCCGCATCCGAACCTTCTCCTCAGCCCCGGTCGTCCGGAATCATCGACGAACGGCCCACTGAGCGTGGGTCGCGCGACGGCCACCGTCCCGACTCCGCAAGCGTGAGAAACTCCAGTACCGCGGCGTTGAACGCCGCGGGCTCCTCGAGATTCACGACGTGGCCCGCGTTCGGCACGACGAGCAGGCCGGCCGTCTTGATTTGCCGTTTCATGAACACGCCGGGCTCGAGACACGGCTCGTCCTCGTCGCCGGTCACGATCAGGGTCGGGACCGTCAACCGCGCGAGGCGGTCTTGCAGCGAATAGACCGTCGGCCGCCGTCCCTGCACGCCCCGCAGCGTCATCGCGCTGCCGGTCGTAGAGTGTCGCGCGAGCGCGTCGGCGAACGCGCGCCAGCCCTGCGGGTCCTTGCGCTGGAACTGCACCCGCATCGGGCCCTCCGCGTACAGCGGCGCCACCGCCGCCATCCCGGTTCGCTGGATGCGTTCGCCGAGCGCGTCCGCGTCCCGCTGGAACGCGTCGGGCGTGTCGGAGCCATAGCCGCAGCCGGCGACGACCAGCGACCGCGCCAGGTCGGGGTAGCGAAGGCCGAAGTGGAGCGTCGCATAACCGCCCATCGATAGGCCGCAGACGTGCGCCGGCCCGCCGGCGACCTGCTCGACGATGCCGCGCAGATCGTCGACGGCGATGTCCTGCGAGTACGCTTCGAGGCTCTCCGGCACGTCCGACGGCGGATACCCGCGGGCGTTGTAGGTGATCACCCGGTACCGGCGGGCGAAGTAGGCGACCTGCGGGTCCCAGCTGCGGCAGTCGCCGGCGAATTCGTGCACGAAGACGAGCGGGGTGCCCTGCCCGGCGGCCTCATAGTAGAGCCGGACGCCGTTGACCGACGCGTGGGGCATGCTGCGCCTCCCCTCAGGCCGGCCGCCGCGGAGGCGTGCCGGCCGCGCGCACCTCGACGCCGAGCGCGCGCTCCCAGACCTTGATGAGCGCGATCGTGTCCTCGCCGTCGAGGCCCAGGCCCCGCGCGAGCGCGTAGGTCAAAAGCGCCCCGGCCGTCATCGGCTGCGCGTGGTTGACTTCCTCGGCGAGCTCTCGCCCGAGCCGCAGATCCTTGTGCCCGAGTTCGAGCCGGAACGAGGGCGCGAAGTCGTTTCTGAGAATGCGCGCGCCGCGGCCCGGAATGGCGAACGTGGCCCCGGAGCCGGCGCCCAGCGCGTCGAGCATCTGCTGCGGGTCGAGCCCGAGCCGCACGCCGAGCGGCAGAACCTCCGCGAGCAGCGCCATCGATCCCTGGGAGAGCATCTGGTTCAGGAGCTTGGTGACGTGCCCCGTGCCGGGCGGCCCCATGTGCATGACGGTACGGCCCATCGCCTTGAGCGCGGGACGCACGCGCCCGACCGGTTCCGGTTCCCCGCCGACGTAGATCGTGAGGGTCCCCTCGGTCGCGCCGCGCACGCCCCCGGTGATCGGCGCATCGACCATCGCCACGCGCCGCTCGCGGAGGCGCGCGGCGAGCATCCGCGTCGACGCCGGGCGGCTCGTCCCCATGTCCACGAACACGGCGCCGTCGCGCGCGGATTCGAGCACGCCGTCCGGGCCGAGCACGACCTCTTCGACCTCGGTCGAGGTCGGCACGCAGGCGATGATGATCGTGGCGTCCGCGATGAGGTCGCGCCGCGACGCGGCGATGCGGGCGCCCTGCGCTTGGAGGGCGTGCGCGGGCTCGGCGCGCCGGTGCACGACCGTCGTCACGGGGAAGCCGCGGCGCAGGAGGTTGGCGGCCATGGGCTGCCCCATCGCGCCGACGCCGAGAAAACCGATGCGTTCGCTCATGCGGGGTGGTTCGGGCCGGCGCAAAGTCCCTCCTGGCAGGAGGCTGCGAAGCGGCCGGAGGTCCCGCATCAGACGGGGCGGGCAGGGCTTCCTCCCGGCCGGACCGTACAAACCGTGCAGCAGACAGGAGGGATCCCGCGTGCCCCGCACGATCGACCTCAACAGCGACCTCGGCGAGAGCTTCGGCGCCTACACGATCGGCAACGACGAGGCGATGATGCCGGAGATCACATCCGCGAACGTGGCCTGCGGGTTTCATGGGGGCGATCCCGCCGTCATGGAACGCACCGTCCGCCTGGCTCGCGCGCACGGGGTGGGCGTTGGGGCGCATCCCGGGTTCCCCGATCTCGTCGGGTTCGGCCGGCGCGAGATGCGGCTGTCGTCCGACGACATCCGCGCCATTCACGTCTATCAGATCGGGGCGCTGTGGGCGTTCGCGCGCGCCGAGGGGCTTCCGCTGCAGCACGTGAAGTCGCACGGCGCGCTCGGCAACATGGCGTGGAAGGACGAGGCGTGGTCGCGCGCGATCGCCGCCTCGATCGCGGCCGTCGATCGGACGCTGATCGTCGTCGCGCTTTCGGGCACGGTGCTCGAGCGTGTGTGCCGGGAGGCGGGCCTTCGGGTGGCCTCCGAGGCCTACGCGGACCGCGGGTACGACCGGGATGGGTTGCTCGTCAGCCGGGCCAAGCCGGGGTCGCTGATCACCGATCCCGATGCGGTGGCGCGGCGCGTCGTGCGGATGGTCACCGAGGGCGTCGTGGACACCGCCGATGGCGCCGAGGTGCGCGTGCAGGCCGACACGATTTGCTTCCACGGCGACACACCGGGGGCGCCGCGGCTCGTGCACGCCGCGCGGGAGGCGCTGCGGCGCGCGGGCGTGGACGTCGCACCGATGGGCCGATGGCTCAACTAACCACCGCCGCGCCGCCGTTCGGGGCCACGGCCGCCGCACGGGGATCGATGTTTCCGTCCGCGGCATGATGCGCGCAGTCTCGGTGCTCCCCTACGACTGGCGGCTGACGATCGCCGCCATCGACCAGAACGGCACCGAGATGGAACGCGCGCGCCTGCGCGGCATCCTCGGACGGCCGCGCCCGGACACGAAGATCATCCGCACGATCGAGGCGCGCCAGAACGAGGACGGCGGCTTCCCGCATCAGATGGCGTCCGGGCGTCTCTCGACGATCGACGCGACCACGACGGCGCTCGAATGGCTGTGGGACCTCGGGCTGGCGGAGAGCCCCTACGCCGAGCGCGCGTGCACCTACCTGCTGTCGACCCAGCGGCCGGACGGCGCCTGGGACGAGCCGCCCGGAGTGCTGCGGTATTCGCCGCCGCCGCCGCGCCTGCTGCCGGGCGATCCGCGCGTGCGCTGCCGGGCCACGGCGCTCGTGGCGTTCTGGCTGGCCAGGGCGGGATACCGCGGCGACGCGCCGCGCCGCGGCGTCGACTACGTGGCGGCGCGCCAAGCCCCGGACGGGCGTGTGCTGGGATTCCGCGAGACGACGTGGCTGCTGGCCGCCGCGTCGTCGCTGCTCGAAGGACCGGCGTCGGCGGCGGCCGTGCGCGCGCTGGAGTCTCTGGCCGCCGTGCCGGACAGCCGCTGGAGCGCAGGAGCGCTCGCGGGGCTGCTGGATTGTCTCGGAGCGGCGGGACTGTCGCGGTCGGTCGCGGTGATCGCCCGCGGCGCCGACCGGCTTCGCGCGCTCGTCCGGCCGGACGGCACCTGGCTCTCCGAAGAAGGCGAGGCGTATCATACGGACGTGACGCTCTCGGCGCTGCGGGCGCTCGTCCTTCACGGTGCGGTCGAGCCGGCCGACCTGCCGGCCGGCACGCGGCCGGCCGTCATGAAATTAGAGCGGCCGGCGGCCGGTGCGGAGGAAGCGACGGCATGAGCGAGCAGGTGATCAAGTCACTGCAGACGATGTTCAGCGAAGCGCTCGAGGAGCGCCGGGGCATCGTGGTCTATTCGCGGCTCGAGCCGGCGGAGATGGACCGCATGGCGCGGCGCGTCGAGCGCGAGACATTGGAGAAGCTCCGCGGCGCGCTGCCGGACGAAACGATCGATCAGCGGGTGCTCGACCTGCGGGGACGGCTGACGCGCATGGAGGGGGACCTGGCCGAGCTCGGCGAGGTCGGCGACATCCGCGAAGCCAGCCGGCAGCTGCAGACCGACGAAATCATCTGGCAGGCGTTCGAAGACATCGCCTGGATGCTCGGTTTCAACGAGGCGCGGCGCGAATAAGGTGGCGGCCGGGGGCGCGGAGCCCGCGGGAACCGTGCCGGCCGCGCTCCACGCGCGGCTGGACGCGCTCGCGGACGCGTACGTCGCGGAGATCCTTGCGCTCGCCGCGATCCCCGCGCCGAGCTTCGAAGAGCAGGAGCGCGCGGCGTACGTGGCCGGGCGGTTCCGAGAGGCCGGGCTGCGCGGCGTCACGGTCGACGGCGCCGACAACGTCCGCGGCCACCTTCCGGGCGCGGCGCATCCGGCCGGCCGCACGCTGCTGCTCGCGGCCCACATCGACACCGTCTACCCGCGTGCCGCGCACGAGCCGCCCCGCCGCGACGGCGGCCGTCTCGTCGGGTCGAGCGTTCGCGACAATTCCGCGGGGGCCGCGGCGCTGGTGATTCTGGCGCGCGCCCTCCGGGAGGCCCGCATCGCGCTTCCCTGCGCCGTCGAATTCGTCGCGACGACCGGCGAGGAGGGGCTCGGGGACTTGCGCGGGATGCGCTACCGCCTGCGGCCGGAGGAGCCGCGTCCCGACGCCGTGCTGGCCGTGGACGGCCCGTTGGGTCAGATCGTGCACCAGGGTATCGCGGTGCGGCGCTTCGCGGTGCGGCTCGAGACCGCGGGCGGGCACAGTTGGGGCGAGTTCGGCGCGCCGAGCGCGATCCATCACCTCGCGCATGTGATCGACCGGCTCGTCGCGACGCCGGTGCCCGCGGCGCCGAAGACGACCCTGAACGTCGGCGTCGTCCGCGGCGGGACGTCCATCAACTCGATCGCGGCGTCGGCGGAGATGCAGGTGGATTTCCGGTCGCTCGACGTGGCGCCGGTGGACCGGCTGAGTGAGACGCTGCGCGGCCTCGTCGCGTCGGTGGAGCGGGCCGGGGTGCGCGCATCGGTCACCGTTGTCGGCGACCGCCCCGGCGGGGCGATTCCGGCGGATCATCCGCTGGTCGCGGCCGTGCGGGATGGGTATCTCGCGTGGGGCGTCGAGCCGCGTCTCAGCGCCGCGAGCACCGACGCCAACATCCCGCTGGCGCTCGGCATCCCGGCGGTGTCGGGCGGCGTATCGTCCGGCGGCAACACGCACGCGCCGGGAGAGTGGCTCGAGATTGATTCGCTGCGGCGGGGTTTACACGCGCTGGCTGAAAACGTCGCGCGGGTCGCGCGTTGGGTCGGGAGAAAGAATTAGCGGCGGCGGCCGCCGCGCTTCGCTTCGGTGTTGCGCTTGAGGTCGAGGAGCCGCTCCTCGCTCTCCTTCATGAACTTCGTCAGCTTCTCTTCGAACGAGGCTTTGGAACGCACGCGCGCCTGGCGTTCCGCGGGCTCGAGCGCCTGCTTCACGGACAGATCGAGTTTGCCCTTCTCGTTGTAGCCGAGGACCTTGACTTTGACGCGCTCTTGTTCCTTGAGATAGTCGCGGACGTCTTTGACGTAGGTGTCGGCGATTTCTGAGATGTGGACGAGGCCGCTCTTGCCGTCCCCGAGTTCTACGAACGCGCCGTAATGGGTGATCTTGACGACTACGCCTTCAAGAATACTACCTGCCTCAAGGCTCATTCCGGGCCGGCGCCCTCCTCCGGGATGGGAAAATGCGGAGCGATTATAGCCTACCCCCTCTGGGGTGTCAAGAAAAACCGCCGTTTGGTAGTGTACGTTACCCTGTGTACTTTCAAGGCCCTTCCGTTTGGAGGGCCATCCAAGAGGAAGGGCGTACCCTCACCCAACTCCACCACGGAAAGGAGGATACGCCCGTGGCCAGTGTGACAGCACTGACCCTGTCATGGGAAACTACACAAAACTCTTGACGCTACCCGCCGTTTCCCGCGACGGATTGTAAGCGCCGGCGGCGCGCGTTAAGACCACGTAAACGATCCGCGCTAACGGTGGAGCGTAGGAATCAACCGGAGCACCGCGTCGCGCACCCCGGCGGCCCACACGCCGATGCCGCGGCGAGGCTGCGGCGCCGTCGCGGGCGCGGCGGGGCTCGACGAATCGGCGGGCCGGGCCCCGTTCGCCGGCGGCGTGGGGGTGACGGCTCGGCCGCCGGCGCTCCGCGCAGCGGAGGTGCCGCCGCGCGGGGTGGCGCCGGGCGCCGAAACGGTGCCATCGTATGGAACGACGAGCAGCTCCACCTCGCCCGGCCGCACGAGGCCGAGCTGCTCGCGTGCGATCTGCTCGATGTACCGGTCGTCCGTCCGCAGGCGCTCGATCTCGTCCCGCAGGCGCGCGTTGTCCGCGATCAGGTCGCGCCGGCGCTGCTCCAGCCGCGTCTCGTCGCGGGCGAGCGTATAGGTTTTCCCGTATTGATTGAACAGCGCGGTGAGCGTGATCGCCAGGACGGCCGCGGCGCCGATCGTCATCAGCCGGCGGTGGTCCGCGCGCGCCTCCGCGGGCGTCGGGACCGCGTGCACCCGCCCGGTCCGCCGCGGCGTCATCGCGAGGCCCCCGTCAACACGACGCCGCCGGATTCGGGCCGGTGCAGCGGGAGGAGCCACGGAAGCGTCATGAGCGCGAGGACGACGACGAGTGCGCCCCGGAGGCGCCGCCACAGATCGAACCGGCGGATCACGCCCGACCAGAACCGGGTCAGGGTCCCCGACGACTGCAGGTGGTACCAGGCGAGCGCGACCTGACGCATGTAGCGCGTCGTCTCCGGATACGGCGGCAGGCCGTGATACCGCGCCACCGGGACCGCTCCCGCATTGTAGGCCGCGACCGCGAGGACCATGTTGCCGCCGAAGCGGTCGGCCAGGCGGCGCAGGTAGGCGGCGCCCACGGCGAGGTTCGCCCCGGGCTCTTCGATGCACGGCGGCACGGCGCCGTCCGCCGGCGCGGGCCGGCACCCCGCGCTTCCACCGATCTCCCGCCATGTGCCGGGCATCACCTGCATGAGTCCGTACGCGCCGCGCGGCGAGCGGGCGCGGGCGTCGAACCCGCTCTCGGCGCTGATCATCGCGGCCAGCAGCGCCGGATTGAGCCGGGCCGCGGTCGCGGTGCGGTTGATCAGATCGGCGTACGGGATGTCCCGCACGAGGCGGGGGGTGGCGGCGTCGCGGGCAAAGCGGGCTACGGCGGTCCGGACGTGGACCGTCGTCAGGTAGACGAGCGAGAGTGTGAGTAGGAGGGTCGCCGCAAACGCGCCGGCGTAGATCGGAAACCACCACGGCGCCCCTCCCCTGCGGCGACCGTTGGGCATCGCGCTCCTCAGGTTCTGGGCCCGGCGTGGGATTCCTGCCCGGACGCCTCGCTTACCGGTGAAACGCCTCCGCTCCCGGATAGCGCGCCGCGGCGCCGAGTGATTCGCTGATGCGCAGCAGCCGGTTGTACTTGCCGACGCGCTCCGAGCGCGCCGGCGCGCCGGTCTTGATCTGACCCGCGCCCGTCGCGACCGCGAGATCCGCGATCGTCGTGTCCTCGGTTTCCCCCGACCGGTGCGAGATCACGGCGGCCCACCGCTGCCGCTGCGTCAGACGGATCGCCTGGAGCGTCTCCGTGAGCGTGCCGATCTGATTCAACTTGATCAGCACCGCGTTGCCCGCGCCGCGCGCGATGCCCTCTTCGATCCGCCGGAGATTGGTGACGTAGAGATCGTCGCCGACGAGCTGCAGGCGTTCGCCGAGCCGGCGGGTGAGCGCCGCCCAGCCGTCCCAATCGTCCTCGGCGAGGCCGTCTTCGATCGAGACGATCGGAAACCGGTCCGCGAGCCGCGCGTAATGGTCGACGAGCTCCGGCGAGGAGTACGCGGCGGCGCCGATCCGGTAGCGCCCGTCGCCGAAGAAGCCGCTGGACGCCGGATCGAGCGCGAGCGCGACCTCCCGGCCCGGCGTGTAGCCGGCGCGGCGGATCGCCTCGACCAGCAGCTCGAGCGCCTGTTCGTTGCCGGCGAGCCGGGGGGCGAATCCGCCCTCGTCGCCGACGCCGGTGGCGAGCCCGCGTTCGAGCAGCACATGGTGGAGCGCATGATAGGTCTCCGCGCCCATCCGCAGCGCCTCCGGGAAGGTCGGGGCGCCGAGCGGCACGACCATGAACTCTTGAAACTCGAGGCCGTTGTCGGCGTGCTTGCCGCCGTTGAGAACGTTCATGAGCGGCACCGGCAGGGTGGACGCCTCGGGCCCGCCGAGGGACCGGAAGAGCGGCTGTCCGCGGTCCGCGGCCGCGGCGTGCGCGACGGCGAGCGATACGCCGAGGATGGCGTTGGCGCCGAACCGGCCCTTGTTCGGCGTCCCGTCCGCGGCGATGAGCGCCTCGTCGATGCCGCGTTGGTCGGCCGGATCCCGGCCGGCGAGCAGCGGGGCCAGCGTCTCCCGCACGTGTCCGACCGCGGTGAGCACGCCGAGCCCGCCGTAGCGGCGCCGGTCGCCGTCGCGCAGCTCGATCGCCTCGTGCACGCCGGTGCTCGCGCCCGACGGTACCGCGGCGGCGCCGCGCGCGCCGGAATCGAGGGCGATCTCGACCTCGACGGTCGGGTTGCCCCGTGAATCGAGAATTTCGCGCGCGGTGGTGCTGACGATGCGGGCCATGCGGTCCTCCTCGATGCGTTAGGCCGTCGGCTCGCCGCCGAGCATCTCGCAGTACTCGGCGTCGGGGTGGGGCCTCGCGGGCACGTCCCGTACACGCGCGCGGAGGCGGCGGTCGCCGACCTCGACCTCGATGATGTCGCCGGCGCGCACCGCCGCGGCCGGCGCGGCGCGGCGGCCGTTTACGGTCACGCGTCCCGCGCCGCACAGGCGGTTGGCCAGGGCGCGCCGCTTGACGAGCCGGCTGACCTGCAGGAACTTATCGAGGCGCACGGGCCTCCCGCCACAGCGCCGCCAGTACGTCCGGCGCGCAGTCCGCGAGCGACGCGCCGCGCGCGCGGGCGAGCGCTTCCATCCGGGCGAAGCGCGCGCGGTACCGATCGCAGGCGGCGCGCAGCGCGAGCTCCGCGTCCACGTCGAGCGCCCGCGCCGCGGCGGCCGCGGCAAAGAGGAGATCGCCGGCGGCCTCCGCCGCCGCTTCGCCGGATTGGGGGACGCGCGCGATCTCGTCGAGCGCCCGGTGGAGCGCGGCGCGCGCGCCCTCGGGACCCGCGCCGCCGGGGACGGTGAACCCCGCGCGTCCCGCCCGGACCAGCATCTGCTGGGCAAGCATGAGCGCCGGCAGCGTTCGCGCCAGATCGGCGAGGACACCTGACTCCGGGGCGGCGTCCGCCGCCCCGGCGGGGTCGCCGCCCGCGCCCCCGTGATTCAAGCGCTCGGCCTGTTTGATCGCTTCCCACCGCGTCACGACCGCGTCGGGCGTCGCGGCCGTCGCGGTGCCGAAGACGTGAGGGTGCCGCCGGATCAGTTTTTCGACCAGGCCGGCCACGACGTCGTCGATCGTAAAGGCGCCGGTTTCCTCGGCCATCTCCGAATGGAAGACCACCTGAAGCAGCAGGTCCCCCAGCTCTTCCTTGAGGCGGGCGGGGACGCCGCCGTCGATCGCTTCGAGCGTCTCGTAGGCTTCCTCGAGCAGGTACGGCCGCAGCGACGCGGGCGTCTGCGCGCGGTCCCACGGACAACCGCCGGGCGCGCGCAGGCGGGCCATCGTCGCGACGAGATCGGCGAAATCGGGCCGCCGCTCACTCATCGCATCATCCCGGTCGCGGCGCGGCGGGGCGGCCGCGCGCCGCTCGACGCGCTCGAACCGGCCGGGGCGGCTTCGGCGTGCGCGGGCTGCGCCGACGCTTCCGATTCGCGCCGCGTCTCCGCGGCGAGCCACTCCAAGCCCCGCTCGACCGCCTGAATCACCGCATCCGCGTCCATGCCGGCCGCCGGAATGAAGATCCCTTCCGCGGTCCAGCGCAGCCGACCGCGCGACTGTGCGATCCGCGTGTGGACCCGCGGTCCCGCGGCCGCGGCGTTCAGGAGGCGGAGCAGCACGCCGCCTTCGCCGCGGGAGACCGCCGCGACGCCCGCGGCGCGCGCGAGCGCCCGCAGGCGGATCACGTCGCCGAGGCGCCGCACCGGGTCCGGCAGCGGGCCGTAGCGGTCGCGGAGCTCCTCGACCGCGGCGGCCGCGTCCTCGGGCGTGCGCGCGTCGGCGAGCCGGCGGTACGCCGCCACCCGCTGGGCGGGCACCTCGACGTACGACTCCGGGAGGTACGCCTCGACGCGGAGGTCGACGGTGGGGTCGGGCGTTTCCTCGACGATCTCGCCCCGCAGCTCCCGGATCGCTTCGTCCAGGAGCCGCATGTACAGGTCGAAGCCGACCGCGGCGAGATGCCCGTGCTGCTCGGGGCCGAGGATGTTGCCGGCGCCCCGGATCTCGAGGTCGCGCATCGCAAGCCGCATGCCCGAGCCGAGCTCCACGAACTCCCGCATCGCGACGAGCCGCTGCTCCGCCTCGGGCGTGAGCCGCGCATCGCGCGGATGCAGCAGGTACGCGTAGGCCTGGCGATCGGCCCGGCCGACGCGGCCCCGCAGCTGGTAGAGCTGCGCGAGTCCCAGCAGGTGCGCGTTCTCGATCAGGATCGTGTTCACGCGCGGGATGTCGAGCCCGATCTCCACGATCGTCGTGCAGACGAGGACGTCCGCGCGCCCGCCGAGGAAGTCGAGCATGATCCCCTCGAGCTGCGTCTCCGGCATCTGGCCGTGCGCGACCACGACGCGCGCCTCCGGGACGAGCCGGCGGATCCGTTCGGCGGCGCGGTCGATCGTCTCGACGCGGTTGTGCACGACGTAGACCTGGCCGTCGCGGGCCAGCTCGCGGCGGATCGCGTCGGCGATCAGGGCCGGGTCGTCCTCGTGGATGGAAGTCCGGATGGGCTGGCGCGCCTCCGGCGGCGTCTCCATCACGGACAGGTCCCGCAGGCCGGCCAGCGACATGTGCAGCGTGCGCGGAATCGGCGTCGCCGTCAGCGTGAGCACGTCGACCTGGGTGCGCAGCCGCTTGAGGCGTTCCTTGTGGCGGACGCCGAACCGCTGCTCCTCATCGACGACGACGAGCCCGAGCGCGCGGAACGTCACGTTTTTGTTGAGCAGGGCGTGCGTGCCGATCACCACGTCGATCGTCCCGTCGCGCAGCCCCTCGAGCACCGCGCTCCGCTCTTTGGCCGTTTTGAAGCGGCTCAGCATCTCGACGCGGACGGGGAAGGGCGCGAAGCGTTCGCGGAACACCGTGTAGTGCTGCTGCGCGAGCAGGGTGGTGGGGACGAGCACCGCGGCCTGGCGGCCGTCCATCACCGCCTTGAAGGCCGCCCGCAGGGCGACTTCCGTCTTGCCGTAGCCGACGTCGCCGGCGACCAGACGGTCCATCGGGCGTCCGGCCTCCATGTCCCGCTTGACGTCCTCGATCGCCCTGCGCTGATCGGGCGTCTCTTCGTAGAGAAACGTCTCTTCCATCTCGCGCTGCCACGGCGTGTCCGTGCCGAAGGCGTGGCCCCCGGCGCGCTCCCGCGCCGCATACAGGTCGAGCAGCTCGCGCGCCATCTCCCGGGTCCGCTCGCGGACGCGGCGCTTCTCCCGCTCCCACTCGGTGCCGCCGAGCCGGTTGATCTGCGGCGCCTGCCCGTCGACGCCGACGTACCGCTGCACGAGCGAGATCTGGTCGGTGGGTACGTACAGCGCGTCGCCCTGCGCGTACTCGAGGTGCAGGTAGTCGCGCGCGCCGCCCTCCATCGTCAGCCGCTCGAGGCCGCGGTAGACGCCGATGCCGTGGTGCACGTGCACGACGAGGTCGCCGGGCACGAGCTCCGTCCAGCTCGCCAGGCGGGCGCCGTCCCGGAACCACCGCGGCCGGCCGCGCCGCCGCCGCCAGCCCAAGATCTCGCTGTCGGTCACGACGACGAGGTCGTCGAGCGAGAACCCCTGCGTGAGCGGCTGTCCGACCACGGTGATCGTGCCGGGCTCGGGCGGGGCGTCGAGCGCGCCGCCCTCCGCGGCGCTGACTCCGTGCTCGGCGAGCAGCTCGCGGACGCGGTGCGCCTGGCGGCTCGCCACCACGATCCGCTGCCGGCCGGCGATCCAGCGCCGCGTCTGCTCGGCGAACCCCTCCACCTGGCCGGCGAACGACTCCACCGCTCCAAAGGCGATCGGGGTCGCGACGTAGCCGCCGCGCTCGGGTGGGGTGCGCAGCGTGGAGACGGCGAGAAGGCGGCGCGCACCGAGGGCCGCGGTCACGTCCTCCCACGGGATGGCGGCCACCGGCGTGCCGCCGGGGATCTGCTCGGTCTCGACGGCGTGGTCGCGCGCGGCCTCGGCCTGTTTGACCAGCGCGGCCGCCTGGCGCGCAACTTCGTCCGGCTCGTCGAGCACACACACGGCCGCCCCGTCGAAAAGCGAGGGCAGGAGCGCTCCCGACGCCGTGCGGCCGGCTTCGTGATTAGGGGCGGCCGTCATGTCCGCGCGGGCGGGGAGAATCACGACGGCGGCAACCGTCCCGCTCGTGCGCTGCGTTTCCGGATCGAAGAGCCGCACCGACTCGACCTCGTCGCCGGCCCACTCGGCCCGAACCGGATGATCGGAGGCCGGGGGGTACACGTCGATGATCCCGCCGCGCACGCTCATCTCGCCGGGGACGTGGACGAGCTCGACGCGCTCGTAGCCGCCGGCGGCGAGGCGCGCCGCGGCGTCCTCGAGCCGGAGGGGCGCGCCGGCGCGGAACTCCACGCGTACCGCCGCGAGCCACGCGGGGTCCGGCATCGGTACCACGAGCCCCGCGGCCGAGGCCACGGCGACAACCGGCTCGCCGCGATGCACCGCCTCGAGCAGGCGCTGGCGCGTGCGCTCGGCGTCGAGCGAGAGCGGCTCACCGGGGAGCGGGGGGTCCCACAACTCGACGAGGTGGACGGCGGGCGCCCCCGCCGGGAGAAACGCCGCGAGATCGTCGGCCAGGCGCTCGGCATGATCGCGGTCGGGCGCGACGGCCAGCCACGCCGGAATCCGCGCGGCGGCGGCCCTGCCGCCGGCGCGGACGATCAGCGCCGCGAGCAGGCATGCCTTTCCCGCGCCCGCCGGCCCCGTCACCCACGGGCGCCGGCCGGCCTCCAATGCCTCCGCAACGGAAAGAAACTCCCGTCGGCGGTGCAGGACCGGGAGTACACCGGACAGGGACATCACAAAGCCTCCGCTCCGCCATTGTACGGGAGGGCGGGAAAACGCGTCAAATGGGCGCGCGGCGGGCGTTCGCGGCGGTCAGGCGCTGGGTGGGCGGGTGGGCGCCTTCTCCACGGTACGGCGGCCGCGGTACCAGTTGGTGATCGGCAGGCGGCGGTCTCGTCCGAACGCCTTCGGCGTGATCTTGATCCCGGGCGGCGCCTGGCGGCGCTTGTACTCGCTCACGTCGACCATCCGGATCACACGTGCCACGGTCGCGGGATCGAAGCCGCGCGCGACGATGTCTTCGGCGGAGCGGTCGTCCTCGACGTACAGCCGGAGGATCGGGTCGAGCACCTCGTACGGCGGCAGCGTGTCCTGGTCGGTTTGCTGCTCGCGCAGCTCCGCGGTGGGCGCGCGGGCGATCACGCCCGCGGGGATGAGGTCGCGGCCCGCGCGCTCGTTGCGCCACCGCGCCAGCCGGTAGACCAGCGTCTTCGGGACGTCCTTGATGACCGCGAAGCCGCCCGCCATGTCGCCGTAGAGCGTTGCGTACCCGACGCTCATCTCGCTCTTGTTGCCGGTGGTCAGCACGAGCCAGTTGAACTTGTTGGACAGCGCCATGAGCAGCGTGCCGCGGATTCGGGCCTGAATGTTTTCCTCGGCCTCGTTGCGCGCCTTGCCGGCGAACGCCGGCGCGAGCACGGTCTCGTAGCCGCCGACCATCGGCTCGATCGGCAGGTCGAGGGCCCGGATCCCAAGCGCGGCGCCGAGCGCCGCCGCGTACCGGCGGCTCTCCTCCGACGTGAACCTCGACGGCATCGTGGCGCCGGTCACGGCCTCGGGACCGAGCGCGTCCGCGGCGATCGCGGCGACGAGCGACGAATCCACGCCGCCGCTCAAGCCCACTACGACCTGGCGGAACCGGTTCTTGCGGACGTAATCGCGGGTGCCGAGGACGAGCGCGCGGTAGACCTCCTCCACCTCGCCGGGCGGGACCGTCTCCTCCGGCCGCGGCAGTGCCGGCCGCGAGGTCTCCGGCGGTTCGGTCGAGAGTGTGTACACGGGCGCCCGCAGGCCCTCGCCGGCGAGCGCGTCCGGGGTGCGGATCGGGTTGTACCGGCGGAGGGTGCGGATCGCCTCCACGTCGAGATCGGTGACGACGAGCGCCTCCTCGAACGCCGGCCCGCGCGCCACGACGGCGCCGGCCGCGTCGACGACGAAGCCGAGCCCGTCGAAGACGAGCTCGTCCTGGCCGCCGGCCATGTTGTTGTAGGCGATCGCGATCGCGTAGTCGCGGGCCCGGACCCGCAGCATCTCCTCGCGGAGCCGCCACTTCCCCATGTGGTAGGGCGAGCCGTTGATGTTAACGGCGACGAGCGCGCCGGCGAGCGCCTGGGCCAGCAGCGGACCGCCGGGCGACCAGACGTCCTCGCACACCGTCACGCCGACCGGCACCCCGCGCACCACGAACACCGGCGCGTCCGTGCCCGGCTGGAAGTAGCGCTTCTCGTCGAAGACCCCGTAGTTCGGGAGGCGCATCTTGCGGTACATCCCGGCGATCCGCCCGCCGGCAAGGACCGCGGCGGCGTTGTAGAGGTGCTCGCCCGAGTCGACGCAGCCCACCACCGCGACCGTGCGGCTCGTGCGCCGCGCGATCTCCTGCAGGCAGACGAGATTTTCTTCGATGAAGTCCGCCTTGACCAGCAGATCCTCCGGCGGGTAGCCGGAGACCGCGAGCTCGGGAAACGACACCACGTCCGCGCCGAGGCCCTGCGCCTCGTCGAGACGCTCGATGATCTTGCGCGTGTTTCCCTCGAAGTCCCCGACGGTGGGGTTGATCTGGGCCATCGCGACCCGAAAACCCGGCATCATCGCTTCATTATAACACGGCCTTACCGGCCGCCTTCGGCTGCGAGGCGCAGCCCCGCGCCGACCAGCACGGCGCCCGTGACGCGATCGAGCGTCCGGGACACCGCGGGCCGCTGCAGCAGACGGCCGATGGACCGGGTCGCGGCGATCAGGAGCCCGAGCCAGATCACGCTCAGGACGACGTGGATCACAACGAGCAGCGCGATCCACGGTGCCACGGCGACATCCGCCGGCACGAACTGCGGTAGAAAAGTGATGAAGAAGACGCCGACCTTTGGGTTGGTCACGTTGGAGAGCAGGCCCCGCCAGAACCAGGCGGCGTCGGTGCCGTCGGCGAACGGCGCCGGCCCGCCGTCCGGCGCGGTTCGGCGCGGCCGCCGGAAGAAGATGTTGCATTCGAACCAGACGAGCCAGGCGGCGCCGATGGCGCGCAGTACCGCATACGCCGTGTGCGAGGCCGCTAACACGGCGCTGATGCCGAGCGCCGCGGCGAGTCCCCACCACAGCAGTCCGAAGCAGATGCCGGCCGAGGTGTAGGCGCCTGGGCCTACGGCGTGAGCCAGAACGCCCGCGGACCTTCGACCGCCGCGGTCCGGAGCACGAGCGCGGTGTCCGGCCCCGGCGTCACGATCAAGATGCACCCCGCGGCCACGAACGCCAGCAGCGCAACGGCCGGCGACATGCGATCGTCCTCCCGGGCCGTCAGCCTTGGATTGTCGCGTTCTCCACGATCGCCCGCCCGACCCGCTGAATCGCGAGCCGGCCGGCGGCCGGCGCGGTCAGGTCGTTCGTGTAGACGGCGGCGATCACGGGACCCGACGGCAGGAACAAGATTCCGCTGTCGTTCTGAACGCCCGGCAGCTCGCCGGTCTTGTGCGCCGCCTCCACATCGGGCGGCAGCCAGGCCGGCAGCTTGTCGTGCAGCTGCTGGGCCCGCAGGATCCGCAGGGCGACTTCCGTCGCGGCGGGGGAGAGGAGCCGCCCCGCGAGGAGCCGGACGAACAGATCGGCGGTCTCACGCGGGGTGGAGAAGTTGTCGCGCCCGCGCGCGCGGGCGTCGAAGTCGAACATCCGGCGGCCGAGGATCGTGCCCGGCCATCCGGCCCGCCGGCAGTAGTCGTTGATGCGATCCAGCCCCAGAAGATCGATCACCAGATTCGTCGCCCGGTTGTCGCTGACGATAATCATCAGCACGGCCGCGTCGTGCAGCGTGTATTCGGGGCGCGACAGGTACTGGATGACGCCGCTGCCCGCCGCGGCGTCGCTCCGGTTGACGGGCACGACGTCGTCCCAGCGGCGTTCGCCCGCGTCCACCGACGCGGCGAGGGCGACCAGGATCGGAACCTTGATCACGCTGGCGGTCGCGAAGCGCTCGTCCGCGCGCTGCGACGCCCAGACGCGGCCGGCCGCGTCGCAGATGTGGCAGCCGAGCCGTCCCGGCGTCTCGTCCGCCGCTTCCCGGACGGCCTGCATGAGGGCGGATTTCATCGGCAGCCTCCCCGTGCCGGTCCGGCGTTCAGAGCCGCGGGTCCAGGGCGTCGCGCAGTCCGTCGCCGAGCAGATTGAACCCGAGCACGGCCAGCGAAATCGCGAGGCCGGGGAACACCGCGACGTGCGGCGCCGCGACCATGAACTGCCGCGCCTCGTTGAGCATCGTGCCCCAGTCCGGCGCCGGCGGCGGCGTCCCCGCGCCGAGAAACGAGAGGCCGGCGTCGATGACGATCGCGCTCGCGAAGCCGAGCGTCGCCTGCACGAGGATCGGCGCGACGCAGTTCGGCAGTACGTGGCGGCGGAGGATGGCGAAGTCCGTCTGGCCGAGCGCGCGGGCGGCTTCCACGTACTCCTCCCCCCGGCGGACCAGCACGGCGCCGCGGGTGACGCGCGCAAACACCGGTACGTAGACGACGCCGATCGCGATGATGCCGCTTCCGGTGCCGAGGCCGAGCGCCGCCACCAGGCCGATCGCCAGCAAGAGGCCGGGGAAGGCGAGGATCGCGTCCATGCAGCGCATGGCGAGCGCGTCGAACGTCCCGCCGGCGTAGCCGGCCGCGGCGCCGAGCGGCACGCCGGCGGCGGTCGCGAGCAGCATCGAGGCCAGGCCGACGGTGATCGAGAGGCGCGTGCCGTAGACGACCCGCGACCAGACGTCGCGCCCGAACTCGTCGGTGCCGAACCAGTGCCGCGGCGTGGGCGGCTCGAGCGCCTGCGACATCTGCATGGCGAGGGGATCCTGCGTCCGCCACAAGGGTGCCCCGGCCGCGGCCAGCAGCATCACGGCGACCACGACGGCTCCGGCCATGCCGAGCCGATGGCGCAGGAACCGCTTCGATTTCATGGGCGCCGCCGCCGCTTCATCCGAAGCGGATCCTTGGATTCATCACGGCGTAGGCGAGGTCCACGAGCAGTTGGACCACCGCCGCCAGCACCGCGACGATCAGAATCCCGCCCTGGAGCACCGGATAATCGCGGCTCTGGACCGCCTGCACGATCAACTGGCCGACGCCGGGCCAGGCGAAGATCTGCTCGGTGATGACCGCGCCGCCGAGCAGCACGCTGACCTGGACGCCGAGCACCGTCAGCGTCGGCAGGAGCGCGTTGCGGAGGATGTGCCGGGCGATGACGCGGGCGAACGTGAGGCCCTTGGCCCGCGCGGTGCGCACGTACTCGCGGCCCAGTTCTTCCAGGACGTCGGACCGGACCATTCGGGTCAAGGCCCCCGCGAGCCCGAGGCCCAAGGTCACCGCGGGCAGCACCATGTGCCGCAGCGCGTCGGCCGGGTCGCGGGCGACCGGGACGTAGCCGATCGCGGGAAAGAGCCGCCAGTGCAGCGAGAACAGCAAGATCAGCATCACGCCGAGCCAGAACGACGGAATCGAGACGCCGCCGAGCGCGAGGCCCATCGCGCCGAGGTCGATCGCCGAATTGCGACGGACCGCGGCCAGCACACCGGCCGGCAGCGCGATGCACACCCCCACGGCCATCGCGGCCGCCGTCAACTCGAGAGTGACCGGGAGCTTCTGCCCCAGGATCGCCGAGACGGGCTGATGGGTACGCACCGATTCGCCGAGGTTCCCGCGCAGTGCGCCGCCGACCCAGAGCGCATACTGCTGGAGCAGCGGGCGGTCCAGGCCCATCGCGTGCCGCAGGCTCTGCTGCGTCGCCTGGTCCACTTCCGTCCCGAGGATCGCCACGACCGGATCCCCCGGGATCAGATGGACAAACGAGAAGACGATCACGGACATCAGCGCCAGGACCAGGATCAGGGCGAGCAGACGGCCCTGCAGGTAGCGGATCACCCGCGCGGCGTTACTTCGCCAGCCATGCCTCCTGGAGGCCGCCTCCGGCGTAGGACAAGGCACCGATCAGCTGCGGCGCGTAGCCCTGAACGTTCGAGCGCCAGCCCGCCGCGGAGTGGCCGCTGCCGAAGATCAGCATCGACGCCTGGTCTTGCAGGATTTCCACGACCCGCGTGTATGTTGTTCTGGCCTTCGCGACGTCGGCCTCCGTCCGGCCCTCGTCCAGCAGCCGGTCGAGCTCGGGATCGTTCAGGTAGCCGCTGAGCTGCCAGACGCCGCCGTTCGAGTGCGAGTAGCGGTAGTACGCGTCGTCCGGATCCACCTTGGCGAAGAACCCCGTCAGGTCGATATCGAAGTTACCGGTGTTGATGCGGCTGGCCCACGACGGAACGTCGTAGAGCTGGATGGCGACGTCGATGCCGATCCGGCGCATCTGCGCCTGGAACACCTGCGCGACTTCCGGAAACCCGTAGCCGTTGGCGATCGATATCGTGATCTTGAAGCCGTTCGGCATGCCGGCCTCGCCGAGCAGCGATTTGGCGCGGGCCACGTCGAACGGGCGATCCTTCACGGGCAGATACCACGGCGAGGTGGGCGAGAAGTTCTGGTTGTCGGTCGCGCCCCAGCCGCGGTACTGCGCGTCTACCATCTCGCGCTTGTTCATCGCGTAGGCGACCGCCTGCCGTACCTTCACGTTGTCGAAGGGCTTGTGGCGCGTGTTCAGCACGATGACGCCCTGGCCGGCGCCGCCGCGCACCAGCCGGATCACGTAGTCCCGCGAGGGCTGGGCGAACAGCCCTTGCAGGCGCGCCTGCGGCACGGAGTCCACAATCGCGACGTCGCCCGTCTGCAGCGCCGTGAGCCGCACCGTCTCGTCGGGAATCGGCTTCAGCGTCACCTCGTCGAGATACGGCTTGCCGGCGTCCCAGTAGCCGTCGAAGCGCCGCATCGTCAGATGGTCGTTCGTCACCCAGTCGCCGAACTGGAACGGCCCGGTGCCGATCGGTTTCGTGACGTTGTTGCTCGCGTTGACGGATTCTTGAGGAATGATGGCCTGGTACGTCGTCGCGAGCTTGTTCGGGAAGAAGCCGAACGGCGATTTCAGCCGGAAGACGACCGTGTTGGGGTCGGGCGTGGCGATCGACGCGATGGCGCTCAGGTCGCCGCGGCCGCGCGCGCCGGTCTTGGGGTCGAGGATGCGCTCGATGCTGAACCGCACGTCGCGCGAGGTCAGCGTCCGGCCGTTGTGGAACCGGACCCCGCGCCGCAGCGCAAACGTCCACGACAACCCGTCCGGGGCGACCTTCCACGAGGTCGCCAGCTGCGGACGCAGCTCGAGGTTGGGGCCGAGCTCGGTCAGCGCCTGGTACATCGGCGAGAGGCTGACGTACGAGATCGTGAGTGCGGTCCGGTGCGGGTCGAGGTGAGGAATTTCCGCCTGGACGCCGACCGTCACGCGCCCGCCGCGGACCGGCGCGGCCGCGCCGGGCGCCGCGCCCAGCCACGGAGCGGCCGCCAGCCCCGCGCCGATCGTGGCCGTCCCGCGGACGAATCCTCTCCTCGTGAGCCTGCCTTGCGTCATTCGATCCTCCCCCTCTCGCGCGCTCGATGAGTGCCGTGGGTCGTCGTGTCGCGGATGGTTCGAACGCACTCATGTTCGGGCTCGCCGGGCGATGCCCTGTCAAGCGACGAGGCCCGGGACACCGTCCCGGGCCTCACGACTGCGCGCGGTGCGTCGCCTGCGGTTACACGTCGTAGTACAGGAAAAACTCGTACGGCACCGGACGGATGTTGACCTCGTGCACCTCTTTGGTGCGCTTGTAGTCGAGCCACGTGTCGATCAGGTCGCGGGTGAAGACGTCGCCCTCCATCAGGAACTCGTGGTCGCTCTCGAGCGCGTCGAGTGCCGCGGACAGCGAGCCGGGCACGCTCTTGATCTTGGCGGCCTCGTCCGGCGGCAGGTCGTACGTGTTCTTGTCGAGCGGGCCGAACCCGGCCTTCACCGGATCGATCTTCCGCTTGATGCCGTCGAGCCCCGCCATGAGCATCGCCGAGAACGCGAGATACGGATTGCACGTCGCGTCGGGGCAGCGGAACTCGATCCGCTTCGCCGAGGCCCCGGCCGGGCCGGTGTGGTACATCGGGATCCGGATCGCCGCGCTGCGGTTCCGCTTGCTGAACGCGATGTTGACCGGCGCCTCGTAGTGCGGGACCAGGCGGCGGTACGAGTTCGTGGTGCAGGCGCACAGCCCGAGCAGCGCGTCGACGTGCGTCAGCAGCCCGCCGATGTAGTGGAGCGCCTCCTGGCTGAGCTCGGCGTATCCCCCCTCGTTGTAGAAGAGGTTCGCGCCGCCCTTCCAGATGCTCTGGTGGCAGTGCATCCCGGTCCCGTTGTCGCCGAAGAGCGGCTTCGGCATGAACGTTGCCGTCATGCCGTGCCGGCGGGCGACGTTCTTGACGATGTACTTGTAGGCCAGCAGGCTGTCGGCCATCCGGGTCAGCGTGTTGTACTTCATGTCGATCTCGCCCTGGGAGCTCGCGACCTCGTGGTGCTGCATCTCGACCTCGATGCCCCACTTCTCCATCTCGAGCGACATCTCGCTGCGGATGTCCAGCTGCGTGTCGGCGGGCGGGACGGGGAAGTAGCCTTCCTTCGTGCGGATGCGGTGCCCCAGGCCGGGCTGTCCGGAGTTCCAAATCCCTTCCGGCCCATCGATGCTGTACCCCATGCGGTAGGGCTGGATGTCGTACTGGACGTTGCCGAAGACAAAGAACTCGGCCTCCGGCCCCCAGTAACTCACGTCGCCGGCGCCGGAGGCCTTGAGGTGCTCTTCCGCCTTCTGCGCGACGTAGCGGGGATCGCGGCTGTACGGCCTGCCGGTGATCGGGTCGAAGATGTTGCAGATCACCGACAGCGTCGGGATTTCCGTGAATGGGTCGGGCCGGGCGGTCGCGGCGTCGGGCATGAGCAGCATGTCGCTCTCTTCGATCGCCTGAAAGCCGCGGATGCTGCTGCCGTCGAATCCGATGCCGCGCTTGAACGTCTTCTCGTCCACCTGGCTCGCGGGGATCGTCGCGTGCTGCCACGTGCCTGGCACGTCGACGAACTTGAAGTCCACCATCTTGACCCCGCGGTCCTTGATGTACGCGACGACGTCCTGCGCCGTCATCTCCTTGCCCGCCATTGCGTCACCTCCGTGTCCCGCCCGGGACGGTGCGGTGCCGGTAAAAACGAAGACGCCTTCTGAGGGGTAACCCCAGAAGGCGTCTCGGCCCGCGGTACGTCTTAGTACCGTCTACTATATACCACGGGGTCCCAGCCCCGTCAACGAGAAATTCCCGTTGATTTTAGGCCGCTGCCGGGCTACATCCCCTTGACCAGGCCGATCACGTGGCCCTCGGGATCCGCGAACATCGCGATGCTCGGGCCGTTCGGTATGTCCATCGGGTCGGAGATCTTGCGGCCCCCGGCGCTCTCGACCTTCGTCAACGCCGCGTTGAGGTCGTCGACCGCGATATAGAAGGTGACGTGTCCCGCACTACCGTCCATCGCCCGGCCGACCCCGCCGTTGATGCCGCCTTGCCCGCCGGGGGTCGCCATCGCGTAGTCTTCACCCATCACCGGTTTGAGCTCCCAGCCGAAGGTCGCTTGGTAGAAATTCTGCAGGGCCTTCGGGTCCTTGCCGAGCACTTCGAAATGCACGACCTGGTTTGGCATTCCTGCACCTCTCTTCCCTGTCGTTTAGCCGAACAGCCTCGGCTTGCCGAGCAACGCGCGCAGCGTCGTGATCTTCCCGATGTGGTACCACCGGTGGTTGTTGGAAAAGGCGAACATCTCGGCGTGATTGTGCCACGCGTCGAACGGTCCTTCGGCCGGCGTGCTGAGATCCGCGTCGGCGACGGTAGCGGCCAGCGCGGCCCCGCTGTCGTCGAGCGCCTTCACGACCGTTCCGAAGACAGGGTAGTCAGCTTTCCCGCCGGTGCCGGTCGCGAACAGCCCGGGATACGTCTCCGGCAGCTTGGCGCGCACGGCATCGCGGCCGCCGGCAAACGAGAAGTTGACAAGCGCCACGTGGCCGACGTGCCAGATGATGGGGGACACGGCGGCGGACGGGATTCGCTGCGCGTCCTCGTCCGTGATGTCGTTCAGCGTGTGCTTCAAGAGCCGGTGGCTCAGCGCCAGCTGCTGCAGGATCAGCGTGCGATCGTCCACGCAGTCGCCTCCGTTCCGATTCGCCTCACTTGATGATGCCGATCCGGTTGCCCTCCGGATCGGTGAACACGGCAAAGGTCACCATGTTGGGAATGTGCGTTGGTGGGACCGCGGTGCCGCCGCCCATCTCGCCGACTCTCCTCAGGACGGCGTCGAGGTCCGGAACGCGCACGTAGAACGTCACGCCCGGAATCCCCTGCGCCGGTCCGATCCCGCCGTTGATGCCGTCGCCGCCGGCCGTGACCAGTCCGTACCCCATCGGATTGTCCGCGTTGATCTTCCACCCGAACAGTTCCGCGTAGAAGCCGTGCAGCGCCTTGGGGTCGCGCGCGTTGATCTCCCAGTGCACCACGGGATGGCCGGCTTTAATGACATGTTTGCCGGCGGCGGGTCCGCCGGCACCTCGGCGCGCGGCCGCCTTCCGCGCACCACCGCGGGGGCGCGCGCCCGTCCCTCGCTTCGCGGTTCTCTTTGCCGGTCGGGCCCGACGTTGGGACACGTTCATCACACTCCTTCTCGGGCGACGTGAGAGCGGATCTCGATCGGGGACATGCTATCCCCAGCATCACGGATCTGTGTCACAATTCTGTCGCGCCGGCGGAGGCGGCCCGCCATCACGAAACCTTAATCTGCCCAGGGGTCCGGGCCCGGATCGCCCCCTGCAGCCGCCGCCGCGAGTCGCGGGAGGTAGTGATCCCACACCTCCCCGTGTCCCCGGCGCGCGGTCTCGGGCAACATCCCGTGGGTGACCCGCAGCACCGTGCCGTTTCCGTCGGGCGCCAGGTCGAATTGGACCACCGTTGATCCCGGCGGCATCGCGGGGCTGTCGACCCACCCCCACGTGCAGACCACGCGGCGGTGGGGCAGCACTTCGACGTACTCGCCGCTCACGATGTGGCCGGGGTTGATGACGGTCCGATGCGCGCCGCCGAGCCGCGGATCGCTTTCGGCGTGTGTTCCGGCCCAGAGGATCCTCTTCGTCGCGTCCGTGAGGAACTCGAACACCGTTTCGGGCCCGGAAGCGATCCGCACGTCCCGCCGGACGGCATCCGGACCCTGCGGCGTCTCAGCGGGCTTGGGCACTGCCGGAGGTTTAGCGCCTGCGGCGTGTGGCGCGCCGTCCGGACGAGCGCCCGCGTGCCGGCGCCCGCCGCTTGGGCGCGGTCTTCCGCGCCCCGGACGCGGAGCGTTTTGCCGTCCGCCTCCGAGCCGGTGCCGCCGGCTTCGCACGCCGGGAGGCTCCTGGACGGCGCGGCGGCGCGGCGCGTTTCTGGACGGGCGGTGCCGGCGGCGTGCCGCCCACCGGTACGAGTTCGAACCGCGCCGTCGGCGCCGGAATCCCGGCTCCTTTGACCGCGCCCGGCAGAATCCGGAAAACCGGGCACAGCACGGCGTCGATCCGGCCTCCTCCAGGGGCGAACAGCGCAGGGATCTGCAGCGTGCGCAGTCCGACGAGGGTCATCGGTCCCGTCGGCGGCGCCGACAGCCAGCGCCGCACCATGTCGTAGGCCGGCGTCCCGGGGACCGCCACGGCGGTGATCCGCAGACGGCCCGGCGCGTCCCCGAAGGCGAACAAGAACGGACGGCCCTCGACGAACTGGCTGCGCCCGCCGTAGAAGCGACCCGTCATGTAGACGTACGCGGTCTCCTGCGCCGGCGCGTGCCGGAACGTGAGCGCGGCGCCGGTGATCGCGAGCCGCGTCGGCGACTGGAAGTCCGGGAACGGCATCGGGTGGACCGTTTCGACCTGGGTCCACTCCTCGCCGCCCGGCGCGTCGAGCGCGATCGGCGGGAACACGAGCCCGCGTTCCGTCGTCATGCTGCGCACCGGATGGATCTCGATGAGGTGAGGAAGCTCCGGATGGTCCGCCGCCGCGTGGTCGGGCAGGAGGCGCAGGAATCCGCTGACCGTGACGCGCTGCTGGGTCGTGATGATCTCGTCGAGCAGCTGTGCATAGGTGCTGTGGGCCGTCCCGCCGGCGTCGAGCGCGCCCTGGCGGATGGCATTCTGCAGCACGGCTGCGACGATGCCCTCGCGCTCCGCCGGTGAGGGGGCCAGCCCGAACGCGAGGCCGAGCCCGTAGGCGCCTTCGGCGGTCCGGTTGGTGACGTAGCCTTCGACGGTGATCTCCGCGCCCGGGCCGAGGCGCAGGTAGCCGAGCGGCTCGAGGCCGGAGGCCATGATGTCCGTCTCCGCGGAGCCTCCCGGGACCATCCGGATCCCGGACAGCACCCGCAGCAGGTCCGCCGGCGTGCGGATGACGATGCGGGTCGCGGACTGCGACGGTACGGTGCGGCGGAGCTCGTCCGACACCAGAATCGCGCGGGCGATCTCGCGCATCGGCGTCCGGGTGTTGCGGCTCTGGCGCTGGATCCGCTGGAATGCCTCCTGCTCGTCGATGCTCTCGCGCGACATCAGGATCCCCTTGGCGCGCTCGACGAGTTTGCGGGTCTCGAGCGTGTCCTTGAGGTTGCCGACTTCCTGCTGCAGCGTGCGCAGCTCCGCGAATCGGGCCATCGCGATCTCGATCGCCGGCACGAGTTCGGCCTCGCGCACCGGCTTGACGAGATAGGCCAGCACGCCGGCCTCCTGCGCCCGCTGCACCAGATCCCGTTCGCTCCACGCCGTCAGCAGGATGATCGGCTTCGGCGCCCGCGACATGATCGTCGCCGCCGCGGAGATGCCGTCGAGTCCCGGCATCTTGATGTCCATGAAGATCAGGTCGGGGGAGGTTTTGTGCGCCAGCGCGACGGCTTCTTCGCCGTCCGGCGCCTCCCCGATGACCTTGTACCCGTGCTCCTCCAGCATGGCCTTGAGGCCCATGCGGATGACGGGCTCGTCGTCGGCGATCAGGATCTTCAGCGCGTCCGGCATCAAGCGGCCGCCGGACGGGGCATCGTGATGACGACGCGCGCGCCGCCGGCGTTCGTGAACCAGATGCGGCCCTTCAGGTCGTCCTGGACGAGGGTCCGCACGATCTCGAGGCCGAGGTCGCTCGACCGTTCCAGCGCGAACCCGTCGGGCAGCCCGACCCCGTCGTCCCGGACCTCGACGCGCAGCGCCTCCGGCCCGAGCATCAGCACGATGACGACCTGGCCCTTCGCGCGGCCGGGGAACGCGTGCTCCATCGCGTTTTGCAGCAGCTCGTTCACGACGAGCGCGAGCGAGGTGGCCTGCTGCGTCGGCAGGTGCACGTCGTCGCCGCTCACGCGCGCGTCGAGCGCGAAGCCGGGCGGCGCCATCGTCTGCGTGACCGTGTGCACGACGCGGTCGAGCATCTCGCTGACGCTCACCGTGCCGAGGCCCTCCGCGGCCAGGATCTCGTGCACCGCGGCGATGCTGAGGATGCGGTTGATCGTCTCGGTGAGGACCTCGCGGCCGGACACCTCGCGGCCGTCCCGCATCTGCAGGCGCAGCAGCATCGCGATCATCTGGAGGTTGTTCTTGACGCGATGGTGCATCTCGCGGACCATCGCCGACTTGACGACGAGGCCGGCGTTCTCGATCGCGAGCGCGGTCTGGTTGGCCAGCGTCTGCAGCATCGTCGTCTCGGGCGGCGTGAACGCGTGCGGCCGGCCGAGATAAACGGTCACGACCCCGAGCGTCCGATCCCGCACGCGCAGGGGGACGGCGAGCGCCGAGCGCGCCGGCCCGCGGCCGAGCATCTCCTCGGCGAGAACGCGCGGATCCGCCCCGGCGTCCTCGCTGCTCACCGGCTCCCCCGAGGCGGCGGCGCGCCCGGGTAGGCCCGCCCCGAGGCGCAGCGCCACCCGCGGCCGCGCCGCGGCGTCGGAATCCGCCGGGTGGGCGGCGGCGAGCACGAGCCCGTCCGCGTCCGTCAGCATGAGCGTGCAGAGCGATGCGTCGAACACGCGCGAGGCCATCTCGACCAGGAGGCGGAAGATCTGCTCGAGATAGAGCGGCGACGTGAGCGTCTCGCTGACCTCCGCGAGCGTGCGCAGCTCGAGGATCTGACGGCGCATGCTGTCGTAGAGCCGCGCCTTTTCGAGAGCGCCGCCGGCGAGGTCGGCGATGATGCTCAGCAGCTCCACCTCGTCGTCGGCCCAGGCGTGGACCCCGGTGGTCTGGACGTTGACCGCGCCGAGGACGCGGCCCGCCACGGTCAGCGGCACCGCGAGCAGCGACTGGAACAGCGTCTCGTGGGTTTCCGGCAGGTACTTGAAGCGCGGGTCCGCGGGCGCGTTGCTGGACGCGACCGCCTCTCCGTGCCCGGCCGCCCAGCCCGTCAGGCCCTCGCCGATCCGGAGGCGCGCCTGGCCGACGGCCTCCGCGGCGAGGCCCGTCGTCGCCTTGAGGACGAGATCTTCGCCGGAGGCGTCGAGCAGGTAGATCGAGCAGCTGTCGACGCGCATCACCGCCGCCGTCGTGCGGGTGATGAGCGTGAGCGTCGTGTCGAGATCGAGCGCGGCGCCGATCGCGCGGCTGATCTCCCGCAGCGCCGACAGCTCTTCGGCCTTGCGCGCGAGGGCGTCGGCGGGCGTCTGTCCCGCGGCGGGGGCTTCGTCCGCCCGGCCTCCTGCCACGCGCCGCGCGCTCATCCCGACTGCGCGGGACCTTCCGGCCGCGGCCCCGCGGAGGAGACCAGCGAGGCGCCGGCCGGCGCGGGCGCGGCCTGCGCGGCCGCGGCCATGTCCCCCGGGGTGACCGAGCTGCGGCGGTTCATCGCCACCGCCCACGCCATCAGCGCGAGCGTGACGGCGACCACCAGCGCGCGTACGCCCCAGCCGATCGGCAGGATCGCGATCGGCGCGATCAGGATGCTCACGAGGTTCATGACCTTGATGAGCGGGTTGAGGGCCGGGCCGGCGGTGTCTTTCAGCGGATCGCCGACCGTGTCCCCGATGACGCCAGCTTTGTGGTACTCGGTGCCTTTGCCGCCGAGGAAGCCGTCCTCGATCTTTTTCTTCGCGTTGTCCCATGCGCCGCCGGTGTTGGCCATGAAGACGGCCATGAGCTGGCCGGTGAGGATCGCCCCGGCGAGGAACGCCCCCAGCGGCGCCGCGCCGAGCCCGATCCCGACCATGACCGGCGCGCAGATCGCCACGACCGCGGGCGCGAGCAGCTCCCGCTGCGCCGCGCGCGTGACGATGTCGACGCAGCGCTGGTAGTCCGGCCGGGCCGTGCCCTGCATGATGCCGGGGATCGTCCGGAACTGGCGGCGGACCTCTTCCACGACGTCGAACGCGGACCGGCCGACCGCGCGGATCAGGAACGCCGAGACGAGCATCGGGATGGCGCCGCCGATCAGCATGCCGATGAAGACGAGCGGCAGGTTGACCTGGATGCCCACGCGTTCGAGGGCGCTCGTCGCCGCCTCCCCAGCCTGCGACAGCATCGTGCCGAACGACGCCGCCGCGGGCAGGAGATGCGCCTGGTCCACGAACGACCGGAACAGCGCCGTCGCAGCGATGACCGCGGTCGCGATCGCGAAGCCCTTCGTGAGGGCCTTCGTCGTGTTGCCGGCTTGATCGAGGTGCGCGATGATGCGGCCGGGTTCCTCGCCGCCCACGCCGGACATCTCGAAGATGCCATTGGCGTTGTCGACGATCGGCCCGAACGTGTCCATCGCCAGGATGTACCCGGTGACGGTGAGGAGGCCGAGCCCGGACAGCGCGATGCCGTAGCCGGCGAGGGCGAGGTCGCCCTGAAAGATCGTGAACGAGGCCAGGATCGTCGCCGCGATCGCGAGAATCGCCCACACGGACGATTCGAGGCCGAAACCGAGCCCCGACAGGATGAGCGTGGCCGGTCCGGTCTTCGTGGCGTACGCCATCTCGCCGACCGGCCGGCGGTTTGCGCTCGTGTACTGGTCGGTGAGCCATCGGATCACGCCGGCCAGCACGAGCCCGGTGAGCGTCGCGAACGTAAACCGCCAGTCCGGCGCGCCCGTGCGCGGGTCCGTCAGGTACAGGGCGTTGACCGCGGCGAAACCGGCGACCGAGGCCGCGCTCGCGACCCAGAAGCCGCCCGTGATCGGACGCATCGGGTCGCTTTCCTCATCGCGCGCCCGCACCGCCCAGGTCCCGATGATCGACGCAAAGACGCCGATCGCCTGGACGAGCAGCGGAAAGAGAATCAGCTTAAGCGCAAAGGCTCCCGCCGCCCCGCCGTAGGCCGCGCGGAAGTGCGCGTCGAGGAGCGTGCCGGCGCCGAGGATGATCGCGGCGACGAGCGTGACCTCGTACGACTCGAAGACATCGGCCGCCATCCCCGCGCAGTCGCCGACGTTGTCGCCCACGTTGTCCGCGATTGTCGCGGGGTTGCGCGGGTCGTCTTCCGGAATGCCGGCTTCCACTTTGCCGACGAGATCGGCGCCGACGTCGGCCGCCTTCGTGTAGATGCCGCCGCCGATCCGCATGAACGACGCGACGAGCGATCCGCCGAACCCGAACCCGATCAGCACGCGCGTGGCGTCGCCGCGGAAGATGACGAAGATGATCGTCGCGCCGAGCAGGCCCAATCCGACGGTGAACATGCCCGAGACGGTGCCGGCCTGAAACGCGGTCTCGAGCGCCTCGCGGAAGCCCCGCGTCGCGGCGTGGGCGGTCCGGACGTTGCCGCGGACGGCGAGCTGCATGCCGACGGAGCCCGCGCCGTAGCTCGCCAGGCAGCCCATCAGGAAGGCGAGGGCGATGCCGATCGACAGCGCGGGATTCGTGTAGATCGGACGGTACAGGACGTAGAGGGCGATCGTGATCAGGACGATGAACAGCGCCATCGTCCGGAACTGGCGGGTGAGATACGCGCGGGCGCCCTCCTGAATCGCCGCCGCCACGTTTTGCATCGCCGCCGGCCCGGCGCTGCGGCGCAAGACCTGCGCGCTGAGCCACCATCCATAAAGGAGGGCGGCGGCCGCGGCGGCGAGGACCAGCCACAGCAGCAGCGACTCCAGGCCGCCGAAGGACGGCAGGGTGATGGCGGATTCGCTCATTCAGGCCTCCCGGACGTGGGCGTGCGCGGCGTCCTTCATAATAGCAGGTTGCATCGCGGGGCTTCAAGCAATTGGCGACCAAAATCGTCGAAAATACGCGATTTTTGGCGGTTCCCAGGTGCAGAGGGCCGGTTTCGACCCAGACGGGCTTCGTTTATGGCTTGGGAGGGTCCCCGGGCGTGAAGCGGATCTGCGCCCGGCCGTCCAGCTCGTGCGCCTTGAAAAATCCCTGGTTCACCTCAAGCGCGTAGCGGTACTGCTTGGCCGGGGCCCAGAGGTCGCCGAGCGGCGGGTCGGCGGGGTTCGGCGCCACGCGCATGTCGTACATGCCGACCACCCGCCAGCGGTTGTCGAGGAACGCAATCGAGAGCGGAATGAGCGTGTTCTTCATCCAGAACGGCTCGCGGGTCAGGTCCGCGAAGACGAACAGCATGCCCGCGTCCGGGTCGAGCGCGCGCCGGCACATCAGGCCGACCTCGCGCGTCTGCTCGGTGTCCGCGACCTCGACGCGGACGTCGGTCGTGCTGCCGTGCTCGCTGAAGGAGACGACGCCGTGCCGGTACCTGAAGGCGGGCACCGTGCAGTCGTCCGCCCCGGCCGGCGCCGGCGGGATCAGGCCCGCAACCGCGAGCACGGCGGCGGCGATCGCGGACAGGACGCGGCGCGGCTTCATGCTGCCAACAACGTCCCCCGAGGACCAAAAGTTCCGGCGGGCCCGCGCGATGATGCGCGTCGCGGCGGTCACGGCGCGGACCGGCGGCCGACGGACGGCAGCCAGTTGAGGATAGCGGCGACGGCCTGGTTGTCGACCGCGTCCTCGATGTCGAGGTGCGAGTACTGCGGGAAGATCGCGACGCGGACGCGGCTGCGCGGCGTGGCCGTGTGGTCCAGGTAGAAGTTCGCCAGCTTCGGCGACCGGACGAGGCCGCGTCCCGCGCCGAGGAGCAGGATCGGCAGGTCCACGTACTGCATCTGCGTCAGGCTCACGTACTGCCGGGCGAATTCCCCGCTCGTGTCGAGGTTCAGCGACAGTCCGAGATCGAGCACGAGCCGCCACGGCATGTACCACACCGTAAAATCCCCGTCCGGCCGGATGATCGCCGCCTCGAGCGCGCGCAGATCGACGAGGCCGCGCGGCACGCTGCGGTCGTACGGAATCCATCGGATCAGCGTTTGCCCGGGGACGGGACGGCCGGTCGACAGCTTGAGCAGGCCGTCCGGCGAAATGTTGGCGGGATCGGGCATCCGGTCGAAGATGCCGAGGGGGCTGCCGATCGACGCCCGGATGAACATGTCGGGCTCCATCTGGTCGGAGAGGACGGCGCCGAGCAGCGCTTCGTTCGTAATCGGAAGCCCGTTGCGGGGGTAGCCCGGCAGCCGGCTCGGCTCGTCCGGCCTGAGGTACGCGTAGAGGGCAACCGTGTCGAAGAGGATGCTGTCCTGCGTTCGCGCGATGCTCGACGTTTCGGTGAAGGGACTCACGCGCTTGCCGGGGTCCGCGGCCAGGAGGGCGTTGATCCCCGGGACCTTGCCGATGAGCGGGATCGAGAGGCCCTCGAGGTACTGCGAGGGCTGGAGCGAGACCGGCAGGTGGAGCGGGATCCCGTCGATCAGGACCAGGCCGTCGACGTCGCGCGCACCCGCCTCGGGCGATCGCGCGATCTTGCCGGCGACATTCTCCACCGGCTGCGGGCCGGGCGTTCGCCCGAAGTCGTACCCCACGTACAGCGCCGCGTACATTGCCCCGAGCGAGTGTCCGCCGAGCAGCACCCGCGCGTCGGGAAAGCGCCGTCGTACCTCCTTGACCACGACGCGGACGTCGCGGAGGTTCAAGTCGAGACCCCAGTACGCAGCGGAGGGCACGGTCTTCGGATCGAGCGCCGTGAATTTCTGCCCGTCGATCGCGAGGCCGCCGTAATAATAGCCGAGGGCGAAATCCGGGTTGCGGTTGGCGAGCGCGGCCGTCACCCCGCGGCGGTCCTGCAGGATGCCGGCCCGCGGCTCCGCGACCCACACTTCCATCGCGGGGTCGCGGCTGATGAGGGCCCGGGCCAGCAGGTCGAGCGTGTTGGGCCCGGAGTTGAGGCCCGGGATGAGCACGAGCACGGTGTCCGGGCGGGCGGCGAGGTCGGCGGACAGGTCGGCCGCGTAGCGGTAGGCGTCGACGCGGTTGAGCGCCGCCGGCGTGTGCGGCTCCTCCGCGCCCTGAAAGGACAGACGCTCTCGCTGGACGCCCTCGGGGGTGACCGGCGCCGCGTGCGCGCGCCCGACCGGCCCGGCCGCGGGGGAAACCGTCAGAACGACGAGCAGGGCGGTGCGGGCCGCCGTAAGTCGCGCGAGAACGCCTGCTCGGCGTGCGTGGCTCATCCCGGTCACTCTAACGTTAGGAGCAGGGGAGGAAATGCCCTGCTCGGCCATCGAACCTTGGATGCCCCGTGATGCGCTATGACGTGGTTGTCGTGGGCGCCGGGCCCGGCGGCGCGGAAGCGGCCCGGGCCGCGGCGGGACAGGGCCTGCGTGCGCTCCTGCTCGAGGAGCACCGCACCGTCGGCCTCCCCACGCACTGCACCGGCAAGCTCTCCCTGCACGCCTTCCGGGAATTCGACCTGCCGCCCGCGCTCGCCGTCAATGCGCTGAGCGCCGCGGTCTTTCACTCGCCCGGCGGGGTCGCCGTACACGTCCGGCGGCCTTCCGCCGATTCCTACGTCGTCGACCGCGTCAGGTTCGATCGGTGGCTCGTCGAGCGCGCGGCCTGCGCCGGCGCGGAGGTCATGACCGGCGTGCGCGTCACGCACGCGGCCCGCTGGGGCGGCGCGCTGCGTGTCCGGGGCGATTACGCCGGACGGGCCGGGACGTTCGAGGCCGAGGCCAGGACCGTGATCGACGCCGAGGGGGCGTGTCCGCGGCTCCCGGCTTCGCTCGGCCTGCGCCTCGCCCGCACCTACGCCAACGGCCTTCAGTATGAGATGCGCGGCATCGGCGGGCTCACGGCGGACACCCCGGAGATGTTTTTCGGCCGCGATACGGCACCGGGATTCTTCGCGTGGCTGCTGCCGCTCGACCGCGAGACCGCGCGCATCGGCCTGGCCGTCGATCCGCGCGAGACGCCGCACGCGCCCGTGCGCTACCTCGAGCGCCTGCTGGCCGCGCACCCGGCGCTGCGCCGCCGGGCGGCCGGCGCCGCCATCGTGCGCAAGGTCGGCGGACGCATTCCGATGCTCACGGCCGGCGCGCCCACCGCGCGGCACGGCGTGCTCGTCGTCGGCGATGCCGCCGGTCACGTGAAGGCGACGTCCGGCGGCGGCATCTACTTCGCCATGACCGCGGGACGTCTCGCCGGGACCGCCGCGGCGCGGTACGCTGCCGGCGACCGTCGGGCGGCACAGGCGTACGAGGGCGGCTGGCGCCGCGCCTTCGGCCGCGAGGTCGCGTTCACTGCGCTCGGACGCCGCGTGATCAACCGGCTCGCGGACCGCGAACTCGACCTGGTGATGCGGTTCATCCATGCGAGTCCGGCCGTCCGCGCCAGCGTCGAGGCCGCGGGCGACACGCAGTATCAGTCCCGGATCTTTCTGCCGCTGCTGCGCACCCTCGCCGCCGCGGCGCTGCGGCGGCCGGCGCTGCTGCCCGTCGTCGGACAGGCGCTCGTACAGGGGATGTTCGCGCAGATGTGAGTCCGTTCGACGGAGGAGAAGGTTTCCGGCGCGTGAAAACCATCTGCCATGCCGGTGATCGCCGACCTGCACCTCCACTCGAAATTCAGCCGCGCCACCAGCCGGGACATGGACGTCGAAAACCTCGCCAGGTGGTGCGGCTTCAAGGGCATCACGGTGGTCGGCACGGGCGACTTCACCCATCCAGTCTGGCTGCGGGAGCTCAAGGCCAAGCTGAAGCCGAACGGCCGCGGGCTCTTCACCTACGGCGGGCAGCATTTCATGCTCACCGTCGAGGTCAGCAACATCTACCCGCAGGGCGGGCGCCTCCGCAAGATCCACATCGTCGTCCTCGCGCCGAGCTTCGAGGTCGTCGACCGCATCAACGCCGTGCTCGCGCGGTTCGGCAGCCTGATGGCGGACGGCCGGCCGACCTTGTCGCTGCCGAGCCACAAATTGGTCGAGTACGTGATGGAGATCTCCCCGGACTGCATGATCATCCCGGCGCACGTCTGGACGCCGTGGTTTTCCCTCTACGGCAGCAACTCGGGATTCGACGCGCTGTCGGAATGTTTCGGCGACCAGGCGCGCCACATCCGGGCCGTCGAGACCGGATTGAGCAGTGACCCGCCGATGAACTGGCGGCTCAGCCAGCTCGACGGGGTCATGCTCGTCAGCAACTCGGACGCGCACTCGCCGGCCAAGCTGGGCCGCGAGGCGAACGTCCTCGACTGCGCGCTCGATTACGCGGACATGTTGCGGGTCCTGCGCGGCGAAGACCGCGCGCGGTTCCTCTACACGATCGAGTTCTTTCCGGAGGAAGGCAAGTACCACTTCGACGGCCATCGCGCCTGCGGGCAGCGCCTGTCGCCGTCCGAGACGCGCGCGGCGGGCGGCCGGTGTCCCGGCTGCGGCCGGCCGGTCACGGTCGGCGTCATGTCGCGCGTCGACGCGCTCGCGGACCGGCCGGAGGGGGGCGGCGCGGAGGGCCGCGTGCCGTTCCGCAACCTGATCCCGCTCGAGGAGATCATCGCGGCGGCGTTCGGCTCGCAGCCCGGCACCGGCGCCGTGCGGGAGGAGTACTTCAAGATCGTGCAGGCGCTCGGCGGCGAGTTCCACGTGCTGCTCCACGTCCCGCTCGAGGAGCTGGCCCGGCAGACGCGGCCGCGGGTGGTCGAGGGCGTGCGGCGTGTGCGCGACGGGCAGGTGTCGATCCGGCCCGGCTACGACGGCGTCTTCGGCGAGATCCACATGTTCGGAGGAGTGTCGGACGAAGAGCGCCGCGCCGCGGCGGCGGCGCAGCCGGCCCAGACCAGCCTCTTCTGAATCCGCGGTGCCCGGGCCGGCCGCCTCGCGGTCCGCCAAGCGCCCGGCCGTGGTGCTTCTTCCGGGGCGCGACGCGCGGCTGCGTGCCGGCCACCTCTGGGTCTACCGCGCCGAGATCGCGCGCCTCGTCGGCGAGGCCGCGGACGGCGACGCGGTCGCCGTCCTGGACGCCGCCGGCCGTCACCTCGGCACCGGTTTTCTCAACACCCGCTCGCTCATCACGGTCCGTTTGCTCACTGCCTCGGACCGGGATTTGGACGAGACCTTTTTCCGCGAGCGTCTCGAGCGGGCGGCCGCGTTCCGCCGCGACGTCGTCGCCGGCACCACGGCATACCGCCTCGTCTTCGGCGAGAGCGACCTGCTGCCCGGCTTGATCGTCGACCGCTACGCCGGCACACTCGTCGCGCAGACCCTGACCGCCGGGATGGACCGCCGCCGGGAGATGCTCGCCCGGCTGCTCCTGGACCTGACCGGCGCTGGCGGCGTCTACGCCCGCAATGATCCCGCGGTCCGCCGGCTCGAAGGCCTGCCCCGCGAAACGGGATGGCTGATCCCCCCGCGGGGGAGCGGCGGAGGGACCGCGCAGTCGCCGCCCGGCGACGGCCGCCTCGAGGTGGCCATCGAGGAATCGGGCGCGTCGTTCGTGGTGGACGTGGCCGGCGGCCAGAAAACGGGCTTCTTCCTCGACCAGCGCGAGAACCGCGTGCACGCCGCGAGCCTGGTCCGCGGCGAGGTGCTCGATGTCTTCGCCTATACCGGCGCTTGGGCAGTGCACGCGGCCCGCCGGGGCGCCGAGGTCACCGCGGTCGAGATCTCGGAACCGGCGGCCGCCGCGATCGCGCGGCACGCCGCGCTGAACGGCGTCGGCGACCGGTGCCGGGTTGTCACGGCGAACGCCTTCGACGAGTTGCGGCGCCTGGACCGCGCCCGGGCCCGGTTCGACGCCGTGATCCTCGATCCGCCGGCATTTGTGAAGACGCGCGCCGCGCTCGAAAGTGGTCTTGCCGGGTACAAGGAGATCAACCTTCGGGCCCTCAAGGTGATCCGCCCCGGAGGATGGCTGGTAACGTGCTCATGTTCGTATCACGTCGGCGAGGCCGTGCTGGAGGCCGTGGTGCTTGACGCCGCGCGGGACGCCGGCCGCTGGGTGCGCCTCGCCGAGCGGCGCTCCCAGGCGCGGGACCATCCGGTGTCGCTCGGGGTGCCGGAGACGCGCTACCTGAAATGCTTGATCTTAGAGGTGGAGTAGAGAAATCGTTGCAGGGCCGGGCGGGAAAACCTATAATAATGGTAGCGATGTTTCGCCGATATCGGTGGACTCGACGGGAGGAGAACCCGCGCGGTTCTCCTCCTTGTCTTTTTGCGGCTCCGTCGGCCGCGAAGCCGGCCGGCACATCGAGAACGAACCGGTGAGGTGACAGATGGTGGTCGCGAGCCACCAGATCCGTATTACCGACAACCTGGATCTCTTGCTCGAAATCCTGCCGCCGGAGACCCGCCGGCAGATCGAAATGCAGGCCGACCTCGACACGTTGCTGGAGATCGTGCTCGACCTCGGCCGGGAACCCGAGGCGCGATTCCCGGAGCGGGTGGTTCGGATCTCGAACGGATTCGTTTCGCGTGAGGACCTGCACCACGTCGCGAGCGGCGTGGGCGCGTTCGGCAAGGACAACCGCGCCGGCATCGAGCGCACGCTCCACCGGATCTCGGCGATCCGCAACCGGGCCGGGGACGTCATCGGACTGACCCTGCGGGTCGGCCGCGCGGTGTTCGGGACGGTAGACATCGTGCGCGACGTGATCGAGGCGGGGCAGAGCGTGTTGCTGGTCGGACGTCCCGGCGTCGGCAAGACGACGCTCCTACGCGAGGCCGCGCGCGTGCTGTCGGACGAGGCGGACAAGCGCGTCGTGGTCGTCGACACCAGCAACGAGATCGCCGGCGACGGCGACATTCCGCACCCCGGCATCGGCCGGGCGCGCCGCATGCAGGTGCCGTATCCCGAACTGCAGCACGCGGTCATGATCGAGGCCGTCGAGAACCACATGCCCGAGGTGATCGTGATCGACGAGATCGGCACCGAGGCGGAGGCGCAGGCCGCCCGCACGATCGCCGAACGCGGCGTGCAGCTGATCGCGACCGCGCACGGAAACACGCTCGACAACCTGCTGCAGAACCCGACCCTGTCCGATCTGGTCGGCGGCATTCAGGCCGTGACGCTCGGCGACGAGGAAGCCCGCCGCCGCGGCACCCAGAAGACCGTGCTCGAGCGCAAGGCGCCGCCGACGTTCGACGTCGTGATCGAGATCCAGGACAAGGACCGGCTGGCGGTGCACCACGACGTCGCCCACGTGGTCGACCGGTTTCTGCGCGGCACCCTGCCGCGGCCGGAGATCCGCACGCGGACCCCGGAGGGCGAAGTGCGCATCACGAGCGGCGAGGTCGCCGCGCAGGCGGCGGCCGCCTCCACGAACGGCCACGGGCACACCGCCCCGGCGGCGCCGCCGCAGAAGGTCGTGCGCATCTACCCGTACGCGGTGAGCCGCAACCGGCTCGAGCGGGCGATCCGGGAGCTGCGGGTGCCGGCGATGATCGCCGACGCGCTGCACGACGCCGACGTGCTGCTCACGCTCAAGTCGCAGGAGCGCCGGCAGCCGAAGCGTCTGCGCGAGGCGGGCCACCGCGGCCTGCCGACGCACATCATCAAGAGCAACACGCTGTCGCAGATCGAGACCGTGCTGCGCGAAATCTTCGGCGTGCAGGACCGCATGAGCCCCGAAGAGCAGGCGATGCGGGAGGCGGAAGAGGCGATCTCCGAAGTCATGGCCGCGGCGCAGCCGGTGGAGCTCGGCCCCCAGAACTCCTACCTCCGGCGGCTGCAGCACCAGCTGATCCAGCGCTACGGCCTCGCATCCGAAAGCAAGGGCACGGATCCGTTCCGCCGCGTGGTGATCTATCCCCAGTAGTCCCGCCCATCGGACGGCCGGCGCCCCCGGTCGGTTCGTGACGCTCGAGGGGCCGGACGGTGCGGGGAAGACGACGCAGGCGGCGCTGCTCGTCGAGCGTCTGCGCGCCGCGGGGCACGAGGCGGTCGCGCTGCGCGAGCCGGGGGGGACGGCGATCGGCGAGCAGATCCGGTCGCTCTTGGTCGATCCCCGCCACGCCGAGCTCGCCCCGCGGACCGAGATGCTGCTCTTCGCCGCCTCCCGCGCGCAGCGCGTCGCCGAGGTCATCGGCCCGGCGCTGGGCCGCGGACGGGTCGTCGTCTGTGAGCGGTATCTCGACGCCTCGCTGGCCTATCAAGGCGTGGCGCGCGGCCTTGGCATCGACCTGGTGCGGGCCGTCAACGACGCCGCGACCGGCGGGCTCCGGCCGGACCTCACCCTCCTGCTCGATCTCGATCCGGAGACCGGTCTCGCGCGCGCCCGCTCGGCGTCCCGCGTGCGCGGGCCCGATGCGCCGGCGTCGGCGGGCGCGGGGCCCGAGGGCTGGGAGGGCGGCGACCGGATGGAGCGGGAGACGCTGGCGTTCCATGCCCGCGTCCGGGAGGGGTTTCTCGCGCTTGCCAGAATTGAGCCGCAGCGCATCCGGGTGGTTGACGCGCGCCGGCCCGTCGCAGATGTGCAGCGGGAGATCACGGCGGCGGTTGATGCGCTGCTCCGGGAAGGGCGTCGCGCGGGAGGGGCTTCGTGAAGCTGATCCTGGCGATCGTGCAGGAAAAGGACCAGCGCCGGCTCATGGAAGGCCTCGTCGCCGCCGAGTTTCAGGCCACGATGCTGGCCAGCACAGGCGGGTTCCTCCGCGAGGGCAACGCGACCATCCTGGTCGGCGTCGAGGAAAACCGCGTCGAGGACGTGATGGCCGTCATTCAGAAGTACTGCCACGTCCGCGAGCAGCTCGTCAGTCCGCTGCCTCCCGTCGTCGAGCCCGTCGATTCGTACATCTCGTATCCGGTCAAGGTGCAGGTCGGGGGGGCGATCGTGTTCGTCCTGGACGTTGAGCGGATGGTGAAGGTCTAGGGCCGCACCCGCCGTGTTCTTCCGCGAGCTGATCGGCCAGCGCGACGCCCGCGCGGTACTGCAGGGGGCCCTCCGAAGCGGCCGCGTCGCCCACGCCTACCTGTTCGTCGGTCCCGCGGGCGTCGGCCGCCGCGCCGCCGCGCTCGCCTTCGCCCAAGCGCTGCTCTGCGAGGCCGGCGGGGAGGACGCCTGCGGAACGTGCACGGCGTGCCGCAAGGCCGCCGCGGGCGCGCACCCGGATCTCCGCATCATCGCCCCCGGGGGACGCACCGAATCCGGCGCCGAGCGCCGCGCCGTCGGAATCGAGCAGATCCGCGATCTCACGCGGGAGGCGTCCTACCCGCCGTACGAAGCCCGGTGGAAAGTGTTTATCGTCGAGGACGCCGAGGCGATGCGCGCCGAGGCGGCCAACAGCCTGCTCAAAGTGCTCGAAGAGCCGCCCGCGCAGAGCGTGATCATCCTCATCTCCGAGTCCGCCTCGGCGCTCCTGCCGACGATCGTGTCCCGCTCGCAGATTGTGCGCTTCACGTTCGTACCGGCCGCGGAGATCGCCGCGGCCCTCATCGCGCGCGCCGGCGTTCCCGCGGAGCAGGCGCCGTTCTTCGGGGCGCTGGCCGGCGGGCGGCCCGGGCTCGCGCTGCGGGAATCCGCGGACGGCGGGGCGGCCCTCGAGTTCCGTCAGGAGGTCGTCAAGACGCTGGGGGCGGTCGCGGGCGGCGGACCGGTCAAGCGGCTGGAGGCGGCGGAAGCGGTCTCGCGGCAGAAGGACGACATCGGCCGCTGGCTCGACACCGCGTTGCTCTGGATCCGCGACGTGGCCGTCTGGCAGGCGGCGCACGACCCGGCGCTGCTGGTGAACCTCGATCGCCGCGAGCAGATCGCGGCGTGGGCCGGGCGCGCGAGACCGGAGGGCGTGCAGCGCGCGGCCGCGGCGATCGAGACCGCCAAAACGGATTTGCAGCGCAACGTCAACCCGCGCCTGGTCCTCGAGCATCTGTTCGCCGGCATTCACCTGGCGCCAGAGGAGGCCGGGCCCGCGGCGAGAGCCAAGAACGCCGCGGTCAGCGGATCGCGAGCCGGAGCAGGAACAACGCCGCCATCGCCGCCAGCACGATAAGCCACCACGGGATGGCGCGCCGCGGACGCGCGGCGGCGCCCGGGTTCGCGCACGTCTCGCAGAAGTTCCCCGAGGAGAGCCGCACGAGGCATTCCGGGCACAGCGCTTTGCCGCAGCGCGAGCAGTAGCCGAGCGCGGCGCGGTCGGGATGGTTGGCGCACTTCATCGCGCGCGCACCGCCCGCCGCGGGGGCCGTAGGGCCCGCAGGGCCGCCGCGCGCAGCGTCCGGAGCGTCATCACGTTGCGCCGGTCCGGGCCGCGGCGGTCAAACCCCGGCGTCTCGATGAACCCGGGCAGATCGCGGAGCGCGGGATGGCCGAAGACGGCCCGGAACCCGCCGCGGCCTATCCGTCCTTCGCCGATGTTCTCGTGACGGTCGAGCCGCGAGCCGAGCGCGCCCTTCGAGTCGTTGAGGTGCAGTACGCGGAGCCACCGCAGGCCGACCCGCCGGTCGAAGGCGTCCACCATGGCGGCGACGCCCTCCGGCGAGCGGATGTCCCATCCCGAGGCGAAAAGGTGCGCCGTGTCAAGACACACGCCGAGCCGCGGACTCCGTCCCGCGGCGTCGAGGATGTCGCGCAGCTGCTCGAAGGTGCCCCCGATCGTGCCGCCGGCGCTGCCTTCCAGCAGCACCATCGCCCGCGACGAGCGCCGGAGTACGGTGCTCAGCGCAAGGGCCACGCGGTCGCAGCACTCCTCCCAGCGCGCGCCGAGCGTGCTGCCGAGATGCGTGATCGCCGCGAGCCCGCCGAGCGCATCCATCCCGCGCACCGTGTGCGCGAGCGAGTCCACCGAGCGGCGGAACAACGCCGGATCGGCGGTGGCGAAGTTGACGAGGTACGAGGCGTGCGCCACCAGCGGGTCCAGCCCGGCCCGCGCGCGGCGGCGCCGGAATTCCGCCACGTCGGCGGGGTCGTACTCGATGAGGCGCCACTGCCGCGGGCTGCCGACGAAGATCTGCAGGCACTCGCAGCCGTTCGCGATCGCGCGGGGGATCGCGTCGTACACGCGGCCGGCAATGGAGACGTGCGCGCCGATCGGCATATTACGCGGGACGGTGCCGCTGCCTCGCGGACGCTCTCGAACGGCCTGGACAGGCGGCTATCCGGCGCGAACGCATGCGGTGGGCTTCGCGGAGGATCGACGTTTGGACCTCCCGAACTGCGCACCATGTCCCCGCGATTCGTGCGCATCGCGGCCGCGCTCTCGCTGGCGGCCGTCGCCGTCGTGTGGGGCGCGACGTTTCCGCTCGGCAAACTCGTGCTGCGGCATCTCGGGCCGTTTCAGTACCTGGCGCTGCGTTTCGGACTGGCCGCGGCGCTCATGGCGCCGCTGGCCTGGCGCGATCGCGGACGTCTCGCCCCCGACGGGCTCCGCGCCGGCGTGCTGGCGGGCGCGGTGCTGTTCGCCGGGTACGCGCTGCAGACGGTCGGGCTCCGGTTCACGACGGCGAGCAACGCCGGCCTCATCACCGGCCTGAACGTCGTCATGATCCCCCTGATCCTGCTGGCCCGGCGCCGCCGGGCGCCGGGCCGGACCCTCCTCGCGGCGGTCGTGCTCGCGGCGGCGGGGTTGTGGCTCCTGCTGTGGCAGGGCGGACGCTTCGGCGCCGGCGACGCGCTCGTGCTCGGCTGCGCCGCCGCGCTCGCGCTGCAGGCGATCATCGTCGGGCAGGCCGCGCCCTCGGTTCCGGCCGCGGCGTTTGCGTGCGCGCAGATCGCGACGGTCGCCGTGCTGGCCGGGGTCTGGGCACTGGCGGCGGAATCCGCTCCCGCGGCGGTGCCCGGGGCTGTCGCGGCCGCGATCGCCTTCATGGCGGTCGCGGCGACGTTCGGCGCGTACGTCGCGCAGGCGTGGGCGCAGCGCGTTGTGTCGCCGACGCGCACCGGCGTGCTCTTCGCAATCGAGCCGGTCGCGGCCGTGGGGTTCGGGGTCGCGTGGCTCGGCGAGCCGCTCGGGCCGCGGCAGGCCGCGGGCGCGGCGGCGATCTTGCTCAGCGTCGTGATCGGCGAGACGGGGCGTGATCGGGAGTGGGCGGGCGACGGGGGCGGCCGCGAGGCGGCGCGGGCGGGCCTCGCCGTCGACAAAGGAGGACGGTTCCATGGCATCGCGTGAGCGGCGCGGGTTTACGACCACTGCGGTCCACGGCGGACGGATCGAGGACGTCAACAAGTCGGTGGCCCCGCCGATCTATCAGACCGCGACGTTCAAGTACGACAGCGTCGAAGACGGCGCGCGCCTCGCCGCCGAGAAGGGCCCGGGCTACATCTACACGCGCTGGGGCAACCCGACGACCGACCTGTTCGAGCAGAAGGTCGCGCTGCTCGAAGGCGCCGAGGCGGCGCTGGCCGCGTCGTCCGGGATGGCGGCGATCGCGACCGCGGTGGTCGGGCTGCTCAAGGCCGGCGATCATCTCATCGCCCCGAAAGCGGTGTACCAGGCGGCGTTCCAGCTCTTCACCGACGTGCTGCCGCGGTTCGGGGTCGAGGCGACCGTCCTCGACGATCCCGATGTCTCGGGGTACGAACGGGCGCTGCGGCCGAGCACGCGCCTCTTGTACGTTGAGACGCCCAACAACCCGCTGCTAGGTGTCATCGACATCGCCGGCGTCGCGGCGCTCGCCCGGGCCCACGGGGCACGCACCGTAGCCGACAACACGTTTGCGACGCCGTACAACCAGCGCCCGCTCGCGCTCGGCGTCGATCTCGTCTGCCACAGCGCCACCAAGTACCTCGGAGGGCATCACGACGTCACGGCCGGCGTGATCGTCGGCTCGCGCGAGGCGCTCCGGTCGTGCGTTGAGACGCTGCGGATCTTCGGCGGCGTCCTCGACCCGTTTGCATCGTACCTGCTGATCCGCGGCGTCGCGACGCTCGGACTGCGGATGGAACGGCACAACGCGAACGCGCTCGCCCTGGCGCGCCATCTCGGCGCCCACCCGAAGGTCGCGCGGGTGCACTATCCCGGTCTGCCGGGGCACCCGCGCCACGAGATCGCCGCGCGGCAGATGCCGGGCGGGTTCGGCGGCATGATGAGCATCGAGGTGGCCGGCGACGTCGCGGCGGGCGTGCGGTGCGTCGAGGCCCTGCGCGTGGCGAAGCTCGCGGTCAGCCTCGGCGGCATCAGCACGCTCGTCACGCACCCGGCGTCTACGACGAGCGTCAACATGCCGCGGGACGTCCGGCTCGCCGCGGGGATCGGCGACGGTCTCATCCGGATCTCGGTCGGGATCGAAGACGTGGACGATCTGATCGACGACTTCGACCAGGCGCTCGCCAACATCTAGCCCCGGCCCGGCCCCCTCAGGCCCCTCTTGACTTTCGCATTCCCATATAGGAATATAATCGCAGCGATGCCGAGAGCGGCAACAACCACCGACGTGTTCAACGCGATCGCCGAGCCGCGGCGACGCGAGATCGTCGACGCGCTCCTCGACGGCCGGGCTCACACGGTCGGGGAGGTCGTCGAACGGCTCCGGATCCCGCAGCCGTCCGTTTCGAAGCATCTCGGCGTGCTTCGGAAGGTGGGGGTCGTCTCGGTGAGCCGGTCCGGCCGGCGCCGCCTCTATCGACTCAACGCGGATGAGTTGAAGCCGGTCCACGATTGGGTGCAGACCTATGCGCGTCTCTGGGAGCACCAGGCAAGCCGGATCAAGGAGCAGGCGGAGCGCAAAGCGCGTGAGCGATCGATGCACAAGCGGGAACGATCGGAACAGGAGGAGGGATGACCGTGGCGACCAGCGCGACAGAGTTGACGGTTCAGACGTTCGAGGTGGCGAAAGAAGAGACGATCGCGGCGCCGATCGAGATCGTGTTCGAAACACTCCTGGAACAACTTGGCCCGTCATTCGAACCGGCGGAGGGGATGTCCCTGCGCATGGTGCTCGAGGCGTGGCCGGGCGGGCGCTGGTACCGGGATCTCGGGAACAAGACGGGCCATCTCTGGGGACACGTGCAGGTCATCAAGCCGCCGGCTCTCCTGGAAATCCATGGGCCCCTGGCGATGTCCTATCCCGCGGTCTCGCACGTTCAATGCCGGCTGACCGCGGACGGCGACCTGACGCGCCTCAGGTTTGTCCACCGCGCGATGGGATTCGCGCCCGGGCGTCAGGAGGAGGGTTTCGCCCAAGGCTGGGCCCGCGTGCTTGCGAGCATTCGTGAAGCGGCGGAGCGCCGGCGCCGCGCCTCCGGTGACAGACGCGAGACCGAGGAGTGATGGAGGCGCCGCGCCGGGCGGGCGTCTCGCCGCGCGGGCCCATGAATCCCCGGGAGGTAGGCACATGGCGGAGCGTCACAAGGTCGTCTCCCACGACAAGTGGATCGAGGCCCGAAGACAGTTCCTGCGCAAAGAGAAGGCGTTCACCCGGCTGCGCGACCGGCTGAGCCGAGAGCGCCGCACCCTGCCGTGGGAGCGGGTGGACAAAGCGTACGTCTTTGAGGGGCCGGCGGGGAAGGAGACGCTCGCGCAGCTCTTCGACGGCCGGCGCCAGCTCGTCGTGTACCATTTCATGTTCGCCCCGGAGTGGGACGCCGGGTGCCCGCACTGCTCTTTCTGGGCGGACAACTTCGACGACAATATCGTGCACCTCGCCCACCGTGACGTCACGATGGCCGCCGTCTCGCGCGCGCCGTATCGCAAGCTCGCGGCGTACAAGAAACGCATGGGCTGGAGCTTCAAGTGGTTCTCGTCGTTCGGCACCGACTTCAATTTCGATTACCAGGCCTCGTTCCGGCCGGAAGATCTGGCCAAGCGGCGCGCGCTGTACAATTTCAAGGTGCAAAATCCGGGCGTCTCGGACCGCGAGGGGGTCAGCGTGTTTTTCAAAGGTCCGCGAGGCGCCGTCTTTCATACCTACTCCACGTACGCACGCGGCATCGACATGCTGAACACCGCCTACCACTACCTCGATCTCGTGCCGAAGGGCCGCGATGAAGCCGGGCACGACTTTTCGCAGTTCTGGGTCCGGCGGCGCGACGAATACGACCGGCGGACCGGCCGGCGATAGGAGGGCGCGCCATGTCCGAACCACACCGCGTCGGGTCCTACGAGATGAGCGCCATCGGTAACTTGCGCGGGGGCGCCGGGCTGGTCCTCGCCGGTCTCGCCGGCGTCGCCGGCGCCGCGTGGTTCTACCTGGCCACCGGCGCCGGACTGGCCTCCGCGATGCGCGGGATGGACATGACCGGTGGTGGGATGATGTCGATGGCGCCGGCCTGGACGCCCGGCTACGCGGCGCTGATGCTCGGCATGTGGGCCGTCATGATGACGGCGATGATGCTGCCGAGCGCGGCACCCGCCGTTCTCAGGATGGCCGCCCAGGCGGGAAGCGGGCATGGGGACGCCGTCGGGGGCCTCGGGCGGGCGACGAGGTTCGCGGCCGGCTACCTCGCGATTTGGGCCGGGTTCGGCGCCGCGGCAACCGTGCTCCAGCGGGCGCTCGACTCCGCGCATCTCCTCTCGGAGGCGATGGCGCTCCGGAACGCGGCGCTCGCCGGCCTCGTGGTGGCCGCCGTCGGAGTGTACCAGTTGACCCCGCTCAAGCGCGCGTGCCTGGAGCGCTGCAGCGCGCTGGAGGGCTGCCTGGCGAACGTCGAAGCCCGGCGGCCGCAGGACACCGTACGGGCAGGGCTCCGTTACGGCGTCTCATGCCTCGGCTGCTGCGCGGCGTTGATGGGTCTGCTGTTTGTCGGCGGTCTGATGAGTATCGTGTGGGTGGCCGCGATCGCGGTCTGGGTGCTCGCCGAAAAGACCCTGCCCTGGGGCGGCCGCCTCGCGCGGTTCGGCGGGGCCTGGCTCATTGCCGGGGGAGCGACGGTGTTCGCGATCGCTCTGGCTCACGCCTGAGCAGGAGGAGAGACACAATGGCCAAGCACAAGACCGGAACGCGTGAAGAGTGGCTTGCGGCGCGCCTTGCGCTGCTCGGGGCCGAGAAAGAGCTGACGCGGCGCAGCGACGAGGTGGCGCGGCGGCGGCAGGAGCTGCCCTGGGTTCGAATCGACAAGGAGTACCGATTCGAGACCGACGAGGGCACCGCGTCCCTTGCCGATCTCTTCCGGGGACGCTCGCAGCTGCTCGTCTACCATTTCATGTTCGGACCCGACTACACGGCAGGCTGTCCGGCCTGCTCTTCGATTGCGGACGGCTTCAGCGGCTTCGCCGTCCATCTGGCCCACCACGACGTGATGCTCTGGGCGGTGTCGCGGGCGCCGCTTGCGAAGCTGCAGGCGTACAAGCGGCGCATGGGATGGACGTTCCCGTGGGCATCCTCGTTCGGCGGCGACTTCAACCGTGACTTCAACGTCTGGTTCTCCGTCGAGCAGCAGCGCGAAGGCGTCGAGTACAACTACCGGCGCGAGCCGGCGCAGCCGGTCGGCGACATCCCCTCGCGGACGACGCCCGACGGACCCCCGACGTTCGCGGCGATGTGCGGTACCGACTCGGCGACGTACACGCGCGAGCGGCCGGGCATGAGCGCGTTCGCGCTCGACGCGGAGCGCGGTGCCGTCTTCCACACCTACGCCACCTTTGCGCGAGGACTGGACGGTCTCTGGGGCATGTACCAGTGGCTGGACCGTGCCCCCCAAGGGCGCAACGAGACGGGTGCCTGGTTCCGGCGCCGCGACGAGTACCCCTCGTGATTCACTTCGGCTGATAGATGGCAGGGGGTGTGCCATGGACGATCGTGCATTGATCCAGCAGCAGTTGTCCGCCAGCCGCGGCATTCTTCAGCGCTGTGTCGCCGATGTCTCCGACGATGAGGCGCGCCGGATCCCGGATCCGGCCCTCGCGCCCATTGTCTGGCAGGTGGGACAACTGGCCTCGGCCGACGCGTTCATCATGCAGCGCGCCGGCGTCGCGCCGGCGCCGCCCGTACCCGCGACGTACGCCGAACTGTTCAAGACCGGGACTGGGGGGATGGCGGACTACCCGCCGCTGGATGCGGTCGCGCAGGTATTCGAAGGCACACAGGACGCCCTGCTCCGCGCAATCGCGGAGGCCGATCTCGCGGTGCCGGATGAAGGACCGCTGGGGTTGTGGACCAACGCGGCCGGGTTGTTCGCCTTCGCCAACACGCATCGGTGGTATCACATCGGCAAGATCAACTCGCTGCGCGGGCTCCTCGGAAAGCCCAGGCCGCTCGGATAACCTGCGTTCGCGGTCTCTGCGCGGACGTTATGGGCGCCGGTCCGGTTCGGCGTCGTTCCAGGCTCGGATCAGCGCCGGAATCTCGTCGAGGCGGGCCACGGCGGCGGTCGGCCGCGCCTGCGCCGCGTACCTCGGGTTGTCCGGGTTCGGCTCGATGTCGACGAGGATCGAGCGCATGCCCACCGTGTTGGCGCCCAGGATGTCGGCGCCGAGGGTGTCGCCGACCATGACCACATCGTCCGGCTGGAGGCGCCAGCCTTCCAGGACGTGCCGGAAGATGCCCGGATGCGGCTTCGGCCGGCCGTAGCCCATGGAGGTGACGATCGGGTCGAAGTAGCGGTCGATGCCGTGACGCCGCGCGATGTCGACCACCAGGCGGTGGCTCGTGGCGTTGCTGATCATGCCGAGCCGCAGTCCCATCCCCGTCAGCGCCTCCAGGGTCTCCGCCGCTGAAGGGTAGAGGCGGCTGATCCGGACCTCGGGTTCGAAGAAGACCGTCTCCGCCAGCGACAGCGCGGTCTCGGTTAGGTCGAGCCCGACCGCCGCGAACGCCTCCGCAAACGACGCCGTCGCGGCAACCTCGACCAGTGCTTCTTCCGAGCGTTTCCAGCCGGCGAGCCGGATCTCGAGCAGGCGCGCCGCGAACGTCTCGGGATCGCCGCAGCCGTAGTCGGAGGCGGCGAAGGACGCGAGCGCCGCGCACTTCACCCGTTCGAGCTCGAGCCCCGTCCGGTGGATCAGCGTGCTGCCGAGATCGAAGATCATGCCGCGAATCATGTCCACTGTCGTACGCTGCCGGAGGGGAACGGTCCTTTGCTCCCGAATACCGCCGCGCATCCCATGGCCTCGGTTCCCCCGCGTTCTTCCCGGCGGCGGCTTCGCGTCGCCGTATTGTTTGGCGGTCCCTCCGCTGAGCGCGAAGTGTCGCTGGCGAGCGGCGGCCGCGTGTTGAGCGCGCTCGATCCCGAGAAGTACGACGCGCTGCCGGTCGAAATCACGTCCGAGGGCAAGTGGCTGCCCCGGCCGGATCTGCTTACGCTTCCGGCGCCCCCGTCTGTCGCGGGAGCTCCGGCCGTTTCGCCGCCTCCTGCCGGCGGGGGCGCAGCCTCGCCGAAGAAGACCGGCGGCACGGCGTCCGGGCCGGCCGAAGGCCGGGCCTCCGCGGCCGTGCCCGCGCTCGCCGCCGCGTCCCACCATATCGACGAGGTTGTTCGCGAGGGCGATATCGACGTGGTGTTCATCGCGCTGCACGGTCCCTACGGCGAGGACGGTACCGTGCAGGGTCTCCTCGAGCTGCTCGGCATCCCGTACACGGGTTCCGGCGTGCTGGCGAGTGCCTTGGCGATGGACAAGCTTCGCAGCCGGCAGGTGCTGCAGGCGAGCGGTCTCCCGGTGCCCGCGTGGATCTTGCTCGACGCCGCGCAATGGCCGGCCGGCCGCGCCGAGCTGGCGCGGCGCGTCGGCCGGGACCTCGGCTACCCCTGTGTCGTCAAGCCCAACGCGCAGGGCTCCAGCATCGGCGTGACGATTGCCGGCGAGGAGTCCGCGCTCGACGCGGCGGTCGAGGAGGCGCTCGGGTACGGCAACGTGGTTCTGATCGAAGAGTATCTGCGCGGGATCGAGCTCACCTGCGGCATTCTCGAAGACCCGGACACCGGCGTGCCGCAGGTCCTGCCGGTCATCGAGATCGTGCCGAAGCGCGAGTTCTTCACGTATGAGGCGAAATATCAGGGCGCATCCGAAGAGATCTGCCCCGCGCGCATCCCCGGGGCGGCCGCCGCGAAGGCGCGGGACCTGGCGCTGCGGGCCCACCAGGTGCTCGGCTGCGAGGGGTTCTCGCGGGTCGACCTGTTCTTGTGCGGCACCGACGTCGTGGTGTTGGAGGTCAATACGATTCCGGGGCTCACGGAAGGCAGCCTCATCCCGCTGGCCGCGCACGCGGCGGGGATCGAGTATCCCGAGCTGTTGAACCGGATGATCGCCGCGGCGCTCCGCCGGGACCGCGCTCGCCGGCGCATCGGGCCCGCCGGCGGCCACGACCGCCGGACCGGCGGAGCCTGACCATGCCGCGTCTCCGTCGTGACGAATACGTGCGTTCGCACGCGCTCGGGAACGACTATCTCGTCGTCGATCCCCGCACGTGGTCGGTGCGCCTGACGCCCGAGCGGATCCGCGAGATCTGCGACCGCCATCAGGGCGTGGGGTCGGACGGGATCCTGACGCTCGAGCGCAGCCGGCGCGCGGACGTCGGCCTCCGCATCTTCAATCCCGACGGCAGCGAGGCCGAGAAGAGCGGCAACGGCATCAGGATCTTCGCGAAGTGCCTGTGGGACCATGGCTACGTGCGCCGCCGCGCGTTCACGATCGACACGAAGGGCGGGATCGTCGGGGTGACCCTCGCCGTGCGCGGCCGCGCGGTCCGCTCGATCACCGCGGAGATGGGGCGGGCGACGTTCCGCAGCGGGGAGATTCCGGCGACCGGACCGGACCGCGAGATCGTCGGCGAGCCGATCGACGCCGCGGGCGAGCGGCTCGAGATCACCACGGTGTCGGTCGGCAACCCGCACTGCGTCGTGTTCGTCGACGATCCGGCGGCGGTCGATCTGCCGCGCCTCGGGCCGGCCCTGGAGCATCATCCGATGTTTCCGAACCGCATCAACGTCCAGTTCGTCCGCGTGGATTCGCCCCGCAAGGTCACGATCCGGATCTGGGAGCGCGGCGCCGGCGAAACGATGGCGTCCGGCAGCAGTTCGAGCGCGGTGGCCGCGGCCTGCGTCCGGCAGGGCCGCACCGGACGCGACCTGGCCGTGCACAGTCCCGGCGGGGTGCTCCGCGTGGAAGTGGGACCGGACTACGCGCTCCGGCTCACCGGGCCCGTCGAAGAGGTCTCGCGCGGGACGCTGAGCCCGGACCTGCTGGGCCGGCTCCGGCGCGGGCGGGCGCGACCGTAGCCGCGGTGTGGGGATCGCCGACGGAGGTGACCTGATGGCGCACATTCTGTACACGGTGCTCGACGGGCTCGGGGACCGGCCGGTCCCGGCGCTCGGGAACCGCACTCCGCTCGAGGCGGCGGCCGTGCCGTTTCTCGGCGCGCTCACGCTCGACGGCCGTACGGGCCTCGTGCAGACGGTCGGCAAGGGGATCGCGCCGGAGTCGGACGTCGCGGTGATGGCGATCCTGGGCTACGATCCATTCAAGTACCACACCGGCCGGGGCGTCTTCGAGGTGGTGGGCTCCGGCATGCGCTTTGCCGACGGAGACCTCGCGCTGCGCGGCAACTTCGCCACCGGGGGCGAGGGCCGGACGATCCTGGACCGGCGCGCCGGCCGCAACCTCACGACGGACGAGGCGCACGCGCTCGCCGATGCGGTGACCCGGGAGGTGCGGCTCTCGGCGACGCCGGCCGAGGTCGAGGTGCGCGGCAGCGTCGCGCACCGGGCCGCGGTGGTCATGCGGCGCCGCGGCGGCCGCCTGTCGGCCAAGATCTCGAACACCGATCCGGCCTACGCCCGCGTCGAGGGGCTCGGGGTCGCGAAGGAGCACGCCGGCAACGAGGTCGAACTCTGCGAGCCGCTCGACGAGAGCGAGGAGGCCAAGGTCGCCGCCGCGCTCGTGAACGAATTCACGGAGCAGGCGCGGCGCATCCTCGACACGCATCCGGTCAACGCCCGCCGCCTGGCGGACGGCAAGCCGCCGGCCAACCTGCTCCTCGTCCGCGACGCGGGCGACCACGCGCCGCAGCTGCCGCCGATCGCCGAGCGGTTCGGGGTGCGGTTCGGGTGTTTCGTGGAGATGCCGGTCGAGCGCGGCATCGCCGAGCTCACCGGGATGCAGGTGATTCCCGTGCCGCCGAGCGGCGACGACAAGGAACGTATCTACCGCGAGTGGGCCCAGACCGCCGCGCGCGAGTATAAGAACTTCGACGGCCTCTACATGCACCTCAAGGGGCCCGACGAGCCGGGACACGACGGCCTCGCGGAGGCGAAACGCGCCGTGATCGAGTTGATCGATCGCGCGTTCTTCGGGACGCTGCTGGAGCACGTGCCGCTCGACGACGTCGTCGTCGCGGTGACCGCCGACCACGCGACGCCGGTCACGCTCGGCCGGCACTCCGACGATCCGGTGCCGCTGCTCGTCGCGGGCGCCGGCATCGAGCCCGACGGCACGCGCGTCTTCAACGAGAAGGCCTGTGCCAAGGGGGTGCTCGGCACGCTCAAGGGGACGGATCTGATGCCGCTGTTCGTGCGGCTGGCGCGCGGCAGCGCCTAGCGATTCACGAGCGCGGCCCGCGCCGCCTCTCCAACGTCTGTAGCCTCACGTCGTGGTCGTCCACACGCTCGACCACATGGTCGAGTTTCCGTTCGATCCGGTCGAGCCGATGCGAGTGGTCGTCCTGGACGGCGCGCAGGGAGGCAAAGCCTTCGCGCATTTCGCGCCGGACGTCCTCGAACTCGCGTCCGACATCGTCGAACCGCCGTGCGACCTCGTCGAACCGGTGCCCGACGTTCTCAAAGCGGCGCCCGACGTCCTCGAAGCCGCGCGCGACCATCGCGGCCAGCTGATCGATAGTGATGCGGCGTGCCATGCGCCATCATGCTACATCGTCGGCCGCCGCCGTCAAGCCGCGAACGTGCGAGCGGGTGCGATCAGGCGCGCTCCGCCAGCACCACGCACTCGACGTGATAGGTGTGCGGAAACAGGTCGAGCGGCTGCGCGTGCCGGACCGCGTAGCCCTCGGCGATCAGCTCCTTGAGGTCCGGGGCGAGCGTGGTCGGATTGCAGGACACGTAGACGATCCGGGGCGCGCCCGCCGCGGCGACCTTGCGCATCACCCGGCCGCCGGCGCCGGAGCGGGGCGGATCCAGGATCAGCACGTCCGGCCGGCCGGCCCGTTCTACCAAGGCGGGTAGCATCAGCCGCACGTCGCCGCTCGTGAACTCCACGTTGGCGATCCCGTTGAGGACCGCGTTGTCCCCGGCGGCCTCGATCGCCGGGGCGACGATCTCGATCCCGTAGACCCGCGCGGCGCGGCGCGCCAGCGCCAGCGAGAACGTGCCTACCCCGCAGTAAAGGTCGAAGACGGTTTCGTCCTCCTTCACATTTGCGTCCGCCTCCACCACGTCGACGAGGTGCTCCGCCTGCGCGGTGTTGGTCTGGAAGAACGTTTCGAGGCCGATCCGGAACGTAAGCCCCGACAGCAGCTCGCGGATGTAGGGCCGCCCCGCGACAATCGTGACGCCGGTGAGCGGGACGCCGTCGGAGGGCCCGGCGTTTACGCCGTGCGCGACGCTTACGATCTCCGGGACGGCGGCCCGTAGTCGGTCCGCGAGCCCGCGCACCTCCGGCACCTCCCGCGCGGCCGTGACGAGGGCGACCATCACCTCGCCGGTTCCCTTGGCCTCCCGGATCACGACCTGGCGCAGCATGCCCGCGCGGCTGCGGGGATCGTAGCACGACAGTCCCGACGTCCGCGCGAACGCATCGACTTCCGCGAGAATGATATTGGTGCGCGGGGACTCCAGGTAGCACGTCTGGATGGGAACGATCTTGTCGAACGCGCCGCGCCGGTGCAGGCCCAGGCCGTCGGGATGGAACGAGAACTCCATCTTGTTACGGTAGTACCACGGCGCCGCCATGCGGACGATCGGACGCACCTCGACGTCGCGGAGGCCCCCGAGATGCGCGAGGCTTTCCCGCACGATCGCCTCTTTCGCCGCGGCCTGGGCGTCGTAGGTGAGGTGCTGCCAGATGCAGCCGCCGCACGGTCCGAAGTGCGGGCAGGGCGCGGCCGTGCGGAGGTGCGACGGGGACTCGATGCCGACGAGATCGGCCTCGCCGAAGCCGGATTTCACCCGCCACAACCGAGCGCGCACCCGGTCGCCGGGCGCCGTATCCGGGACGAACACGACGAAGCCGTCGAGCCGGCCCACGCCGCGACCGCCGTAGGCGAGCCGGTCGATCGTGAGGGTGATCTCGTCGCCGCGGCGGGGCCGCGTCGCTGCCACAGCCATCGCCGAGTCATCATAGCAGACGCGCGAAGGGGATATAGGTAAGTGCACGGGCCCCGGCCTCCGTGCGAAGCCCGTGTGCTCGCTCGGATGAAGGGCCGGTCGGAGGTGACGCCGCGTGGCGAGGCAACGCCGTACGGCAATCGTGTTCGTGGCGGCGGCGATGCTGCTGGCGGCGGGCGGCGGCGACTCTTCCGCCGCGGGGAAACTCGGCGGGACCGTGAGCGTCCTCGGCACCTGGGGCGGATCCGAACTCGACAGCTTCAACGCGATGGTGAAGCCCTTCGAAGACCGCACGGGCGCGCACGTCGAGTTCCAGGGCACGCGGGATCTCACCGCGGTGCTGCAGACACGGATCCAGGGCGGCAACCCGCCCGACGTGGCGGCGCTGCCGAATCCGGGCGCCCTCCCGCTCCTCGCGCGGTCCCACGCCCTCAAGCCGCTCGGCCGCGTGCTCGACATGACGCAGCTCGCGCGGCAGTATCCGTCCACGTGGCTGGATATCGGCCGGGTGGGCGGTGAACCGTACGCGATCGTCGTCAAGGCGGCCCTCAAAGGGCTCGTCTGGTACGATCCCCAGACGCTGGCGGCCGAGCACGTCACGCTCCCGCCCACGTGGGCGGGCATGCTCGCGCTCACCGACCGGCTGGCCGGCCGGGGTACCAGCGCGTGGTGCCTTGGGCTCGGCAGCGGCGCCACGAGCGGCTGGCCGGCCACGGACTGGATCGACATGCTGCTGCTCCGCGCGGCCGGTCCGGCGGCGCACGACGCGTGGGTGCGGCACAAGATCGGGTGGGACGCGGCGCCGGTGCGGCAGGCGTGGGAGCAGTTTGGGCGCATCGCCGCCAATCCGAAGGACGTCTACGGCGGCCCGCCGGCCGTGCTCGCGACCGATTTCGGCGACGCGCCGTTCCCGATGTTCACCAAACCGCCGCGCTGCCTGTTCCACCTCCAGGCGACGTTCATTGAAGCCATCATTCAGAAACAGTTTTCGTGGATCCGCCCGGGCATCGACCTCGCGTTCGTGCCGATGCCCCGGATCGCGCCGCAGTACGCCGGGGTCGCGCAGATCGCGGGGGACGTGTTCGGCATGTTCCACGACACGCCGCAGGCGCGGGCGCTCATGCGGTACCTCGTTTCCGCGGAGGCCCAGGCGATCTGGGTGAAGCGGGGCGGGGCGCTGTCGCCGAACAAGGGCGTGCCGCTCGACGCCTACCCGGACGTGTTGAGCCGCCGGGCGGCGGAGCTCTTGGTGCGCGCGCCGGCGGCCCGCTTCGGCGCCGGCGACATGATGCCGCCGGAGATGACGGCGGCGTTCTACAAAGGCACGCTGGACTACGTCGCCCATCCGGACCAGCTGCGGGCGATCCTGGCCCGCCTCGAAGCCGTCGCGCGGGACGCCTACAAGTAGCCGGTGGGCACCCTGCTGCTCGCCGCGATCGCGCTGGCCGGCGCCCCGGCGGCGTCGGTGGTCTACATCGTGGCCGCCGAGCTCGCGCTCGGCCGGCTGGCGGTCCGTCCGCGGCGCGCGCTGCGCCCGTGGGTCTGGCTGGCGCCGGCGCTCGCCTTCGTCGCCGTCTTCCTCGTGTACCCGACGCTCGATACGGTCGTGCTGAGTGTTCGCGACGCGACCGGCGCCGCGTGGATCGGGCTCGCCAATTACGCCTTCGCCCTCGGGAGCCGGGACGCGCTGATCGCCCTGCGCAACACCGTCATCTGGCTGGTCCTCTTCACCGGCCTGGTCGTCGGCGGAGGCCTTGGGATCGCCGCGCTCGCGGAGCGCGTGCGGTACGATGCCGCGGTGCGGGGCATCGTGTTTCTGCCGATGGCGCTCTCGTTCACGGCGGCCGGGGTGATCTGGAAGTTCGTCTATGAGTTCCGGCCGGCCGGCGCGCCGCAGATCGGCCTCTTGAACGCGGTGCTCGGCGCCGCAGTACCGGGCTTCGAGCCGCGGGCGTGGCTGGTCGGCCCCCCGTGGAACACGCTGTTGCTGATCGCCGCCGGTGTGTGGACCTGGGTCGGGTTCGCCACGGTCGTCTTCGCCGCGGCCCTCAAAGCGGTGCCGGCCGAAATCGCGGAGGCCGCGCGCGTCGACGGCGCCGGTGAGTGGCGGGTCTTCCGGCAGATCACGCTGCCGCTTCTCGGGCCGACCACCGGCGCGGTCGCGACAGCGATGGTCATCACCGCGCTCAAGGTCTTCGACGTGGTGTACGTGATGACGAGCGGCAACTTCGATACCGACGTCCTCGCGACGCGCATGTATCATGCGCTGTTCGTGGATCAGCATCTCGGCCGGGCCGCCGCGCTGGCGGTGATCCTGCTCGCCGCGACCGTTCCGGTCATGGCGGTCAACCTCCGCCGCCTGCGGCGGGAAGCGGCCGCCCGCTGATGCGCGTCCTCCGCCGCGCCCCGGTGCACCTCGTCCTCTGGCTCGTCGGCGCGGCGTGGCTCGCGCCCGTCGTCGGACTGTTGGTCAGTTCGCTCCGCCCGGCCCCGGACGTGGCCGCGAGCGGCTGGTGGACCGTGCTCCGGCATCCGGCCTTCACGCTCGCCAACTACCGCGACGTGCTCACGGCCCAGGGCCTCGGCGTGGGGTTCCTCAACAGTATGGCCATCGCGGCGCCGGCCACGGCCATCCCGCTCTTGATCGCCGCCTACGCCGCCTACGCGTTCGCGTGGATGGCGTTTCCGGGGCGCGGGGCCTTGTTTGCGCTCATGGTGATGCTGCTGGCCGTTCCGCTGCAGACGACGCTCGTCCCGGTGCTGCGGCTGCTCACGGCCGCCGGGCTGACGGGAACGTTTCCGGCGCTGTGGCTGGCGCACACCGGCTACGGGCTGCCGCTCGCCGTGTTTCTGCTCCGGAACTTCATCGGCGGGCTTCCGCCGGACGTGCTGGACTCCGCGGCCATCGACGGCGCCGGCGCGGCCCAGACGTTCTTCCGCGTGGTGCTGCCGCTGTCGCGGCCGGCGGTCGCCTCGTTGGCCATCTTCCAGTTTCTCTGGGTGTGGAACGACCTGCTGGTGGCACTCAGCTACCTCGGCGGGCGGCCGAGCGTGGCGCCGCTCACGGTCACGATCGCCGGTCTGGTGAGCTCGCTCGGGAGCGGATGGCACCTGCTCACGGCCGCGGCGTTCGTCTCGATGGCGCTGCCGCTCGCCGTCTTCTTCTCGCTGCAGCCGTACTTCGTCCGCGGGCTCGTCGCCGGCGCGGTGAAAGACTAGCGCCCGCGAGGTATCCTGTCGAATGCATGGGTTCGAAATTCGGCGGGAGGCGGCTATGGACAGATTCCGTGAATCGCGGCGATTCTCCAGGCGAGATCTCTTCGTCGCGGCGGCGGCCGGAGGCGCCGCCGCCCTGGCGGCGCGGTCCGTGCCGGCGGGTTCGACGCTCGCGGCGGCGGCGGTGTCGCCGGCGGTCGAACCGGACGACGCGATCAGGCGGCTCACCGAGGGGAACGCGCGGTATGTCGCGGGGACGATGACCGCGTTCAATGAGGATCTGTCGCTGCTGAAGGCCAAGACGGCCGAGAAGCAGGCGCCGTTCGCCGCCGTCTTATCGTGCGCCGACTCGCGGGTGCCGATCGAGATCGTGTTCGACCAAAGCATCGGCCATCTCTTCGTCTGCCGGGTGGCCGGCAACATCGCGACGCCGTCGGTGATCGGCAGCTTGGAATACGGCGCGGCCGTTCTGGGAACCGCCGCGATCATGGTCCTCGGGCATGCCAACTGCGGCGCCGTGACCGCGACGATGCAGAACAAGGCCGTTCCCGGCCAGATCAGCGGCCTTTTTCCGTATATCCGGCCCGCGGTCGATCGGGCCGGCGGCAGTCTCGACGCCGCGATTCGCGCCAACGCCCGTTATCAAGCGGCGCTGTTACAGCACGCGTCGCCGCTGCTGGCGGGGTTGGTGAAGGACGCAACGCTCAGGATCGTCGCCGCGCACTACGATCTGGCGACCGGCAAGGTCTCCCTCCTGTAGCCGCACGAACCACAGAACAATTCTGCCCCCGGCGCAGAATGGTTCCGACGGGCACACACGTTTCGGATTGCCTCGAGCCCCCCGAGGGCGTAAGGTGTCGAGTCTGGGGACGCCCGTTCATGCACGCTTTAAAGGGAGGCAACACCATGGCTGAGTCCACGAAATTGCAGCCGGGGCACGAGAGCGCCCTTCCACAAACCACGTGGGGTGAGATCCACGAGCCCGGCGCCTACGTCGAGTTGGGCACCGGCGACCTGTATCGGATTCCCAAGGAGGCGCTGGTCACGGGCGCAAGCCCGATGGTCGTCAAGGAGTCGAGAGGCGCATCGCGGCTTGTGCTGGTGAGCCGCAACCCGTTCTGCACGCTCCTGGAGGCACGCCTGCAGTCCGCTCGGCATAACGTCGAGCCAAACTTCTAGCGGCCGGCGGCAGCGGCGTCTACACCACTTCGCCCGGGACGAGCGTCGCCTAGACGCGCGTCTTCGGGCCCACCGATTGGTCGCACGTCGCAGCGATCAGTGGGCGGCGGCAACGACTGCGACACCTGACGGCATGAGAGGGCGTCCCCAACTGCCACGGCTATTCGGCAGGTCCTCGTCTCCCGTTTCCAACGTGCCCAGTCTTGTTTAGCAATTCTTGACCACACCTGTCTTGACGCCCCGCGGTATCAACCCCATAATATGGTTGTTTGGTGGTCCGACCACTGGGCCAAAGTGGAGTGACCATCTCCGGAGGCGACCGTCATCGCGCCGAGTCCCGCGTCACCCATCCAGGCCGATCTCGGCCCCGTCAGGAAGACCAAAGTCTACGCGGAGGTCGCGGCGCAGATCCAGCGTCTGTTCGCCGAGGGTCGCCTCAAGCCCGGCGACAAGCTTCCCCCCGAACGTGAACTCGCCGAGATCTTCGGCGTCAGCCGCAGCTCCGTCCGCGATGCGATCCGCGTCCTCGAAATGCAGGGGCTCGTCGAGCCGCGGCACGGCGACGGTACCGTCGTCCGCGAGATTCCGATCGACCGGCTCGTGCGGCCGCTCGCCGACGCGCTGAGCGCCGGGAAAGACCTGATCGCCGACCTCTTCGACATGCGCAAGATGCTCGAACCGCCGCTGGCGCGGGCGGCCGCGTTCCGCGCGACGGACGACGACGTGCGCGCGCTGGAGCAGATCGTGGAGCGTCAGACCCGGCGGGTGCGGGCCGGCGAGCTCGCCCTCGAGGACGACAACGAGTTCCACTACCGCATCGCCACGGCCGCCAAGAACCAGGTCGTCCTGCGGACGATGGACGTGCTGATGGATCTGCTGCGCGACAGCCGCGCGCGCTCGTTGCAGGGCCCCGGACGCGCCGAGAAGTCGCTCGAGGGCCACCGCCGGATTTTGGACGCGATCCGCCGGCGGGATCCGGACGCCGCGGCGCAGCGCATGCGCGGTCACATCGAGGAGATCGAAGGGACGCTGTTCCCGGAGAGCCGTCCGGCAGAATCGCCGGCCGGTTCCCGAGGGTGACGCGGCCGTAGCCGGGAGGAGGCAGGAGATGGGACGCACGATTTCGGTCGAGGTGGTCTACCGGGGGATTTTCCAGACCAACCTCGCCAAGAACATCTGCCGCGGTATCGTGCTGGCGGCCCGTAAGGAAGGCAAGATCGGCATCGCCTTCGGCCGCTACGGCGACTCGCCGCAGCGGAACGGCATTCCGGCGAAGAACTTCGCCATCGTCGCCCCGGACGAGGACGAGCTGCAGCTGAGCATGGCGCAGTACGAGCCGGCCGAGACCGACATCACGATCAACCTCGACGACATGCTGTGCAAGGGCGTGGAGTCCTGGGCGTGGTACGGCCTGCAGCCGATCAACGAGAAGGTCCGCGAGAACGGGGTGCTGCTGGTCACCTCCACGATGCCGCCCGCCGAGATCATCAAGTTCTGCCATACGAAGAAGACCGCGTACCGCTTCGCGGTGCTCCCGGCGCTCCCGAGTTTCTCCGGGCTGTGGGTCTACAAGGACGACCACACCGACGTGCGGGTGCTCGGCGCGCTGCCGAAGCTGTGCCCCGACCTCGTGAGTCTCGACGCGATGCTGGCCGCGGTGAAGGAAGAGTGGAAGGACGACGTCAAGGTCGCGTCCGCCCGCCGCGCGTACGAGTCCGTCGCGATGCAGACGGTCCGCGCGGGCGAGGGCAATCCCGAGGTGCCGTACCGGTTCGATCTGCCGGGCTGGACGAAGATGCGCGAAGGCGTCACGATCGACGGCATGACGCTCGGCGAGCCGATCAAGTTCGGCGACCAGATCGGCGGGTACCGCCCGGCGCGCAACCCCTACTTCAAGAAGTACTCCACCCGCACGATGCGCCCGGTCATCGACTTCGACAAGTGCATCAAGTGCACGCTGTGCTGGCTGCAGTGTCCCGATTCCTGCTTCGACGTGACGCCCGATCAGACGTACGACCTCAACGCGGAGGCGTGCTGCGGCTGCGGCGTCTGCGAGGCCGTCTGCCCGGTGGACGACTGCGTGACCATGGTCAACGAGCAGGCGTTCACCGACAACAAGAGCCAGTGGGAGGCCTACAAGACCGACAAGAAGGCCTACGCGAAGTGGGTCGAAGCCAGGATCACGGACCGGCCGGAGCGGTCGCACGGCTTCCGGTACAAGGGCCAGTATCAGGAGCAGGTCGCCCAGGCGGGGATCGGCACTTCGGGAGGTGGGGAGTAGTGGACGCGGAAAGCGCAACGGCCGTCCGGACGGCGGTCGCCGAGCAGGAGGCCCTGATCAGCGGCAGCGAGGCCGTCGCCGTCGCCTCCAGGCTCGCCGACGTCGACGTCATCACCGCGTACCCGATCCGGCCGTACGACACGATGATGCAGTTCGTGGCGAAGCAGATCGCCAACGGCGAGCAGGACGCCGAGTACATCGTCGCGGAGAGCGAGCACAGCCAGTTCGAGATCGCCAAACACGCGAACGTCGTGGGCGCCCGCACGCTGTGCGGCTCGAGCGGGGTCGGCTGGTGCTACGCGTTCGAGGCGATCGCCGTCACACCGGCGCTGCGCCTGCCGATGCTGGCGATGGTCGGCAACCGCGCGCTCGACGATCCCGGGGCCTTCGGCACGGAGCACAACGACGCGCTGGCCGCGCGCGACCTCGGGTGGATGCACATCTGGGTCGACACGGCGCAGGAGGCGCTCGACACCACGCTGATCGCCTACCGGGTCGCGGAGGACCGGCGGGTCTACCTGCCGTGCGCCATCAGCACGGACGGGGCCTTTCTCACGCACTCGCAGTCGCTGGTCAAGATCCCGCCGAAGCAGTGGGTCGACGAGTTCCTGCCCAAGTACGACCGCAAGGACCTCCGGCTCCATCCCGACAACCCGATCACGATCGCGCCCCAAGTCAACGAGGACTGGTTGATGGAAATCCGCCGCCAGACCGACGAGGCGATGCGCAACGCGCGCACCGTGATCGAGGAGGCGTACAAGGACTTCGAGCGGATCTTCCACCGCGGCGTCGTGAACCCGTTCTTCGAGGAGTACATGACGGATGATGCGGAGCTCGTGCTGGTCGGCATGGGCACCTTGTCGATGCCGGTGAAGGTCGCGATCCGCAAGATGCGCCAGCAGGGGCAGAAGGTCGGGTTCGTGCGCATCCGGTGGTTCCGGCCGTTCGACTACGAGCGGCTCGGGGCGCTCCTGTCGAGGTTCGCCGCGGTCGGGGTGGCCGACCGCGACTTCTCGATGGGCTCGCCGTTCAACAGCGGCGTCGTCGCGAACGAGGTCCGCGCCGCGCTGTACAACCAGCCGAAGCATCCGCCGGTGGTGAGCTTCATCACCGGGCTCGGCGGCCGTGAAGTGACGATCCCCGGCGTGCGGGAGATGTTCGAGCATACCCGCAAAGCGGCCGAAGCCGGCAAAGCACCCAACGACACGCTGTGGATCGGCGTGCGCGCCTGATGCGCGCGGCTGAACAGGAGGGGTTGATCAATGGATAGTCCCGAGCTCGCGGCCATGCCGGTCCCGGTGCTCGAGCCGATCAAAGGCGTCAAGCGGGCGCCGCTCGAGGAATACTTCACGTCCGGGCACCGTACGTGCCAGGGGTGCGAGTCGGCCCTGGTCATGAAGCTGATGGTGAAGGCGGCCGGCCCGCGCACCGTGGTGCTCGGCAGCACGGGCTGCATGTACGTCGCCAATACGACGTACTACAGCACGCCGTGGGTCGTGCCGTGGATGCACACCCAGCTCGGCTCGTCGGGCTCCGCGGCGGTGGGCACCGCGGCCGGCTACACGGCGCTGATGCGCAAGGGCCGGATCAAGCAGGAGCCGATCAACATCATCTCGTTCTGCGGCGACGGCGGCGGCGCGGACATGGGCCTGTCGGCGATCTCCGCGGCGCTGCAGCACACCGACTACAACCATCTGATTCTGCTCTACGACAACGAGTCGTACGCCAACACCGACATCCAGGTCTCCGGCAGCAGCCCGTACGGGGTGCACACGACGTTCTCGCCGCCCGGCAAGGCCAAGCGGATCCTCCACAAGCGCTGGAAGAAGAACATGGCGGCGATGCTGGCGGCCGGGCACTCCGAGTGCAGGTACGTCGGGACGGTCGACGCCTCGTACGCGGTGGATTTCATGAACCGCATCCGCAAGGCGCTCAGCATCGGCGGGCCGACGTTCATCCACTCGCTGGACCCGTGCCCGAAGGGCTGGGACTACGATCCGATGCTCTCGCACGAGCTCGGCGAACTGGCGGTGCTGACCGGGGTGTGGCCGCTCTTCGAGGTGGAGAACCACGTGCTCAAGCTCTACGGCAAGAGCAAGGCCATCGTCGAGGGGCGCCAGAAGCGGCTGCCGGTGCGGGACTACCTCCTGAAGCAGGGCCGCTTCGCGCACTTCACCGAGGACGACATCGACTACTTCCAGGCGAAGATCGACGAGATGTGGACGAAGTGGCTCGTGCCGGGCGTGCTGCCGTTCGCGACCGACGTCCTGAACGACCGGCCGCCGGCCTAGGCCTCGATGAAGCCGGACACCGGAATCGGACGCGAGGAGATGCGACGATAAGTTGAAGCCCGACGGGCGGGGGGCCTGCCGGGAAACATCACAACCGCATACAGACGAGCTTCGCGACCTTGATGTTGCGGGGTGAGAGGCGTGGAGACCATGGGGTACCCTTCTCGATGCCGCGGGTGTCGGCGGATGAGGAGACTCCCTGCGTTTTGAGGTGTCCGAGGGCCCGGGCGGCTGAGCGCCGCCCGGGCCCTCACCGTTGCGCGCATCGAAGGCCGGGGGTGTGAGAGGATGGACACGATCTTCCTGGGGATCGGGTTCGGTCTCGTGACCGGCTCGATTTTGGCGCTGTCCGCCGTCGCGTTTACCCTCACCTACGCCGTGAGCGGGATCCCCAACCTGGCCCACGGCGAGCTGCTGACCTACGGAGCGTACGCCGCGTACGCGGTGACCCGGGCGACGCACAACCTGTTCTTCGCCGCGGTCGCCGCCGCGCTGGCGGGCGGTATGACGGCGTGGGCGATGAACGCCGCGGTGGTCGAGCCGTTCGTGCGGGCCCGCATCAAGAACATCGTGATCTTCATCGCCACCCTCGGGGCGTCGCTCGTGCTGCAGAACATCATTCTGTTGATCTTCGGCGGCGCCAACGTCGCCTACGTGCTGCCGCAGACCGAGTCGCGCCAGGTGGGTCCGTTTATCTGGACCGGCCGGGACGCGGCGATCATGGTCTCGGCGCTCGTCGTGATGGTGCTGCTGTACCTCATGCTGCAGCACACGAAGTTCGGCAAATCGCTGCGCGCGGTCTCGGAGAACCGCGAGCTCGCCCGCGTGTCGGGCATCGGCGCCCACCGCGTGGTGCAGTTCACCTGGTTCCTCGCCGGAATCGTCGCCGGCTTCGCCGGGTTCATCCTCGCCGTCAGCGTGGGCACGCTGGTGCCGAGCTTCGGCTTCACCTTTCTGCTCGTGACGGTCACGGCGGCGGTCGCCGGGGGGCTCGGCAAGCCGTACGGGGCGATGGCGGCCGCGATCGTGCTCGGCCTGGCGATGGAGATCAGCGCCTTCTACGTCGACGCCGCCTACAAGCTGCTGATCGCGTTCGGGATGTTGGTCCTGGTCCTGCTCTTCCGTCCGGACGGATTGTTCAGCAGCAAGACCGGAGGGGTGTTCGAGTGATCCAGTACATCGCCTCCGTCGTGACCGAAGGAGCCATCTTTTCGATCATGGCGCTCGGCCTGAACGTGATCTGGGGCTGGGTCGGCGACTTCGACATCGCGTTCTATGGCTACGTGGCACTCGGCGTCTACATGGCCATGGTCACCACGATCGGCCGGCTCCCTGCGCCCGACCAGTACATCCTCGGCTGGCAGCTGCCCTTCCCGGTGGCGGTGGTGATCGCGATGGCAAGCGCCGCGCTCCTCGCGCTGGGCGTCGGCGCCATCGCCCTGCGCAAGCTCCGCGCGTCCTACTTCGCCATCACCACGCTCGCCACGGTGCTGATGCTGCAGATCTTCATTAGCAACTACACGCCCCTGTTCAACGGGTACAACGGGCTCTACGGCATGGCGCAGCCGTTCAACGGCATGTTGAACCTGTCGCCGCAGGCGTACCCGTTCTTTTTCCTGGCGCTCTGCACGGCGATCCTCGCGGCCGTGTACCTCGTGCTGGAACGCCTCTCCAATAGCCCCTTCGGCCGGGCGCTGCGCGCGGTCCGGGAGGAGGAGCGCGCGGCCGCCGCGTTCGGCCGCAGCATCTACGCGCTCAAGCTGAAGGCGTACGTTCTCGGCGCGGCGCTCGGCGGACTCGGGGGCGCGCTGTTTGCCGCGTACCTCGGCGCGTTCAATCCCAGCGCGTGGTCGCCGATCGAGACGCTGCTGCTGTACGCCGCGATTTTCGTCGGCGGCAGCGGCAACAACCGAGGCGTGATCCTCGGCGTCATGCTGGTCAGCGTGGTATTCCAGGAGATCACGCGCTTCATTCCCAACGTGGGGGGCAACGCGAGCTTCTCCGCGGCCGTGCGCGAGATCCTGATCGGCGTCTTGATCCTCGTCACCATGCGCTACCGGATCCAGGGACTGCTGCCTGAGCCGCGCCCGAAGGACGCGGCGGGCGAGCCGGTGGCCGTCAAGCCGTACGCCGGAAGGGGGAGCGCCGCTGACTGACCCATCCGATGCGCTGCTCGAAGTGCGGGGCCTCGCGAAGAGCTTCGGCGGGGTGCACGCCGTGTCGGACTGCAGCTTCGCGGTGCCGGTGAGCCGGGTCACCGGCCTGATCGGGCCGAACGGCGCCGGCAAGAGCACGGCGATCGACCTGGTGACCGGATTCAAAGCGCCGGACGCGGGGACGGTCCGCTTCGCCGGCCTCGAAATCCAGGGCTGGCCGCCGCACCGCGTCTCGCGGCTCGGCCTCATCCGCACGTTTCAGCTGCCGAAGGAGTGGTCGGGGCTGACGGTGATGGAGAACATGCTCATCGCCGCGCCGGAGCGGGGACGCGAGGCGATCTGGCGGGCGCTGTTTGCCCCCGGCCCTCTCCGTCAGGCGGAGGACGAGGATCGCGCCCGCGCCCGGACCATTCTTGAAGAGTTCGGCCTGCTCGCGCTCCGGGACGAACTGGCCGGCAACCTCAGCGGCGGCCAGAAACGGCTGCTCGAGTTTGCCCGAGTCGCGATAGCCCGGCCGCGCATGGTCATTCTCGACGAGCCGATGGGCGGCGTCAACCCGGTGCTCGGAGCCCGTATGGGAGACGCGATCGCGAGCCTGGTGGCCAGCGGCGTCACGGTCGTGATCGTCGAGCACAACCTTCCGTTCATCGAGCGGGTCTGCGACGCCGTGATCGTCATGGCGCTGGGCACGGTGATCGCAACGGGCCCGTTCTCATCCCTGCGCTCGAACCGCGCGGTGGTCGATGCGTACCTGGGCGAGGTGCCCGCCGGTGCGTAGCGAAGCGCCGTCCGGCGGCGCGGCGTCCAACGGGCCGGTGCTCGCGGTGCGCGGCCTCACGGCGGGATACGGCGGGCCGCCGATCATCGAGAACGTCGAGTTCAAAGCGGAACCCGGGAAGATCACCGCGGTGGTCGGCCCGAACGGCGCCGGCAAGTCCACCCTGCTGAAGGCCGTCGCCGGCGTGGTGCGCCCGACCGGCGGCCACGTGTATCTCAGAGGCGCCGACGTGACCGGCCAGCCGCCCGAGCGCCTGGTTCGAAAGGGCATCGCCTACGTTCCGCAGGTGGCCAACGTGTTCCCGGGGCTCACCGTGCTCGAGAACTTGGAAATGGGCGGGTACGTGCGCACCTCCGGGCTGCGGGAGCGGGTGGAGCAACTGCTGGTCTTGTTCCCGGATTTGAAGACGGCGCTGCGGCGTCCGGCGCGGACGTTGAGCGGCGGTCAGCGCAGCATGCTGGCGATGGCGAGGGGCCTGATGGTCGATCCCGCGGTGCTCATGCTGGACGAGCCCAGCGCCGGGCTCGCGCCGATTTTCCAGTCCGCGGTCTGGGAACAGATCCAGAGGGTCCGCGACACCGGGGTGGCGGTGGCCGTGGTGGAGCAGAACACGCGGCGGACGCTGGTGCACGCGGACTGGGCCTACGTGATGGTGCTGGGCAAGAACCGGCTCGAAGGGCCGGGTCGGGACTTACTCAATGACGAGGAGGTGGTCAATCTCTACATCGGCCGGTTGTCGTGAGGCGGACGTCCGGGCGCGACGGAGGCTGGGGGACGCACGGTTCGAGTCTCGAGACGGCAAGGCAGCAGCCAGAAAAGGGGGTTCCGTATGATGAGGCAGCGCGGGGCTCACGCGGCGACGGTGATCTGCGTCGCCGTGATCGCCGGCCTCCTGGTCTACGTGCCGGGAGCGTCGGCGGCGTTTTCAGGTTCTGCGGTTCACTTCGGACTGCTGGGGCCGTTTACCGGGCCGCGCTCCGATCTCGGGGCGGCCATCGTCCAGGGTTCGAAGGCGGCGCAGCTGGCGATCAACGGCGCGGGCGGAATCCTCGGCCGGCAGTTGGTGCTGGATTCGGCCGATACGATCGGCGACGCCGCGGACGCCGTGCCGGCGATCAATAAATTGATCGGTGCCGATCACGTCGTCACCATCATCGGTCCCGAGACGGCCGAGTACTTCGCGGTCCGTCCGGTTTTCACGCGGTTCAAGATCCCGGACCAGATGCAGGGCGGCGACGTGACGCTCGACCACGAGACGAACGCCTACTTCTGGCGGGACAGCCCGTCCGACTCGGTGCTGAGCGTGGCGATGGCGCTGTACGCCTACCAGAAGGGCTATCGGCGGGCGGCCGTCATGATGTACACCGAGGAGTCGGCCCAGACGCTGAAACCCCCGCTTGTCAAGACCTTCCAGAAGCTCGGCGGCAAGATTGTCGCCGACGTCAACGTCCAGGGCGGCCAGACGTCCTACCGCTCCGAGGTGTTGAAGCTCATCAACGCCAAGCCGGACGTGATCTTCACGCAGACCGACCCGGCGACGGCGGCCGTGCTGTTCGCCAACTTCAAGCAGCTGAACAACCTGCGCATCCCGTTCGTCGGCACCGATCTGACGGGCGGAGACGACTACCTCAAGGCCGTGACGTACCAGGCGGCGCACGACCACCTCATCTCGGTGTACGGGACCTCGGTCGAAGGCAAGGGCAACGACGCCTTCGTGGCGGCCTACCATAAGCTCTATCCGGGCAAGGAGCCGCTGGCCAACGCCAACTACGCGTATGACTCCGTCATCAGCACCGCGCTGGCCATCGACAAGGCGGGTTCTACCGAGGGGCCGAAGATCAACGCGGCGATGACGCAGGTGACCAATCCGCCGGGCACCCCATGCTACGAATACGCGGGGTGTCGTGCGCTGCTCAAGGCCGGCAAGAAGATCAATTACGAGGGCGCGAGCGGCACACTCGACTACAATACGTACCATAATGTCTTCGGGCCCTACGGCGCGTTCCAGGTCGACCTGAAAGGCAAAGAGAATCAGATTGCGACCATGACGGAGCCGCAGCTGGCGAAGGCCGCCCCGTGAGGCCGGACTTGGCCGACCCCGCGTAGACTCGCGACCCGGGCTGCCGTGAGGCCGCCCGGGTCGCCGCGTTCGCGGCAGGGCGGCACGTCGTTGAGGGGAGGAACGGCCCGACATGGGATTGATGGTGGACGTCCACATCCAGGCCGGCGTACCCGGGGAGCAGCTCGACCCGTTCGCGCACTCGCGGCTCCGCAAGGTCCTCGAGACGCGCGCCTTCAACTTCGACGGCTCCCGCCCTCGGGAGCGGGCCCTCGGCCCCGACCCGATCGCCGCCCTCGACGAAGCGGGCATCGACGTCATCTGCCTCATCGCCGGAGACTACAACCGCGCGCTGCCCGGCGCCGTCGAATCGCAGGCAGTTCCCAACGACCACGTGGCGGGCATCGTCGCACGGTACCCCGGCCGGATCGCCGGCACCTGCAGCGTCGACCCGATCACGGACCCCCCGGCCGCGGTCCGGGAGATCGAGCGGTGCGCTGCCAAGCACGGGTTCCGGGCGGTGCGATTGTACCCGGCGGTCCAGCAGTGGGATCCCCGCGACGAGCGGCTCTACCCGATCTACCGGCGCTGCATCGAGCTCGACATGCTCGTCCAGATGCACATGGGGTGGACGCCCGTGGTGACGGCCCACATGGAGTACCAGCGGCCCTGGCTGCTCGACGAGGTCGGGCGAATCTTTCCGGAGCTGAAACTGATGATCAGCCATCTTGCCTATCCGTATGTGGACGAATGTACGTGCGTGATCGCACGCCACGAAAACTTCTACGCCGACATCTCCTTCTGGGCGCCGTTCCACCCGTCGAAGATTCTGCGGATGCTGGTGGACTTTGGCGCGCTCTGTTCGTTCGATCGGCTGCTGTACGGGTCGAGCAATCCGTTCTTCCGGACCTACCCGAAGGTGATCCGGTCGCTGAACGGCATCGCGGACCGCTACGGGCTGCCGCCGATTCCGGAGGCCGACCTGCGCAAGATCATGGGCGAGAACGCCTGCCGGCTCTGGAAGATCGATCCGGCGCGAATGGGCCGGGCGTCGCAGAACCGGCAAGGATGACTGCCCGCGGACGTCCGGCTTGACGTCATTCGATGCGCGTGCTACTTACTAGATTGACCATGACGCGGATGCGTTCGGCGTATGTCCCTCGTCGATGTATCTGTCCTGAGCGGAGGCCGGAATAGCCTTCGCCGAGACCGACATTCCCCTGTCTGTCCATCGTTCGGCGGTTTCCAAGGTGCCCTGACGTTCCGGTCTCCGCGTTTCTCGTGTGAGGGGACGAGCCGCCCGTCCGGCGCCGCGCGCCGGGACGGGCGGCCGGTGCTCGCCTTCATCCAGGAAAGGGAGGAATCGACCGATGCCACAGGGCTACGCGCACGACGTGTTGGTGGAGACCGACTGGCTCGCCGAGCACCTCAACGATCCGGCGGTGCGGGTCGCGGAGATTTCCGAAGACACGACGCTCTACGGCCAGGGGCACATCCCCGGGGCCGTACACTTCAACTGGCAGACGCAGCTGCAAGATTCCGTCCGGCGCGACTGGATCGACCAGGAGCAGATCGAGGCGCTGCTCGGCGCGCACGGCGTCGGCAACGACACCACGCTCGTTCTGTACGGGGACAAGAACAACTGGTTCGCCACGTACACCTTCTGGCTGTTCAAGATGTACGGCGCGGACGCGATCCGCGTGCTGAACGGCGGCCGCGCGAAGTGGATCGCGGAGGGCCGGCCCGTCGTGACCGATGTCCCGGCGTACGCCAGTGCGCGCTATCAGGCCAAGCCCGCCGATCCGGGGATCCGCGCGTTCCGCGACCAGGTGCAGGCCGCGCTCGGCAAGGCGGCGCTCGTGGACGTGCGGTCGCCGCAGGAATACAGCGGTGAGCTGATCGCGATGCCGGCGTACCCGCAGGAGGGCGCGCAGCGGGGCGGCCACATCCCGGGGGCGCAGAACATCCCGTGGGGCCAGAACATGCGGGATGACGGGACGTTTAAATCGCCGGAGGAGTTGAAGACGCTGTACGAGGGCAAGGGGATCACCCCCGACAAGAACGTGATCGCCTACTGCCGGATCGGCGAGCGTTCCTCGCTGACCTGGTTCACGCTGAAATATCTGCTCGGCTACCCGAACGTCAAGAACTACGACGGCTCGTGGACCGAATGGGGCAGCCTCGTCGGGGTGCCGATCGACAAGCCGGCGCTGCAGGCCAAGCGGTAATCGGTTCGGACGCGGTGGACGGCGCGGGAGCGGCGCAGGCCGTTCCCGCGCGCCGCTTCCCGCCGCGCGGCCGTCGTTTGACGCTCTCGAATGAGGCCTGCTAGAATCGCCGTGATGTCGCGGTCAGCGGCTCGTCCCGAAGACGAGCGCGAGTTCGTCAAGGAAATTCCCTCGAAGGCCGAGCAGTTTTCCGACTGGTACACCGCGGTCGTGCTCAAGGCCGAGCTCGCCGACTATTACCCGGTGCGCGGCTGCATCGTCGTCCGCCCCTACGGCTACACGATCTGGGAACTGATACAGCAGGGCCTCGACCGCCGGTTCAAGGCAACCGGCCACACGAACGCCTACTTCCCGCTGTTCATCCCGCGGAGCTTCCTCGAGCGTGAGGCGAAGCACGTCGAGGGCTTCGCGCCGGAGGTCGCCTGGGTCACTCACGGCGGCGGCGAGGAACTGAGCGAGCCGCTTGCCGTCCGCCCGACCTCGGAGACCGCCATCGGACACATGTACGCGCGCTGGATCCGGTCGTACCGCGACCTGCCCGTTCTCATCAACCAGTGGTGCAACGTGGTGCGGTGGGAGAAGGCGACGCGGCCGTTTTTGCGCACGATGGAGTTCCTGTGGCAGGAGGGCCACACCGCCCACCGGAGCGCGGAAGAGGCGGAGGCGGAAGCCCGCCAGATGCTCGAGGTGTACCGCGACTTCGCCGAGACCGACGCCGCGATCCCGGTGCTGTCCGGCCGCAAGCCGGAGAGCGAGAAGTTTCCCGGCGCCGAGCGGTCGTACACGATCGAGGCGCTCATGCCGGACGGCCAGGCGCTGCAGTCCGGGACCTCGCACAACCTCGGTCAGAACTTCGCCCGGGCCTTCGACATCAAGTTTCTGGACAGCGACAACGTCGAGAAGCACGCCTACACGACGTCGTGGGGCGTGAGCTGGCGGATCCTGGGCGGGATGATCATGGTGCACGGCGACGACCGCGGCCTCGTGCTGCCGCCCGCGCTCGCCCCGTTTCAGGTGGTCGTCGTGCCGATCATGAGCGGGCCGAAGCGCGACGACGTGCTTGCCGCGGCGCGGGACCTCACCCGCCGCCTCGGTACCGTGGCGCGCGTCAGGCTCGACGACCGGACCGAGGTGACGCCGGGCTGGAAGTACAACGATTGGGAGATGCGCGGCGTCCCGCTGCGGCTCGAGATCGGGCCGCGGGATCTGGCGCAGCAGCAGGTGGTGCTCGTCCCGCGGGCCGGCGCGGCCAAGCAGCCCGTCCCGATCAGCGGGCTCGAGCAGTCGCTGCCGGCCGCGCTCGACGCGGTGCGCCGCGCCCTGTTCGATCAGGCCAAGCGGTACCTCGACGCGCACATCGTCGTCGCCGCCTCCCTCGCGGAGCTCGTGGAGGCGGTCGCGGCCCGCCGCGGCTTCGTTCGCGCGGTGTGGTGCGGGGCCGAGGCGTGCGAGCAGTCGATCCGCAAGGCGAGCGGTGCGTCTCCCCGCGTCGTCTCCGACGAGCCCGCGGATGGGCCGTGTCTCATCTGCGGGAAGCCGGCGCGGGAAGTCGTCTACTTCGCCCGCGCGTACTGAAATGGTTCATCCGCCCGCGCGCCGGCTTGCCCTGATTCCGATCGCGGCGGCGTGTGCCGCCGCGGCCATCGGCGCGGCCGTGCTGTGGATCCGGCCTCCGCACACGATCTCACGAAACACCGGCCCGGCGACCGTCATCGGCGAACCGGGCAGCCCCGTGCCACCGGGCCTCGCTGCCGGCGGGTCCGGCGCGGCGGGCGTGGTGAAGCCGGCGCCCGCGCCCGCCTTCTCGCTGATCGTCCTCTCGCCGGGTGCGCCGCCGTCCTCCTCCACGGCGCAGCCGGGAGGCGCCGCGCCGTTCGTCGCCCCTGCGGTCGGCGGCCGGCTGTCGCTGTCCGCGCTCCGGGGGCATCCCGTCGTCGTCAATTTTTGGGGGTCGTGGTGTGGACCGTGCCGCGAGGAGATACCGCTCCTCGTGAAGGCCGCGCATGCGTACGCGGCGCGCGGTGTGGTCGTCGTCGGCTTCGACGTCGACGACACGCCCGCCGAGGCGCGCCGATTCTTGGAGCAGTACCACGTCGATTATCCAATCGTGACCGTGCCGGACGAGCGGCTGCCGCGCGCCTACGGCGTGATCGGGCTGCCGACGACGGTGTTCGTCGATGCCTCCGGGATGATCCGCGCCCGGCAGCTCGGCGGTTTCGTCGGCGCGGACGGCGAACGCACGCTTACGCAGCGCCTCGCCGCGCTGCTCGGAGAGAAGGGCCGTTAGCGCGGGCCCGGCGTCTTAGCGCAGGGAAGTTCCGAGCCGCCGTCTAACAGCGTATCCTGGTAGTCCGCGCACGGCATCCGTGTGCCAATCCTCTCGGCATGATCGGGGGTGAATGATGTCTTCGCGCACGCTGGCGGGGGCGCTGCTTCTCTTGTCCGCCGGCCTGACCGGATGCACCGGGCGGCAGATCCAGTCGATGCGCGAACACCCGGCCGAGACGCCGTCGGGACCCACGGCGGCCGTGTCGGCCAAGCCCTGGACGGGTCCGGCCGTCGTGGCGAACAGCGCTTACCCCAAAGACATCAACGCGGCACGGCCGGAACCGCCGGCCCAGTTCGCGTCCATGAAGAACCCCTTGCCGCCGAGCCCGGACAACCTCGCCAAGGGCAAGGAGCTGTTCAACGCCAACTGCGCGCCGTGCCACGGGACCGCCGGCGCCGGAAACGGGCCCGCCGCGGCCTCGCTCAACCCGAAGCCGGCCGATTTCCAGACGCCGATTCACGCCAAACTCCCCGACGGCTACTGGTTCTGGCGGTTGTCCGTCGGCGGCACGGTGGCGCCGTTCACGGACGTCGGCTCCGCGATGCCGCCTTGGGAGGGCGCGCTCAACGAGCAGCAGCGCTGGCTGGTCATTCTCTACGAGCACACTTTCTCAGAACACAAGTGACGCCCGCTGACCGCGCACCGGCGACCGAGCCGGGCAGGCCGGATGCGGTCGTGCGCGTCCGCGCCGCGCTAGCCGTCGCTGGCGTGGAGGTCAAGATAGTCGAGTTCGCCGAGAGCACGCGCACCGCGCAGGACGCCGCGCGCGCTCTGGGGACGTCGCGCGGACAGATCGTCAAGTCGCTCGTGTTTGTGGCCGACGGCCGGCCGGTGCTGGTGCTCGCGTCCGGCGCGAACCGCGTGGACACGGGGAAGGTCGCGCGGCTCGCCGGCGCCGCGCGCGTGGAGAAGGCCACCGCGGACGCAACCCGCGAGGCGACGGGCTTCAGCATCGGCGGCGTGCCGCCCGTCGGGCACTGCTCGGCGCTGCCGGTGTATGTGGACCAGGCCCTGCTCACCTACGATCTCGTCTACGCGGCCGCGGGCACCCCGCACGCGGTCTTCCCCATCGAGCCGTCGGCGCTGGTCCGGGTGACCTCCGGAACGGTCGGCGACATCGCCGAGTAGCCGCTGAACGCCGGTTACCCGGCCGTGGTCCCCCCGTCTCGCGCGGGACCGCCGGCCGCTTCGCAGCCTCCTGCGGCGGCCGCCGCGCGCGAGGAGTGTTCGGCGCGCCGCAGCGCCGCCGCGGGCACGAAGCCCGCGAGCGCGATCGCGAGGCCGAGGAGCCAGACCAGCGTGAAGCTCCGCGTCGCGTCGAGCACGTAGCCGAAGAGCACGCCGGAGATCGTCGAGGCGACCTGGCCGACGGCGAGGTTGAGCGACACGGCCACCCCGGCCCGGTCGATGCCGAACAATTCCGTCGTGAGCGTCGTCAGGACCGGCAGCGTCAGCGCGAGGCCGGTGCCGGCCAGCACCGTGCTGACGGCGACGCCGGCGGCGCTGCGGACGCCCGCGAGCAGCGCGAACGACGCGACCAGCACGCCGAATCCCGCGAGGATCACCGGCGTCCGCGCCCCGATGCGATCGGAGAGATTGCCCGCGACCGGCGACGCCGCGAGCAGCGCCACGTTGACGACCGCGACCATGCCGCCCGCGGCCGTGCGGCTGAACCCAAACGCGTTCGCGAGGTAGGTCGGCAGCCACGCCGTGATCCCGTACGCGCTGAACAGTGCCAGGAACACCGAGCCCGAGAGCGCGAGGAAGGCGGGCTGCCCGGCGATGCCGCCGATCTGACGATGCGCCGGCTCTCCGGCGCTGCGCGGCGGAGCGCCGGCCGGCAGGCACACGGCGCCTCCGGCCAGGACGGCGGCCGTCGCGGCCGCGAGGGCGAGGAACGCCGCGGGCATCCCGGTCCATCCGCTCATCAAGGGCATGAGGAAGAGGCCCGCCACCATCCCCGCGCCGGCGCCCGACTGTAAAATCCCCATCGCGGCGCCGCGGTTCCGCGCGACACCGAGCATCAGCTTGACCGTCGACGAGTAGAGGGCCGCTCCGCTGAGTCCCATCAAGAACCGCAGCGCGAGCGCGGGCACGTAGCGACCGGTGAGCGCGAAGAGGGCGGAGGTCACGGTCATGCAGGCGAGGCCGGCGATCGTGACCCGCCGCGCGGGCATGTTGTCCGCGGCGAGACCCGCGGGTATCTGGGCGAGCACGTACCCAAGGAGGTACGCGGACAGCAGGCCGCCGACGCCGGCGTAGTCGACGCGGTAGACGGCGCGCAGGTCGTTGAAGAACGGGACGACGTCGATCCGCTGCGCGTTGGCGATGAAAAAAACGCCCCACGCTGCCACGGCCGTCCAGAGCGGCGCGCCCATCACGCCGCCTTCGGGCCTGGGCTTAGGCGTAGGCGTCGTAGACGGCGCGGCCTACCTCTGCGATCGCAAGACGTCCTTGGAGGTCATCCGCCAGGTCGCGGGTGAAGACGCTGACGACGCACGGTCCCGTCGCGGTGTAGAGCACGCCCGCGTCGTTGCTGACCCGCGTCAAGGACCCGGTCTTGTGCGCCATCTCGACGCCCGGCGGCAGCAGCAGCGGCAGCCGGTCGCGGACCTGCTGCCGGCGCATCATGTCCAGCATCAGCCGGCAGGCTTCCCGCGGGATCGGGCCGTCCGTGCCGCCGTCGAGCGTCGGCCGCACGACCTGCTCCATCAGGAGCCCCATTTCTCGCGGCGTCGTCATGTTGGCGCGTTCGTCGTGATACACGCGGGCGTTCCAATCGAGCTCCCGCCGCCGGAGGCGATCGGCGGCGAGCCGGCGGGTCTCCGGCGTGTCCGGGGCGTCCGCGAGGCCCACGAGGTCGCGCAGCAGTCCGCGGCAGCCCATCGTGACGACGGTGCGGGTCAGCCCGCAGGCGGCGAGCCGCGCGTTCACGGCGTCCGTGCCGACGAGGTCGAGTAGGATGTCGGTCGCGGTATTGTCGCTGACGATGATCATCAGCATCGCCAGATCGCGCACGGTGAGGCGCGTGCCCGCGGACAGCTCCTTCAGCACGCCGGAGCCCGGTGCTTTCATCTCGTCCGTGAGCGTGATCTGATCCGCGCGCGCGCGCGCGCCGGCGGCGATCTGCGACATCAACTCCGCGAGGAGCGGCACCTTGAAGACGCTCGCCATCTGGAACGGACGGTCCGCCTCGAGCGCGACCGTCTCGCCGCGGGCCAGATGGTGGACGTACACGCCCATCGTGCCGTCGAGGCGCGCGGCGATGCGCCGGATGCGAGAGCGCAGCGCGGCCGGCGCGCGTCCGGCGGCGGCGCGCGACTTGGTGGCGCGCGATCCGATGCGGCGCGATCCTGACGTACGCGTTCCGGCGGTACGTCCCCGCTTGGTGGTTGTCGCCATGGTGCGGGTCTTCGTCTCCGGCTCGCCTTGATCCCCCGGCGGCGCGCATGCTATAGTGTGTCCACAACTGAAGAGAACACGCCACGGACCTTCGGGGCAGGGTGAGCCGGGGGAGCGGCGCCGCACGCGGCCGCGCCCGGCAATTCCCGATCGGCGGTACAGCCCGCGAGCCGGCACAGCCGGCACGATCTGGTGTGATTCCAGAGCCGACGGTACAGTCCGGATGGTAGAAGGCTGTTTGGCCTGATCTGGACGGGTGTGGTACGCCCCGGGGGCGATGTGCTTTCCTCGGGGTGTTGTTTTTTGGCGGACACGGATCGCGAGACCGGCGACGAAACGTACATGCGCGAGGCGCTGACGCTCGCGGCCCAGGGCGCGGGCACGACGAGCCCCAACCCGATGGTCGGCGCCGTCGTGGTCGCCTCCGGCCGCATCGTCGGGCGCGGCTACCATCCGAAGCCCGGCGGGCCGCACGCGGAGATCTTTGCGCTCCGTGAGGCCGGCCCGCTCGCGCGCGGCGCGACGCTGTACACGACGCTCGAACCGTGCGCGCACACCGGCCGCACCGGCCCATGCACGGAGGCGATCGTCGCCGCGGGCATCAGGCGCGTCGTCGCGGCGATGGTCGACCCGGATGCGCAGGTGCGCGGCGCCGGCCTCGCGCGGCTGCGCGAGGCCGGTGTGGACACGGCCGTCGGCGCCGGCGAACCCGAGGCCCGGCGGCTCAACGAGGCGTACATCAAACATCGCACGACCGGGCTGCCGTTCGTCACCGCGAAATGGGCGATGACGCTCGACGGCCGGATCGCCACGCGGACCGGCGATTCCCGCTGGATCTCGAACGACGCGTCGCGCGCACACGCCCACCGGATCCGCGCGGCCTCCGACGCCGTGCTGGTGGGCGTGGGCACGGTGCTGCGGGATGATCCCGCCTTGACGGCGCGTACCGGCGGCGCGGCGCCTGGCCGGGAGCCGGCCGGACGGCCGCGCCGCGTCGTGCTGGACAGCCGGCTGCGGACGCCGCGCGACGCGCGGGTGCTGGCCCGCGACGGCATTCCGGTCATCATCGCGACGACTCGCGCGTCGTCGCCCGACGCGCGGCGGGCGCTCGAGGAGCGAGGCGTCGAGGTGCTCGTCTGCGACGGCGCCGATGAGCGCGTCGGTCTTCCCCGGCTCCTCCTCGAGTTGGGCGCGCGCGGCGTGCTGACCCTGCTCGTGGAGGGCGGCGCCGCGGTGCACGGCGCGTTCATGGAAGCGGGGCTGGTCGACAAGGTGCTGGCGTACGTGGCGCCGGCGGTGGTGGGCGGCGGCGGGCCCGGGCCGAGCGCCGGGAGCGGGGTCGCCGCGATGGCGGACGCGCGTCGCCTCCGGCCGATCGACGTGCGCCGGTTCGGCGGCGACGTGCTGATCGAGGCCTACGTGGAACGGGGGTAGGACGCGGAACGATGTTCACGGGAATCGTCGAAGGAATGGCGCAGGTTCGCGAGATGCGGCGGGATGGGCGCGGCGCCCGCCTCGTCATCGACGCGGGCACCGCGTTCGACGGCGAACCCCTCCGCGCCGGCGACAGCGTGGCGGTGAACGGCGTCTGTCTTACGGCCGTCACGTTCGAGGGGGGCGCGTTCGCGGCGGATCTGTCGGCGGAGACGCTCGCCCGCACGACGCTCGGCCGGCTGGCGCCGGGCACCGCGGTCAACCTCGAGCGGCCGGTGCCGGTGACGGGACGGCTCGGCGGCCACATCGTACAGGGGCACGTTGACGGCGTCGGCCGCGTCGTCGCGCTGCGCGAGGCGGGCGGCGCGCCGGACGGGGAGGCCGAGGCGCGCCGTCTCGAGATCGCGGCCCCTCCGGACCTCGCCCGCTACATCGTCGAGAAGGGATCGGTTGCCGTGGACGGGGTGAGCCTGACCGTGGCCGGGGTGCGCGGAAACCGCTTCGGTGTGGCGCTGATCCCTCACACCTGCGACGTGACGACCCTCGGATCCCTCGAGCCGGGGCGCGAGGTCAACCTCGAGGTCGACATTCTTGCGAAGTACGTGGAGCGGCTGGCCGGCGGTATGCGCCGGCGTCGGAAGGCGGTGAGGAAGTAATGGTCGAGGCGGCCATCGCGGCGATCCGCGACGGCGGATTTGTGATCGTCGTCGACGACGAAGATCGCGAAAACGAAGGCGATCTCGTCATGGCGGCGGAGTGCGCCACAGCCGAGAAAGTGAATTTCATGCTCACCCACGCGCGGGGACTGGTGACCGTCCCGCTCTCCGCGGAACGGGTGGAGATGCTCAACCTGCCCCCCATGGTCTCCCACAACACCTCGCATCAGGGCACCGCGTTCACGATCTCGGTGGGCGCGAAAGACAAGATCTCCACGGGCATCTCGGCGGCGGACCGCGCCGCCACCATCCGGGCGCTCGTCGATCCCTCCACGCGCCCGGAGGATCTCTCGCGGCCGGGCCACGTCTTTCCGCTTCGTGCGACGCCGGGCGGGGTGCTGCGCCGGGCGGGACACACCGAGGCCGCGGTCGACCTCGTGACGCTCGCAGGCCGCCGGCCCGCCGGCGTGCTGTGCGAGATCATGAACGAGGACGGGACGATGGCGCGCCTGCCGCAGCTGCAGGCGTTCGCGCGGCGGCACGGCCTGCCGATCATCTCGGTGCAGGATCTCATCCGCTACCGCATTCAGCGGGACCGCTTCGTCCGCCGGGAAGGCGCGACGCGGCTCCCGACGACGTTCGGTGAATTCACGGCCGTCGTGTACGAAAACACGCTCGACGGCGCAAGCCATCTCGCGCTCACCTGCGGCGATCTCTCCGGCGACGAGCCGGTGCTCGTGCGCATGCACTCCGAATGCCTCACCGGCGAGGTGTTCGGATCGCTGCGGTGCGACTGCGGCGAGCAGCTGCACGCGGCGCTGGCCGCGATCACCCGCGCCGAGCGCGGCGCGCTCGTCTATATCCGCCAGGAGGGCCGCGGCATCGGCCTGACCAACAAGATTCGCGCGTACGCGCTGCAGGACACGGGCCGCGACACCGTCGAGGCGAACGAGCTGCTCGGCTTCGCGCCGGATCCGCGCAACTACGGGGTGGGGGCGCAGATCCTCATCGACCTCGGGCTGCGGCGGATCCGCCTGCTCACCAACAACCCGGCGAAGCGCGTGGGGCTGGAGGGATACGGCATCGAGGTCGTCGAGCGCGTGCCGATCGAGGTGCCGCCGAACCCGGAGAACTACCGCTATCTCTCGACGAAACGGCACAAGCTCGGACATCTCCTGTCCATCGACTAGGGCGACGATGGCCGGCCGGCGCGAGGACGAGGGCAGGCCCGACGGGCGCGATCTGCGGGTCGCCGTCGCCGTCAGCCGGTTCAATGACCGGATCACGCGGCGGCTGCTGCAGGGGGCGCGCGACGCGCTGGCGCGGTGCGGAGTGAGCGAGGAGCGGATCGACGTCGAGTGGACGCCGGGCGCCTGGGAACTCCCGGTGCTCGCGCAGAGCCTCGCGCGGACCGGCCGCTACGACGCGATCGTGTGCCTCGGCTGCGTGATCCGCGGGGAGACGACGCACGACCGGATGATCGGCGTGGGAACCACGATGGGCCTCGCCAGGGTGGCGCTCGACGCGCAGGTGCCGGTCACGCTCGGCGTGCTCACCGTGCACACGATGGCCCAGGCCGAGGATCGCAGCGGCGGCGCCCACGGCAACAAAGGCGAAGACGCGGCGCTGGCCGCCGTCGAGATGGCGGTGCTGCTGCGTCGTGTGCGAGGGGGCAGGGCGTGAGCCGGCAGGAGGTGCTCTTCGAGAACGCCGTCCTCCACACGGGCGATCCGCGGACGCCGCGCGCGACCGGGTTCGTGGCGCGCGGCGAATGGATCGTCGCGGTCGGAGAGCGCGCCGATCTCCGCGACGCCTTCCCGCACGCCCGGCGCGCCGACCTCGGAGGAGCGACGGTGCTGCCGGCCTTCACCGACAGCCACATCCACCTCGCCGCGGTCGGGCTCGCCATGCGCAGCGTCGATCTGAGCGGCGCCCGGTCGTTGCGGGACGCCGTGGCCGCCGTCGCGGCCGCGGCCCGCACGGCGACGGCCGGGGCGTGGCTGCGCGGGCGCGGCTGGGACAAGAACCTGTGGCCGGAAGACCGCTTTCCCGGCCGCGCCGATCTCGACCCGGTGACAGGCGGCCGGCCCGCGGTGTTCCGCAGCAAGGACGGCCATGCCGCGTGGGTCAACTCCGCCGCGCTCGCGCGCGCCGGCATCGGCGCCGGCACGCCGGATCCCGAGGGCGGCGTGATCGTCCGCGATCCGGCGACGGGCGAGCCGGCCGGCCTCTTGACCGAGCGCGCGATCCACGCGGTGACGGTCCTCGAGGAAACGGCGTCGCCGGACGTGCTCGAACAGGCGATCCGGGACGCGACGCGGGCCGCGCACCTCGCCGGGATCGGCGCGGTGCACGTCGTCGAGGACGGCGAGGTCTTCGCCGCGCTTCAACGGCTGCGGGCGCGCGGCGATCTCGGCGTGCGCGTCTGTATGGCCATTCCCGAAGACTCACTCGACGCCGCGATCGCCGTCGGCCTGCGGACGGGGTTCGGCGATCCGTGGCTCCGCGTGGGCGGCGTGAAGATCTTTTCGGACGGCGCGCTCGGCCCGCAGACCGCGAGCATGCTCGAGCCCTACGAGGGACAGCCGGAGAACCGCGGCGTCGTGGTGCGGACGCGCGAGCAGCTGCGGGATCTCGCTACGCGCGCGTCGTCGCACGGCATCGCCGTGACGGTGCACGCGATCGGCGACCGCGCCAACCGGTGGGTGCTCGACGCGATCGAGGCGGCGCAGGCGGACTCGCGCCGCCTCGGGCTGCGCCACCGGATCGAACACGCCCAGGTGCTCCACCCGGACGACCTTCCGCGGCTCGCCCGGCTCGGCGTCACCGCGTCGATGCAGCCGATTCACTGCACGCAGGACCGCGACATCGTGGACCGCTACTGGGGCGAACGGGGGCGGTACGCGTACGCGTTTCGTTCGCTGCTGCGGGCCGGCACGCATCTCGCCTTCGGGTCCGACGCGCCCGTCGAGACGCTGGACGTGCTCACCGGGATCTACGCCGCGGTGGCGCGGAAGCGCAAGACCGAACCGGAGCGTCCGGCGTGGCGCCCCGAAGAGGGGCTCACGGCCCGCGAGGCGGTCCAGGCGTATACGGAGGGGGCGGCGTTTGCCGCGGGCGAGGAGGACGTGAAAGGGCGGCTCGCGCCGGGCTGCGTGGCGGACTTCGTGGGCCTGTCGGAGGATCTCTTCGCGATTTCGCCGGACCGTATTCCCGAGGTGCGGGTGCGCTTCACCGCGGTGGGCGGAAGGATGCGCTACTCGGAGTCGTCGGTCTCGTCCTGATCCGCCTCGAACTCGGTCTCCGCGTTCTCTTCGAGCCAGACGTCCGGCCCGAGGAGCGTGGAGGCGTCGCCGTCCTCGTCCTCATTCAGGATCCGTGTTTCTTCCTGCGAGCCGCACTCGGGGCACTCGTACACGAGCACTTCGCCGACGTCGTCGGCCGTGATCAGCTCCATCTCTTCCTGGCACTCCGGGCACACGCGCGTCAGGGGAATCGCCGCCCGAACGTCATCGCGATGGAATCGATCGCTCATGACGCCGGTCATCTTCGGTGGACCGGTTGCACCTCCTCCTCCAAAGGAACGGAGCCCGGACGCCGTCCGGGCTCCGCGCACTCTGGAGCGGCGGTGCGCCGCGTCAGCGGCTGAGGATGCCGAAGTGGTCGGCGCGCTTCGTGATGACGTCCCAGTCGAGGTTCTTGAAGAAGGCGTCGATGTACGATGCCTTGCCGGTGCCGTAGTCGATGAAGTAGGCGTGCTCGAAGCAGTCCAGCGCCACGAGCGGCGTGCAGTTCCAAATCGGATACGTGTTCTGCTCGTCGCCGATGTAGTTGAGGCAGGCGCCGGTGTCCCAATCGTAGGCGAGCCACGCCCAGCCCCGGGCCGCGGTCCCGGTGGCCTTCAGCTCGGCCTGCCAGTTCTCGAACGAGCCGTACGCCTTCTCGAGCAGCTGCAGCATCTTGCCGGACGGTTTGCCGCCCTTGCCGCCGAGGTGTTCGAAGTACAGCTCGTGGTTCTTGACGCCGCCGACGGCGCGCGTGAGCTCGACTTTGAGTTCGCGGAGCTCGGAATAGGTCGGGTTGGCTTTGGAGAGATCGACCTGGCCGCTGGCGAGACGGTCCAGGATCTCGTTGGCCTTGCCCACGTAGCCCTGGTAGAGTTTGTAGTGCTCTTCCATCGTCTTCTTGCTGATGCCGGTCAACTCGACGTCAAACGACCGAAACTTCTTGGCCTCGTACTTGGCCATCAACTGTCCCTCCTCTCGGGATACCTGGCGAACTGCCGATCCGGAAGCCGGCTCGGGGTGGGCATGCGGGACGCCTCCGGCCTTCGCCGTCGGCAGTCTGTAGAGCGGACGGCTTCATTATAGGCCGCGGTCCGCGCGGCGGGCAACCCCGCCGGACGTGATGGACGTGATGGCCCCGGATGGGAGAGACGGCAAGGCGGGGAGCATCGACGTAGCCTGCTCCCCGCCGTAACGCGGGCGCACCCGCCGTTTGGATCAGGCCGCGGTTTTTTGTGACGGCGCGGGTGCCGACGCGCGCCGGCGGCCTGCCGCGCCCACGACACTGACCAGGAACCCAACCGCCGCGAGCGCAGCGACGATCCCGGCGGCCATCGGGGGCAGCGCCGTGCCGAGCATCGCGTCGAGCGCGTACGCGCCCGGGCCGGCGATCCCTACCGCCACGGCGGCCGTCAGCATGACCAGCGCATGCTCAATTCCGCCCTCGGACGCCCAGAACTTGGGCCAGTGGAACCCGACGATCGCCGTCAGCATCGCCGCGGCGATCGCGATCGAGCCGAGCGGGCTCAGCAAGCCCAGCAGGAAGAGGAGCCCACCGACAGATTCGGACAGGCTTCCGGTCGCCGTCCAGAACTTGGCCGGTGCGAACCCCCGCGACCCGACGAAGCCGGACGACCCGGTGAGCCCGTAGCCGCCGAACCAGCCGAACAGTTTCTGCGTGCCATGACCGATCATGAGGAGGCCGAACACCACGCGAACGATCAGGAGGCCGAGGTCCATGACAAATCCCTCACTTTTTGATCCTCGTTTGATTTGTTCCACGCGGCCCAGCGTGTCCGCGCGACGCTGCTACCCTTATGTAGGGCGCTTCTGTTTCGTAAGTTATACTACTCGGTCATCTTACTATTGTCAAGTACCTTATTTTATGTTAGCGTAGAGGGCGATGGGGACGAAGACGCTGCGGCGTGCCGGTCACGAGGGCTTGGGAGTCTCCCCGCAGGCAGCGGCGGAGATCTGTCCCAAGTTTCACAAGACGATCGAGCTCGTCGGCAGGCGCTGGACGGGGGCGATCGTGCAGCTCTTGATGGACGGACCTCAGCGGTTCACCGTGCTGCGAGGAGCGGTCCCGGGTCTCCACGACCGGCTGCTGTCGGAGCGGCTGAAGGAACTCGAAGCGGAAGGCCTGGTGATCCGGCGCGTGTACGCGGAGACGCCCGTGCACATCGAGTATGCGCTGACCGAGAAGGGGCGCGCACTTGAGAAGGTCTTCGCCGAGCTGCAGCGGTGGGCCGACCGGTGGATCACGGCGCCCGGCGCCGGCGCGCGCCCCGGCCGCCGCCGGCCTTAGCCTAAGACCAAGCCTAATACTACAACGAGACTTCGCCCGCCGAAGCGGCTGAGGACGCACATCCTGGATTCCGTGACCGTACAATTGTACGGCTCGTGGCTAGCTCCAAGCCGGGATTCCTGGCCAATCCTGGCGGTCCAGCGCCCGGATCGGGTGCC
>DASYXS010000168.1:0-3984 GCA_035934535.1 bacterium
AGCACCGTCGGGCGGTCCCACGGTTTCAGCGTGCGCAGGTCGACGACCTCGGCGTGAAGGCCGTCGCGCGCGAGCAGCTCGGCCGCCGCGAGGCTCAGCGGCACCATCGAGGAGACCGCCACCAGGGTGACGTCGGTGCCCGCGCGCCGCACGGCCGCTACGCCGATGGGGGTGCCGTAGGGCGGCTCGGGAACCTCGCCGGTCTCCGCATAGAGCGACCGGTCGTCGATGTACATCACCGGATGGGAATCTTCGAGGGCCGCCATCAGCAGGCCCTTGGCGTCGGCGGGCGTCGCGGGCATCACGACCTTCAATCCGGGCACGTGCATGAACATGGCGTGCAGGGCCTGGGAATGCTGGGCGCCTTGTCCGCCGCCGCGGTTGATCACGGCGCGGATCACCAGCGGGACGCTGCGCTGTCCCCCGAATAAATAGGACCAGTTGGCGGCCTGATTGACGATAGGGTCGGCGGCGAGCAGCATGAAATCCATGCGCGGATGGAAGACGATGGGACGGAGACCGGCGAGCGCGGCTCCGATCGCCAGACCAGTGACGGCGTTCTCCGATACCGGGCTGTCCACGATGCGCCCGCGTCCGAAATCGCCGTCGAGATTTTCCAGGCTCGCGCCCGCATACCAGGGACTCCACAGGCCCTGGCCGATCACAAAGACGCGGGAATCCATGGCCAGCAGTTGCGCGTGCGCCTCGCGAATGGCTTGCGCGTAGGTTAGCGTTCGCATGTTGCCTCCCGCCCGCCGCGACCGGTGTTGCAGAATTCGGCGCGGCCCGTATCGACACCGACAAACTCAAGCACCCGGCTCGGGGCAGGCGCGGGTGCGGCGCGAGCGGCCGCGAGCGCGCGAGCCACTTCAGCCCGCACCGCGGCGCGGCGCTCCTCGAAATCGGAGACGCCGCGCGCGGCGAGTCTCCGTTCCAGCGCCGCAAGCGGGTCGCGCGGGAGCCACTCGGCCAGTTCCCCGCGGCGCAGAACGCCGACGTCCCGGTCGAAGCTCGCGCCCACGTGGCCCCGCCAGCGGAAGGTCCGGCATTCGATCAGGGAGGGTCCGCCGCCCGAGCGGGCGCGCTCCACGGCCTCGCGGGCGGCCTGAAACACGGCTTCCACGTCGTTGCCGTCCACGCGCTCGCCGGGAACGCCGTGAAAGACGCCGGCGGTGTCGAGATTGTCGGAGACGCGCCGCTCGCTCCAGTGCATGTGGCTCGCGTACAGGTTGTTTTCGCAGACGAACAGCACCGGCAGCTTATACAGCCCCGCGAGATTGAGGGACTCGTGCACGTGGCCCTCTTCGAGCGTGCCGTCGCCGAAAAACGCCACGGCCACGGCACCGCTTCCGGTGAACTTCGCGGCAAACGCCGCCCCCACAGCCAGCGGAACCGTTCCAGCGACGATAGGCACAGTCCCCAGCAGGCCGGCCGCAGGCGCGATCAGGTGCATCGACCCGCCGCGTCCGCGGGCGCATCCCGTGGCCCGGCCCAGAATTTCGCCGAACAACGCCTCGAGCGATCCGCCCCGCGCCAGGTAGTGGCCGTGCGAGCGGTGACCTCCCCATACCGTGTCGCGCGCTTCGAGCGCCGCCGAAACTCCCGCGGCGATCGCTTCCTGCCCAATATAGAGATGACAGGGGCCGCCCGCCTCCCCCGATTCGACCAGTCCGGCGATGGCTTCTTCAGCCAAGCGGATGCGCGCCATGGAATGCCAGCGTTCGAGCAACCAGTCCACCTGGGCGGGAGGCGCGGCTCCGGCTGCACGCGGGAGGTCAGGGGTGTGTTCTTGCGCGGGGAAGGCTCCTCTAACGGCGGCGAGCGCGGCGGCTGGGCCAGGGGCGTGTGCCATGGCTTGTCGGGCGTTTGGCGTCATGACTGTCCTCCGTAAAAGCGGCGAATGGCGGCGCCGATCATTTCGATATCCTCTCCGGAAAGCCACGGATGCATGGGCAGGAGCAGCACGCGCTCGAACAGGCGCTCGGTCGCCGGGAGCGAGCGGCCCAGGCCGAGCGCCTCCCATTGATGGACGGCGCGGCCGCCCCACGGCAGAATCGTTCCGATCCTTTGGAGGCGCAGGAACTCCCGCAATTCATCGCGGCGCGCGGCTTCGATCTCATAGTTCTGATACACGTCGAAATGATCCGGATCGTCTGAAGGCCCGGGCGGGAGCACGATTTCCGCGACGGCCGCAAGCTCCGCCCGGTAGGCGCGCGCGAGCGCGCGGCGGCGCTCGAGGGTGGCACCGTAACGCCCGAGCCGGTCGTCGAGGATGGCGGCCTGCAGATTGTCGAGGCGCGAATTCAAGCCCCAGCCGGCGATGTCTCCCTCCGCGTTGCGGCCGTGGTCGCGCAACGCCGCGACGCGTTGGGCGATGCCCGCGTCGTTGGTCACCACGGCTCCGCCGTCGCCCAGGCATCCGAGGAGCTTGGCCGGGAAGAAGCTGATCGCCGAGGCCGCCCCAAACGTGGATGCGCACTGGCCGCGGAAACGCGAGCCGAGCGCCTGCGCGGCGTCCTCGACGATCAGCAAGGCGTGGCGGCCGGCTAGGCGCGCGAGCGCCGCCATGTCGGCGGTGCGCCCGTTGAGCTGGGTGGGCAGGACGATCGTGGTGCGCGGCGTGACGGCCGCGGCCACGGCGTCGCAATCGATCAGATGATCCGCGCCGCAATCGACAGGAATCGGCACCGCGCCCGCGAAATGAATGGCGGCCGCCGTCGCGACCATGGTGTGCGAGCTGAAGATCACTTCGTCGCCCGGCCGGACGCCGGCCGCGCGCAGGGCCATCAGCAGGCCGTCGGTTGCATTGGCGACGCCGAGTGTGTGCCGGGCCCCTAAAAACCGCGCGAGGTTTCGCTCGAAGCACCGGCCGTCTTCCTGCAGAATGAAAGCCCCCCTTCGTCCCACGTCCCGGAAGATGGCGATCAAGCCGTCTTCTTCCGACAGAAACGTCCGTGGATAAGGAAAGAATGGAATGGCGCGGGCGGCTTGCGCTCGCGCCACTAGGGCTGCGGTATGCATGTGGTCTCCTCGGAACGGTTCGCGCGGGCGAGCCTGCAAGCCACCACCGCGGCCGCCTGGCCGAGGCCCGCGAGACTCCCCAGGCCGTAGCCCAGGTGCAGGGATAAAAAGACCAGGGACATCCGGAAAAAGTAGACCCAACGCCTCTCGTCCGCGGGCGCATGCACGGCCACGTCGAACGACGCCGCCAGGTTCGCGAGCGTGTACGGGACCGCCACGGCGGAAAGCGGCAGAGCACCCCACGGCATCATCGCAGCGCCCAGCCCGAGCGAGAGCACGAACAGCAGCGGAACCAGGTGGCGCAGCGCGACGGGCACCACGGAGCTGTAGAGGAACGGCAAAATAGCCCATTGGCCGTTTGCGAAGTTATGCCGCCAGAGCGGCCCCATACGGCTGCGTGCGTAGTAATCGCTTGAGATCGCGGGCACCAGCAGCGTGCGCCCTCCGGCGGCCTTGAGCCGCAGGCTGAATTCCATGTCCTGGGAGCGGCGCAGGTTCGAGTTGAAACCGCCGACGCGGTCGAAAACCTCGCGCCGCCAGCAGCCTCCAAACACCGTGTCGACAAAACGCGGCTCCGCCGAGCCGATGCGAAAATAGGAGTTGCCGACGCCGAAAGGATGACTGAGGGCCGCTACGATGGGCCCGGCGAACCATCCGGGGTCCTGCGGCAGCGTCCGCATGACGCCGCCGACGTTGTCGGCTCCGGAACTGAGCAGGTGTTCGACCGAGCGCCGCAAGTAATCCGGAGCGATGGCGGCGTGGGCGTCGATACGCGCGATGATCTCGCCACGCGCGGCCGCGATGCCGCGATTTAGCGCGCATGGCGTGATGCGCTCCGGGTTCTCGATGAGCCGCACGCGGGCATCCCGGTATTGGTATTGTGCGATACGCTCGCGCGTGCTGTCGGTGCTCGCGCCGTCGATCACCAGCACTTCCATGCGTCCTGGTGGGTAGTCGTTGGAG
>DASYXS010000170.1:0-23425 GCA_035934535.1 bacterium
AACACGCCGTCATGGACGCGCGATAAGACATGCAACCGTTGGTGCTCCCGCTGGTTCAAGGTGATCGTCTCCCTGGTCATTCTCCCAGGGTGACAGATTCACTGACCTGTTAAGGGGTGACAAAATCATTGACCTATTACAATTGGGCACTGTTGACGTTGACATCACCCGGGGCCGATGACATAATCTTGCCGCGTAGTCTTCTAGTTTGTCCCGGAAGGAGGCGGTGCGCGTGTTGCTCATCCGACCACAACTCACCGTCATCCGCCCGGACGCCTTTCACCGCTAACTCCACCGTCCGCCACTTATAGCGCGTCCGGCCGCGGGTCACAACCGTGGCTCTCTCGTACTGCCGTTCGCGCGGCAGGAACTCTCTATGCACGTGCGCGCGGCTTCGCCGGCTCGACCAAGGAAGGGTGAAACAGATGTCCACCCCACTGCTTCAGGTGGAGAACCTCGTCAAGGATTTCGGCGGCTTCCGCGCGGTCGATCGCGTCTCGTTCGCGATCCCGAAGGGCCGGATCATCGGCCTGCTCGGACCCAACGGCGCCGGCAAGACGACGACCATTCACATGCTGCTCGGCATCACGACGCCGACCGCGGGACGGATTACGTATTTCGGCCGGGACTTCCGCGCGCACCGGCAGGCGTGCTTGCAGCGCATCAACTTCGCGTCGTCCTACAACACGCTTCAGGGCCGGATCACGGTGTGGCAGAATCTGGTCGTCTTCGGCCATCTCTACGGCATCCGGCGGCCGGACGAGAAGATCCGCCGGTGGGCCGATTATTTCGAGGTCAGGTCGCTCCTCAACCGGCGGTACTGGGATCTGTCTACCGGGCAGCGCACGCGGGTGAATCTCATCAAGGCGCTCTTGAACGATCCCGAGCTGATCTTGATGGACGAGCCGACCGCGGCGCTCGATCCCGATATCGCCGACAAGACCCTCTCGCTCATCGAGGAGATCCGGCGCGACGCCGGCGTCTCGATCCTGTACACGAGCCACCGCATGAACGAGGTCACGCGGATCTGCGACGAGGTCATCTTCCTCGACCGCGGACGGATCTTTGCGCAGGATACGCCGCTTGGACTTACCAAGCGGATCCGCTCGGCGCGGCTGCGGCTCACCGTGGAGGGCGAACGCGACATCGTCGCGGCCTTCCTCAAGGAACGGTCGCAGGGCTTCCGGTTCACCCAGGACCACACCGTGGTGATCGATACGACGGAGCAGCAGATTCCGGAACTGATCTTCGGCCTCAGCGAGCGCGGCGTGTGGATCACCGACATCGAGGTGGAAAAGCCGACGCTCGAAGACGTGTTCTTGAAGATCGCGCGGGGTGAGACCAATGTTTGAGCGCGTCAAGGCGGTCCTATTACAAGAGTTGTACATCACGCGCGGATCGCTCGAGATCGTCGTCGATCTTTTCTACACGTCGCTCATCACCGTGGTGGTCTTCGGATTCGTGTCCGGCTTCCTCACCGGCGTGACGAACCCCAACACGGGGTCGTACCTGATCCTCGGGATGCTGCTGTGGGACGTCATCCGCGTGAACCAGTACTCTATCACGGTCGGGAGCCTCTGGAACATCTGGTCGCACAATCTCAGCAACATGTTCGTGGCGCCGCTCTCGCTGGCCGAGTACGTCGTCGCGCACATGCTGTCGGGTCTGCTCAAGACGCTCGTGATCTTCGGGATGATCTCGACGATCGCCGCGGTATGGTTCCACTTCCAGATCTGGCGGGTGGGCTTCGTCAACCTGGCGCTCTTCTTCACCAACCTGACGATCTTCGCGTGGGCGATCGGGCTCGTCCTGCTGGGCGTCGTCTTCCTGATCGGCACGCGGATCCAGGCGCTGGCGTGGGGCGCGGTGTTTCTCTTTCAGCCGCTGAGCGCGGCGTTCTTCCCCCTCCGCGTGCTGCCGCCGGCGGCGAGGACGATCGCGTACGGCATCCCGGCGACCTGGGTCTTCGAAGGCGCGCGCCGCGCGCTCGCCAACCCGGCCGTCGACTGGACCGCGGCCGGCATCGCGTTCGGGGAGAATATGCTGTATCTTGGGGTTGGGATCTGGGCCTTCTATTTAATGTGGGCGCGGTCGCGCGAGACCGGGCAGTTCGCCCGCAACGACGGCTAGACGGGGAGGGGAGACGCGCGTGACCTGGATCTTCTTGGTGCTGGCAACGTTCCTCGCCTCCGCCGTCGAGGCCGTCGAGGCGCTCACAATTGTGCTGGCGCTCGGGGTGACCCGCGGATGGCCGTCGGTGCGGCTCGGCATCGCCGCGGCGGGCGCGGCGCTCGCGGTCCTCATCGCGGTGCTGGGGCCGGGCCTCCGGATGATCCCGATCGACGCGCTGCGCCTCGTGGTCGGCGCCTTCCTGCTGGTCTTCGGCATGCAGTGGCTGCGCAAGGCGATCTTCCGCGCGTCCGGCTTCAAGGCGCTGCACGACGAGGACGAGGTGTACAAGCGGCAGGTCCACGAGGCGCTGGCGGCCGGGGAGACGCCGCGGACCGGGATGGATTGGTATTCGTTCACCGTCTCGTTCAAAGGCGTGTTCCTGGAGGGCGTCGAGGTGGTCTTCATCGTCCTGACCTTCGGCAGCGCGCACGGCAACCTGCCGCTGGCGATCGGAGGCGCGGCGGCCGCGGTCGCGCTGGTCTCGGGCACGGGATTTCTTGTCCATCAACCGCTCGCCCGTGTCCCCGAGAACGCGATGAAGTTCGCGGTCGGCCTCATGCTCACGACGTTCGGCATCTTCTGGGCCGGTGAAGGCGTCGGCATCGACTGGCCCGGCTCGGACGCCGCGATTCTCGCGATTCTGGCGTTCCTCACGCTCTTCAGTCTCGCCCAAGTGAAGTGGCTGACCCGCGATCGCGCCCGGCGGCTCGTGACTGCCGGGTCGGCCGGAGGTTCGCCGCGATGAGCTACCTCGCGTCGTTTCTGGCCTTCTGGAAGGACCTGCTCATCGGCGACGACTGGACGGTCGCCGCCGGGGTCGTGGTTGCCCTCGCCATCTCGACGGCGCTCGTCCACGCGGCGATCTTCCCCTGGTTGTGGCTCCCCCTCGCGGTAGCCGTCGTGCTGACCGCCTCCCTACGACGCGTCTAGCGGCCTCGCACCGGCACGCCCATCACCCCGACGCCGCGCGCGCTGAGATACTGGCGCGCTTCGATGCGGAGCGCGCCGACCCACCGCCCGAGCCAGGCGTCCGTTACGAACGTGCCGGCAGCGTCATCCGAGCCATCGGTACCTGGAACGCCGTCGTCTTCGCTCGGCTCACGGCCGATACGGCAGACGCCGCCATTGCCGAACAGGTGGCGTTTTTTCGTAGCCTCGCGTTTGAGGTCAATTCCGGCGATGGGCATGCCGGGGGCGCGGGCGGAGCCGTCTCGGGCGAAGACCGCGCCCTTGAGTGGAAGGTCTACGGTCACGATCTCCCGGCCGACCTCGGATCGCGCCTCGCCGCGGCCGGCTTTGAACCGGATGAACCCGAAACGTTAACGGTCTTCGATCTCGCGGATGACTTGCGCGGGGAAACGCGGGAGGACGCGGCGGCTCCCGCGCTTGTCGAAATCCGCCGCGTGACGGACTTGAGCGGGCTCACCGATTTCCTCGATGCCGCCCGTGTCGCATTCGGCCGTGATGAGCAGTGGCAGGCAGCACGCACGAACCAATTTGCACCGCGCCTCACCGAACCGGCCATGAGCCTCTATGTCGCCTACGCGGACGGGCAGCCTGTTGCGAGTGCACGCGGGGAATTTCCCGCGGGACGGCCTTTCGCCGGATTGTGGGGCGGCGGCACGATCGCCGAGTATCGCGGCCGCGGCATCTATCGCGCCCTCGTCCGCGCCCGCGCGCAGGAAGCGCGGCGCCGCGGGTACCGCTACCTCAGGGTCGACGCGCGCGAAACAAGCCGGCCGATCCTGGAACGGCTCGGCTTCATCGCGCTGACGGACATCATCGAGTGGAGGCTTTCCCTTCCGGCACGGGCTCATCCAGCGTAACCTGCGCCGGATTTAGGAGGATATTGCGGTCATATTCAGAACAACCACCTCCAAAACACTAGACTTTAGACTTTCGAATTACCTGCGGCAGCGTATTCGCTCGATTTGTGGCGCCTATGTTGGAGGCCGGTTTACTTGTAGTTCCGTCGTCCCCTATAAGCAGGTATTCCGCCGCGCATCTGTCCAGTAGCGGGACGCTATTTGCATCGGGGGGGATATATGGCGACGAAAATCAAGCGGCGTCGTGTCTCCGCGGGTATCAATGGCGGTATCAACGGCAGTGCAGCAAACGCGCAATGCCATGGACTTGTAACCAAAGTCCCGGCGAACAGGGGGCGCGTCATGACGTCCCCTGACGTCTTTGCCATCTACTGGGATAGATACTTTCGGGACACTCCCCAGGCCGTCGCTCGAATGAACCGATTTCTCAGCGCTATTTTGCGCGGGAGTTACACGAGCCGGCTGCGGCAGTATGGGGTGCGTAGAGGCCGCTTCGTCGGATCGAAGGTGATCACTCCCGATCCCGACACGCCGTCGTCGCTGGACCACAAATACATCGAGGATCAATTGACGTCATGGATCACGTATGGCACGGTGAGAGCGAAACCCACCCGTCCCGAGAGGGGACCGCTCTACGTCGTCTTTACGCCCAACTACACCAGCCTCGGGCCCGGCCTATGCGGGTATCACGACTTCGGACGTTATGGAACTTCGAAGGTGAACAACCTCTTCTGGGCCCCGATACAGCAGTGGCATTATGTGGCTCAATCCCCGCCCAAACCGGAAAAGTTTGTGAATTCTTGCTCGTGGGGTGTAAGCCACGAACTGGTCGAGGCATTCACCGATCCCGATAATCAAGGCTACCATACTGCGCATGGCTGTGAGATCGGTGACATTTGCGAATGCACAAGTGACTGCACCAAGATTAAGATAGTCAAGGTCGACGGGTGGCTCGTGGAGACATATTGGGACAACGAGAATCAAATATGCTATCCCCCGGGCGCCACCGGTGGCGCGAACCGCGGCACCAACGGCGGGATTAACGGCGGGATCAATGGCGGCATCAACGGCGGGATCAACGGTGGCATTAACGGTGGGATCAACGGTGGTGCGAACAGAGGTACGGCGAGAAGAAAGCGCAGGCGATCGAAGGCACCACGACGGACCCCGGAAAAGCGGCCAAAACGCCCGGCCTAATTCGTCCGCGGGTCCTCCTCGGTAAAGTGGTTGGGAGCGTCGGTCTCTAGCGCGTAATCGACGGCCCGGCTTACCTCCATCGCCTGGCCCTCCGCCCAGGCCGACTCGAAAGCCGCGTCGTCATTTAGTCCGGCGCGAGCGGCGGCAAGACTTTGCACATATTCCAAACGATCTGGAGGCTCGAGGACCGCGCTCAGGAGGCTGAGCAGCGCATCCACGGCACCCAGGAGCCGGGCCGCCCGTCTGTACCGTCCCGTGGCCGCCGCAACCCCTCCAAGACCGGCCAGATACTCGGCGATACCCAGCCGGTACGCGAGTTGCTGGGCTTGAGTCAGCGCTTCCTTGAACAGCATCGCCGCGGCGTTGTAATCTCCTTGGTGCAGTGCGACGTGTCCCAGGTTTGCCAGGACGATGGCGGCGTGCCGCTTGTCGCCCACGTGTCGCGACAGCGCGAGGCTCTCCTCATATGAAGCGCGTGCCGCCTCATAGTCGTCTTGACACCGCGCAACTTCACCCACGGCGTTCAGCGCGATGGCCATGCGCCGCTTATCTCCGGCCTGACGGCCCATGACCAGGCTTTCCATAAACAAGGACCTTGCGCGCGCATAATCGCCTTGGACCTCCGCGATCGCTCCCAGAATGTGAAGCGGCCGTCCCATGCTCGTTACCTCGCCAAGCTCTCGGTAGAGAGCCAAACTTTCGGTGCACAACCTGCTCGAGCCGTCATAGTCCCCGTGACGGTGCGCCAAAAATCCCGCCCCGGCGAGTGCTTTTGCCCGCGCGGAGGCCGAGGCGTCGCGGCTGCGGGACAGCATGCTCTCGAGCCACACCAGGCCCTCGCTGAAGTAGCCGTGCACATGCCAGAACCACCACAGGGCTCCGGCGAGACGCAAACCCGCGTCTCCGCAACTCTCGTCTACCCCGCTCCACTCCAGCGCCGCCCGCAGATTATCGTGCTCCACCTCCAACCGATCGAGCCACACCGTCTGGTTGGCGCCAATCAGCTCCGGCTCCGCCCGCTCCGCGAGCTGCAGGCACCAATCCAGGTGGCGCTTCAGCGCAGCCGCCGTCTCACCGGATTCATCCAGCCTATCGCGCCCATACTGCCGTACCGTCTCTAGAAGGCGATACCGCACCCGTCCTTCCTGGGCGTCCATGAGGACGAGCGACTTGAAGACGAGCTGCGTCAAAAGGTCCAAGATCTCTCGCGTCTCCAGGCCTTCACCAGCGCACGCCGCTTCCGCCGCCTCCAACGTCCACCCCCCGGCAAAGACCGACAACCGTCTCAGTAAGACGCGTTCTTGAGACGGGAGCAGGTCGTAACTCCAATCGAGGGCGCCGCGGAGGGTCTGCTGCCGCGGAAGCGCCGTCCTGCCGCCTCCGACGAGGAGGCGGAAGCGCTCATCCAGCCGGTCGCCAATTTGCTCCACCGACAAGGCGCGGAGCCTTGCGGCCGCCAGTTCGATGGCGAGAGGAATGCCGTCCAGCCGCCGGCACACCGCGGCCACAACGCCGGCGTTCTGGGGGTTCAGGTTGAACCCCGGTTGGACGGCCGTCGCGCGCTCGATGAACAGCCTGGTCGCCTCACACTGCATCAATTCCTCCGCAGTCGGTGCCTGCGACGCCTTGGGAAGTGCCAGCGACGGCACGCGCCACACGGTTTCGCCGGAAATGCCGAGCGGTTCCCGGCTGGTGGCGAGGATGCGGAGACGCGGGCACGAGCGCAGCAAGATCGTCGCCAGCTCCGCGCACGCCCCAACCAGGTGCTCGCAATTATCCAGCACCAGCAGGAGCTCTCGTCTGCCAATGTGGTCGAGCAGGGTCGTCTGAAGCGGGCGCCCGGGCATTTCGCGCAGATTCAGCACCGAGGCGACGGTGTTGGGGACAAGTTCCGGTTTCGACAGCCCCGCCAACTCCACCAACCAGACGCCGTCGGCGTATGTTTCAATCAAATCCGCCGCGATCTGGAGAGCCAGCCGCGTCTTGCCCGCGCCACCCGACCCTGTGAGCATGAGCATGCAGGTTGATGACATGAGCCGCTTTACCTCGGCGATCTCCCGTTCCCGCCCAATGAAACTCGTCAGCTGCCGCGGCAGGTTGTTGGGGAAGACGTCGAGTGACCTCAGCGTCGGGAACTCGCCGGGCAAATCGGGATGAACGGCCTGGAAGATCTTCTCCGGCTGCCGTAGGTCTCTGAGGACGTGCAGGCCGAGATTTCGAAGCCCGATATCCGGCGGCAGGCTGCCCTCGACGAGGCCGCCGGTCGTCATGGACACCAAGATCTGGTTCCCGTGCCCGGCCGCGCAGATACGGGCGGCGCGGTGCACGTCCAGGCCGACGTAATCGCCGGCCATGATGAGGGGTTCGCCGGTGTGCAATCCCATCCGGACTCGTAGGCTCATACCTTCGGGCCAGGAATGCGCGAGGACCGCCCGTTGCCCGGCCACGGCGGCGGAGACCCCGTCTCCGGCGCGAGAAAATACGACGAGCAACCCGTCTCCTTGAGTGCTGATCTGCTGTCCGCCGTGCCGGCCAAACACGTCGCGGAGCAACTCATAGTGGTCGGCGAGCACGCGGGCGTAGCGGGTGTCCCCTAGGCGCTGGAGGAGCTCGGTAGATCCTTCGATGTCGGTGAAGAGGAACGTCACCGTGCCGGAGGGCAGCTTCGGCATCGAACGACCTCCGGATAAGCGGCCGAATGGTTCCCTCGAGGGAAGCCACTGAAGACTTGGCATCATTTCTTCGGCCCGCCGAGGGGTCCTGCTCCCTCGCTAGTCGTCGCCGCCTGCCACACCGCCGTCACGAATTTCCCGGTCAGGCGGGCACGCGGGGATCTCTTCCATCAGCACGATCGCGCTGCCGCCGTCCAGCCGGACGGAGCGGTGAAAATGATAGATCGAGACGATCGCGTCGCCGATTCGCGGCGTCGCCTCCTTGAGCGCCCCGCACGAGCATCGGTACCAAGCCATGTCCCCCACCTCCGGCCGCCTTCTCAACGTCATCTTGCGGCGCGGCGGCATGCGGGGCGATGAGTTGCGCAACGGACCACTGGTGAAATGCGTCACAGCGCTTGATCTATACGGGCGTAATGCGAACCGGCAGGCCGTCTCCCCAGCCGTATTTCGCGCGCGCGAGATCCTGCACCGTCTGCCATTCGGCGGCATCGCGCGTCTGATCGAACGCCTCGGCGGTGGCAACGATCGTGTGGTCCGCCACGCGGACCCGGACGCGCGGATTCCGCGCGATATTCCTGACCCAGTCCGCCCGGTCAAAGCCCTCCGCGAAGACGTAGAAGGCGCCGGCGTGCACGATGAACCAGATCTCGATCTCGCGCGGCAGGCCTGTCTTGCGGCCGGTCGTCGTGAGGTACAGATACGGCAGATCGCGAACCCCGTCCAACGATTCCAATCCCAACTTCACCTCGCGATCCCGTCTTCGGCGACGGAGGAAAACGCCCCCGTACGCTGCGAACAGGCACGGCATGAAAATCGGCGTCGTCTTCCCGCAGATCGAGATCGGCATCGACCCCGCGGTCGTCCGCGACTACGCGCAGACCGCGGAGTCGCTCGGCTACGACCACATCCTCATCTACGACCACGTGGTGGGGGCGAACACCGCGAGCCGGCCCAAGTGGAGCGGGCCCTACACGAGCGCGCACACGTTTCACGAGCCGTTTGTCGTCTTCGGCTACATGGCGGCGTTCACGCAGCGCATCGAGCTGGCGACGGGCGTGATCATCCTGCCGCAGCGGCAGACCGTGCTCGTGGCGAAGCAGGCGGCCGAGGTCGACGTCCTGAGCGGCGGGCGGCTCCGGCTCGGGATCGGCGTCGGCTGGAACGACGTCGAGTTCGAAGCGCTCGGCACGAATTTTCACGATCGGGGCGCACGCTCGGCCGAACAGATCAAGGTGATGCGGGCCCTCTGGACCCAGGAGACCGTGACCTTTGCGGGGCGCTGGCACCGCATCACGGACGCCGGCATCAACCCGCTGCCGGTACGCCGGCCCATTCCCCTCTGGATCGGCGGGGAGTCCGACGTGGCGCTGCGCCGGGCGGCGCGCGTCGCCGACGGCTGGATGTCGAGCCGTCCTGTCCGGGCGCCCGGCAAGCAGCCGGCCGGGGAGCCGGCCCGTGACCATCAGGTCGAGCGGCTCCGCGAGCATTTGGCCGCGGCCGGGCGCAGTCCCAATGCGTTCGGCATCGAGGGCCGCGCGGGGATCGCCGGCGGGGGACCGGACGAGTGGCGCCTTCAAATCGAACAGTGGAGGAAGCTCGGCGCCACGCACCTCAGCGTCAACACGATGCAGGCGGGCCTCCCCAACCCGCGGGCGCACATCGACGCGATCCGGCGCTTCCGCGAAGCGGCGGCCGGCTGAGCCCGCGGGGGCAGAAGCCTAGCGCCGGACCGCGACGGCCTCGAGGTACTCTGCCGGGACGACAACCGTGCCGTCCTCGGCACGATTGTGCCGGCGCAGGATGGCCACGAGATCGCGCTCGAAGGCCTCCCGCTGCCCGACGTCCATCGCCTCGATCGCCTTGCGGTTCGGACCCGAGTACTTCCGGCGGTGCTCAAGCCACGTCTCTTCGGAGGCTGAACGCATCGTCAAGTGGCGCACCGCCGTTTGCAGCGACATGACCCCCGGTCCCAGCAGTTCCTTGAGCCGGTCTTCCGTGCCCCACAGCACGGGCGGCCGAAGTCCCGGCGGAGACGGCACATAGCGGGCCGTGGCGGCAAAGAGTTGTCCCATGAAACCGGCCGGAGTCCAGTTCGCGAGGCCGATCTTTCCCCCGGGCCGGCAGACCCGCAGCAGCTCCCGCGCGGCGCATTCCTGGTCCGGCGCGAACATCACCCCGAACGTGGAGAAGACGACGTCGAACGACCCATCGTCGAAGGGAAGATGTTCGGCGTCCCCCTCGCAGAACGTGACCGGCAGCCGCTCACCCGCGGCCCGCTCCTCTCCGCGCGCAAGGAGCGCCGGAGAGAAGTCGATGCCGGTCACGTGGCCGCCGCGCCTGGCTGCCGCGAGGGCCGTGTTGCCGCTGCCCGTCGCGACGTCGAGCACCGTCTGTCCGGGATGAATGTCCACGGCCTCGCAGAGCAGTTCGCCCACGATGAGATGCGCGACCAAGAGGACGGAGAAATCGCCGTCCGCCCACGCTTCCCGCTGCCGCCGCCTAATGGCCTCGAGGTCGGTCATCGCCTCATCCTCCGTGGAAGGCCCGCACCATGCGGGCCCAGCCTGCCTGCTCCTCAAGCGTGAACGGCCAGTATGAGGCGACGCGGTCGAGGAGGCCGGCGTACCGTTCGCGCAGTTGGTGGCCGATCTCGTCGTACGCGCCGCGGATCACGATCCCCTCAAGGAGGCCGTCCGGCACCTGCCCGGCGATCTCGCCCATGCGGCCCTGGCTGACCATCTGCCGCAGGCGGTCGGCGACGTCGGCGTAGCCGAGAATCTCGAGGAGCAAGCGGTACGTCGGCGTCGAGCCGTAGAACGCGATCCGGCCTCGCGCCCGCGCGAGCGCCGCGGCCCGCTCGTCCGGCGTCTCACCGGGGGCGATGATCACCGGTGCATATAATTGAAGGTCCGCGCGCGACCGGCCCGCCCGTTGGAGGCCCTCGGCGAGGTGCGGAAGCACGAACTCGCGTAGGTAGGTCACCGAGTGAATCGGGTGGAGAATGAAGCCGTCGGCCACCTCGCCCGCCAGCCGGCAGAGCACTCCGTTCACGCCCGCGATCAAGATCGGAATCGCGGGTTGCGGGTTCGGCCCCGGATTGAAGAACGGGCCCATCAGATTCAGGTTGTAATACTTGCCCTTGACCCGCAGCGGGCCCCCTTCTTGCCACGTTCGCCAGATCGCGCGCACGGCGTGCACGTACTCGCGGAGTTTGGGCGCCGGAGGATCCCACGGCATGCCGAACCGCCGCTCGATGTGCGCCCGGACCTGCGTGCCGAGCCCCAGCAGAAACCGCCCGCCGGACAGGCGCGCGAGATCCCACGCGGTCTGCGCGGTGAGCGTCGGGCTGCGGGAGAACGCGACGGCGATCCCGGTGCCGAGCTCGAGCCGGGACGTGTGCAGCGCCGCGCTCGTGAGGGCCACAAACGGATTGTGCTTCGTATCGTTGGCCCACATGCCGGCGAAGCCGGCGGCCTCCGCGGCGCGCGCCACGGCGGGCACCTCGGTGAGCGCGTCCATCGCGAGCGCGCAGTCGAGCTTCACGGGGCGGCTACTTCCAGGACATCACCCAGACTTCGCGCGTCGTGGGCAGCGTCGCGCGGTCGACGGTGACCGTGTGGCCCACGTTCTTCGTCTCGCCGATGACGCCGAGGAAGCCGTTGAGATCGCCGATCGGCCATCCGGCGTTCACTTCGGTCTTGTAGTGCATCGGGATCACGACTTTGGGCTGCAGCTGGTCCAGGACCTGTTTGGCCTGCGCCGCGTCGATCGTGTAGTGGCCGCCGACCGGGATCATCACGACGTCGGGGCGGCCGATGGCGGTCACCTGAGACTGATCGAGGAGATGGCCGAGATCGGCGAGGTGCACGACGCGCAGCCCCTCGGTCTCGAGGACGAACACGGTGTTGCGGCCGCGCTGCGAGCCCTGCGTATCGTCATGGTAGGTCGGCACCGACGATACGGAGACCTGTCCGACCGGCTGCTTGACGATCTTCCGCCAGTCGCCGTCCGCGAGCCCCCGCACGACGGACGGCTTGCCCTTGGCCATCGCGACGTTCGTATGGTCGCCGTGCTCGTGGCTGACCAGGACGGCGTCCGCGTCGACCGACGGGATCGGGTAGCCGACCTTCTCGTCGTAGGGATCGATCAGGATCTTGGTCCCGCCTCCCTCGATGAGAAACGTCGCATGGCCAAGATAGGTGATCTTCATGGTGTCCTCCTTTCGCGGCTCCGGAACAGGGAAAACGGGCGAGGTAAAGTAACCGGGGCACCGCGCGGCTTGCTCCGGCCTTCGATGCGGCGCGCCGCGTCTCCCGCATCGCGAGGCGCGGGCGAGCCATGGCGTGAAATTGCGCGATTTCGCGTGGTTTGGAAGGCTGAAACGGCCATAGGACGGATATCGTACAAATGTTCGTATTCAGAGCGGATTGCATACCGTACATTAGTTCGATATTCTCATTGTGGAAGCCATCCATAGGAACCGTGGAGGTGTTGGATGAAGCGCCAGGGCGGCCTGACCCCGCGACAGCAACAAATCCTGGATTATCTTGTCAAGGCGATCCAGGATAAGGGGTATGCTCCGTCCGTCCGTGAGATCGGCGATGCGTTGGGTCTCAGCTCCCCGTCGACGGTCCACCAGCACCTGACGGCGTTGGAAGAAAAGGGGTTCGTCCGCCGCCACGGCGACCGGATGCGGGCCCTTGAGGTCGTCGACAAGACGCTCATCCACGACGGCGACTCCGTGCGGCTCCCGCTGGTCGGCCGCGTCTCCGCCGGCGCGCCGGTGCTCGCGGACGAACAGGTCGAGGACCGAATCGAGGTGCCCCGGCGTCTCGTCGGCGACGTGCGCGATTGCTTCCTCCTCCGCGTGCGGGGCGACAGCATGATCGGCGCCGGCATCATGCCCGGTGACATCGTGATCGTGCGGCGGCAGCGGGCGGCGTCGGTGGGCGACATCGTCGTCGCCGTGATGGGGGAGGACGCCACCGTGAAGCGGCTGGCGACGCTCGAGGGTACGCCGATCCTGCGGCCCGAAAACGCCGCCTACCAGCCGATCCGCGGTGAATTCGAGATCGCGGGCCGCGTCATCGGGTTGATGCGCGCCTACCAGGGGGTACGCGGGTGATACGGCCCGTCGCGACGCGCCGTGCCGCCGGCCGCCGTGACATCATCGCCGGCATCCGGACATTTGCCGGCGCGCGCGGGCGTCCCAGGTACGCCGCGGCGTCCCGCCGGGCGGGCGCCCGCCTCGGTACCGTGCGGCTGTCCGCCGCGCGGGTCGAGCGCACGTGGTGGCATCGGTTGATGGACGACCGCGACCTCATCGGCGCGAAACTGCTGGTGCTCGCGGCGCTCCTGGCGATAACCGCGCTTCTGGAACGGGTAGTGTAGTGGTAGGGGAGTGACGGCGATGGCGATGCTGCAGCGCAACGAATCGCGGACGGCACCGAAGCTCAAGGTCATCCATGCCTACGTGGCGGCCGCGGAGCCGGCAGACGGCCGGAGCGGCATGGGTGTCGTCTTCGTGGATTCACAGGGCCGCGTGCTCAAGCGCATCGGCCGGTCGCTGCCGGGCGTGCGCTCCCACGACCTCGCGGCGTTCCGCGGGATCCTCTACGCGCTGTGGAATTCACGGCGTTTCGGAGTCCGCCACGTCGTGGTCCACAGCGACACGCCCGTCGTCGTGGCCCAGGTCAACGGCGACCGTCAGGTCGACGACAGCCTCGTCGGCCCGTACCTCGAGGTCCGCGCGCTGCTGCACGCCTACCGGCAGGCCCGCGTGCTCGCCGACGGCTCGGCCTGGGGCCGCGAAGCGGCGGCGATCGCGGCGGTGGCCCTCCGGCACCATACCGACGACGTCGTCGAGGACGACCTCCCGCTCTGGTCGGACGAGCCGGCCGCCCGCTCCGCGAGCAACTGACCGCACGACGCACCAACCCGCCCGTTCATCCGTCTCGCAGCGTATGTTATGATCGTCCCGTTGGAGGAACGCGCATGGCGATCGGTAATCTGGAAATTCGGATGGCCCACTTTGAAGGCGCTTACGAGCAGATCGATAAGCGCCTCGGCACCATTGAGACGGATGTCCGCGCGCTGCGAACCGACTTGGTGTCGCGTACGGATGACCTCGCCTCCAGGATCAATGGCCTACGAACACGATTGGATGACCGAACGGATGGCCTGGCGTCGCAGTTCAACGCCAGAGTTGAGGTGTTGGCAACACGGTTGGACGACCGAACCGATGACCTGGCGTCGCGGTCGGATGTCAACGGTCTGCGGAGCGCACTCATCGGGCGAATGGACCGCCAGTTCTTCTGGGTCCTGGGACTGCTGATCGTCTCAATTCTTCTCCCTATCGCGCGATCCGCCGGGCACTAATCAGCGACGCGTAGGAATGAGCGTCAAGGACCCGTCTCCCCATATCGCGCAGGGCGAGGAACGCCGCGCCGCGGGCGACCTCGCCGGCGCGCTGGAGGCGTTCACGCAGGCGGTCGCCGCCGCGCCGTCGTCCGCCCACGCGCACAACAAGCTCGGCACAGTGTATGTCGATCTACGGCGGTGGGACGATGCGTTCGCCGAATTCTCGAAGGCGGCGCAGCTGGATCCCCGTTACGCGCCGGCGCACAGCAACCTCGGCAACGTGTACCGCGAGCGCGGCCGGCTCGACGAGGCCGTCGCCTGCTACCAGCGGGCGATCGCGATGGACCCGGAGTACTGGGTCGCGCACCAAAACCTCGGCGTCGTGTTCAAGCAGCAGGGACGGATCGGCGACGCGGTCCGCGAGTTCAAGACGGCAACGCGGCTCTCGCTGCGGGCGCCGGCGCGCAACGAACCGGGAGCGGGCCCGCGGGGCGCCGGGGCACGGCGGGCGGGATGCCTCGGGTCGGGAGGCGCGATGCTCATCCTGGCGTTGGCAGTCCTGGCGGTCGCACGACGATAGGTAGATGGGAATAAATCCAATCCCGACCGGGTTCTATCCTGGCGGGTAACCCCTTTAGGGATGAGAGGAGCCGCTATGGCGGGCAAGCCTGTGGCAGTCACAGAACAGAATTTCGACGCGGACGTATTGAAGTCGCAGGTCCCGGTCCTCGTGGACTTCTGGGCGGTGTGGTGCGGACCGTGCAAAATGATCGCCCCGATCGTCGAGGAGCTGGCCGGCGAATACGAGGGCAAACTGGCCGTGCGCAAGCTCGACGTAGACGACAACGGCACGATCGCGGCGCGCTACAGCATCATGAGCATCCCGACGCTCGGGATCTTCCGCGGCGGCGAACTGATCGAGCGGATCGTCGGCTACATGCCGAAGGAGCAGCTCAAGCGGCGGATCGACGCGGCGCTGTCGTCCCGGGTCTAGAACCGTCCGGCAACCGCGGGGCTGCGCGCGGCGGCCGGCAGTAACTCTCAGCAACGGCTGGAGCGGCCGGGTCCCGAAAAGGGGGTCCGGCCGTTGCATGTTCCCGCGGCCGGGGACGCCGCCCTGATCCCGCTCCGGTGCCCAGGTAGCCTATCCAATCTATCTGACAATATCATTGTCAATGTTATTGACACTCAGTTTCTCAATTGCTATGCTGGCAACGGATTCAAATGCCACGGAAGCCGGATCAGCAGAACGCGCGGAGGAGCGTACCGGGTGTGAAAGAGCGTAGGCCGGACATGCCGGTGTACGTGATCAGTATCGCGGCCGATCTCCTCGGCTGCCATCCGCGGACGCTCCGAATCTACGAGGAGCACGGCCTGCTCGCGCCGTTTCGGCGGCACCGGATTCGCCTGTACTCCGAGCGCGACATCCAGCGCGGCCGGCTGATCCGCTACCTGATCGAGGAACGCGGGCTCAACCTCGCGGGGGTGCGGCTGCTCCTGGAAATTCAGGAGCACTACCACGAGGAGATGACGTGGGTGTGGAACGGCGACGAATCGCCGGATCAAGTGGAAGACCACGGGACAACTCAATCTGCGGCCCATAGGGCGCGCGGCAAGGGAGGACGATCGAAGTGAGCAGCATCATGCGTTGGGATCCGTTTGAAGAGGTAGGCACGCTGCGGCGTGCGGTGGACCGGCTGTTCGATGACGTGCTGCCGGGGGGACGCGCCCCGCGGACGGCGACAAACGGCCTGCCGGCGGCGGCGTGGGAGCCGGCCGTCGAGATGTACGAGACGGGCGATGATGTCGTCGTGCGGGCGGAAATGCCCAGCGTCGATCCGTCGAACGTGGAGATCACCGTGACCGGCGACGCGATCACGATCAAGGGCTCGGTCCGTCGGGAGGAAGAGACGAAGAACCGGTCCTACTACCGGCGCGAGCTGCGGTACGGCTCGTACGTCCGCACGCTGCGGCTGCCGGCGGAGGTCAAGGGGAGCGACGCCAAGGCGACGTACAAGGACGGCGTCCTCGAAGTGAAGATCCCGAAGTCGGAGCGCGCCAAGCCGGCGACGGTGAAGGTCCAGGTCGCGCAATAAACGCGGCGGCGGCCCGCACGGGAGGAGCAATCACATGGCAAAGGTAGTGGGGATCGATCTCGGCACCACCAACTCCGTGATCGCGGCGATCGTCGGCGGCGAGCCGGCGGTCATCGCCAACGCGGAGGGCAGCCGGCTCACGCCCTCGGTGGTGGGCTTCACCAAGACCGGGGAGCGGCTGGTCGGCCAGATGGCGCGCCGGCAGGCGATCCTCAACCCGGAAAACACGGTGTACTCGATCAAGCGGTTCATGGGGCGCCGCTACAACGAGGTCGAGTCCGAGCGCCGGATCGTCTCGTACAAGGTCGAGGAGGGCAAGAACGGCGCCGCGGTCGTCAATATCCCGGCCGCCGGCAAGACCTTCTCGCCCGAAGAGATCTCGGCGATGATTCTGCAGAAGCTCAAGACCGACGCGGAGAGCTACCTCGGCGAGAAGATCGAGGGCGCCGTGATCACCGTCCCGGCGTACTTTAACGACGCGCAGCGCACCGCGACGCGCAACGCCGGCGAGATCGCCGGCCTCAAGGTCCTGCGCATCATCAACGAGCCCACGGCGTCGGCGCTGGCCTACGGCCGGGCGCTCGAGGAAAAGCACGCCAAGACGATCCTGGTGTTCGACCTCGGGGGCGGGACCTTCGACGTCTCGATCCTCGAGATCGGCGAGGGCGTCTACGAGGTCAAGGCCACGAACGGCGACACGCACCTCGGCGGCGACGACTTCGACGAGCGCATCGTGAACTGGCTCGCCGACGAGTTCAAGAAGCAGCAGGGCATCGATCTGCGGCAGGACCGGCAGGCGCTGCAGCGGCTGCGCGAGGCGGCGGAGCGCGCGAAGATCGAGCTCAGCACCGTCGTGCAGACGTCCATCAACCTGCCGTTCGTCACCGCGGACGCGACCGGCCCCAAGCACCTCGACATGACGCTGTCGCGCGCCAAGTTCGACGAGCTGACGGCGGACCTGGTCGAGCGGTGCATCGGCCCGTTCAAGCAGGCGCTCGCGGACGCCAAGCTGACCGAGAAGGACCTCAACGAGGTGATCCTCGTCGGCGGGGCGACCCGGATGCCGAGCGTCCAGGAACTGGTGCGCCGGCTGACCGGCAAGGAGCCCAACAAGGAAGTGCACCCGGACGAGGTCGTCGCGGTCGGCGCGGCGATTCAGGCGGGCGTGCTGGCCGGCGACGTGCGCGAGGTCGTGCTGCTCGACGTGACCCCGCTCTCGCTCGGCATCGAGACGCTCGGCGGGGTGAACACGATCCTGATCCCGCGCAACACGACGATCCCGACGCGGAAGGCGGAGACGTTCAGCACGGCGGAAGACGGCCAGACGGCCGTGGACATCCACGTCGTGCAGGGCGAGCGGCCGATGGCCCGCGACAACCGGACCCTCGGCAAGTTCCAGCTCGACGGGATCGCGCCGGCGCCGCGCGGCCTGCCGCAGATCGAGGTGACGTTCGACATCGACGCCAACGGCATCCTGAACGTGTCGGCCAAGGACAAGGCGACCGGCCGGGAGCAGTCGATCAAGATCACCGGGACCGGCACGCTCGACAAGGGCGAGGTGGACCGCCTCGTCAAGGACGCCGAGGCCCACGCCTCGGAGGACCAGCGCCGGAAAGACGAAGCGGAGGCCAGGAACCGCGGCGATTCGCTCGCCTACCAGACGGAGCGGATGCTCAAGGAGGTCGGCGACAAAGTGCCGGCCGAGGAGCGCGCCAAGGTGGAGACCGCGCTTGCCGAGCTCAAAGAGGCGGTGAAGAGCGGCGACACGGAGCGCACCAAGCGGGCAACCGATGCGCTGCAGCAGGCCAGCTACAAGCTCGGTGAAGAGATGTACAAGCGCCAGACGGCCGGGGCGGGCGCCGGCGCCGGCACGGGCGGCGGACAGCCGGGCGGCGGCGGAGGACAGGGCGGCGGCGACGACGTGATCGACGCGGAGTTCAAGCCGTCCGACAAGCCGTAACCGGCGCCGCGGCACGAACGGAGCGATGACGATGGAACATGAGGCGCGGCGCGAGGATCCGGCCGCCGAGGCCGGACAGGCTCAGGCGGAATCCTCGCGCCCGAACGGCCCGGACGAGCTCGAGGGGCTCTCGATCGAGGACCTGCGGGCCCGGGCCCGGCAGGCGAGCGATGAGGCGCGGCGGAACTGGCAGCAGTTTCTCCATTCCGCCGCGGACCTCGAAAACTACAAGAAGCAGGCGGCGCGCGACCGGCAGGACGCGATCGAACGGACCCGCCGCCAGATGCTGAGCCTCGTGCTCGGCGTGCTGGACAACCTCGAACGCGCGATGGCGTTCGGGGGGGAGCCGGAGGGGCCGGCGAAAGCGCTGCTCGACGGCCTGCGGATGGCGCACCGCCAGATGCTCGACCAGCTGCGGGCGATCGGCGTCCGCCCGATCGAGGCCGCGGGAGCGCCGTTCGATCCGCGGTTGCACGAAGCGGTCGCGGTGGTGCCCGCGGAGCAGGCGCACCAGCCGGCCGGGACGGTGGCCGGCGAAGTGCTGAAGGGCTACCTCCTGAACGACGACGTCCTGCGGCCGGCGAAGGTCGCGGTCGTAGGCGACCAGGAGCGGGAGTAGCGCGGCAGCGGCCGGTTAGGATCGAGCGCCGGGAGCGGTCACGATGGAATTCAAGGACTACTACAAGATACTCGGCGTGCCGCGGAACGCGGACCAGAAGGCGATCCGCCAGGCGTTCCGGCAACTGGCGCGGCAGCACCATCCCGACGTCAATCCCGGCGACAAGAAGAACGCCGAGCAGCGCTTCAAGGAAATCAACGAAGCGTACCAGGTCCTGAACGACGCCGAGCGTCGGGTGAAGTACGACCAGGTGCTGGAGCTCCGGGAGCACGGCGGCGGATGGGAAGAAATCCTCCGCGGGGCCGGCGCAGGCGGCGGCCGGGACGGCGGGACCTTCCGCGTGTACACGAGCGGCGATCCCGGGGAGTTCAGCGAGTTCTTCGAGCAGCTCTTCGGCGGGCTCGGCGGCGGCGGGCTCGGCGGCGGCGGGTTCGGCGAAGGGATCTTCGGCACCGGGGCGCGCCGCGGCCGCGCGCGGACGAGTGGCGGCGCCCGCGGCGTGGACCTCGAGGACCTGCTCCGCCGGCAGCAGGCCGCCCAGGCGCCCGCGGATGTCGAGGGCACGGTTGAGATCACCCTCGAAGAAGCGTTCCGGGGCACCAAGCGGACGGTCATGGTCCCGGCGGCGGACGGCCGGCCCGCGCGCTCGCTCGACGTCACGATCCCGGCGGGGGTCCGCAGCGGGCAGCGCATCCGCGCGGCCGGCGCGGGCCACGGCGGCGACCTGTATCTGCGCGTGGAGGTCCTGCCGCACCCGGTCTTCACGAGGGACGGCGACGGCATCACCGCGGCCGTCGAGGTGCCGGTCTGGACCGCGGCGCTCGGCGGCGAGGTCCAGGCTCCCACGCTCGGCGGACCGGTCACGCTCAAGATCCCCGCGGGCACGCGCGACGGCCAGATCTTCCGGCTGCGCGGCCGCGGGATGCCCCACGTCCGGGGCGGCGGCGCCGGCGACCAGCTGGCGCGTGCGCGGCTCGTCCTGCCGCAGCCGCTCACGGACCGGGACCGGGAGTTGTTCGACGAGATGCGGCGGCTGCACGAGACCGCCACAACGGGATAACGAGGCGATCGACCATGGCGATGCGATTCGACAAGTTCACCGAGAAGGCGCAGGAGGCCATCCTCGGCGCGCAGGCCATCGCGCGCGAGCACCAGCACGGCCAGGTGGCGGCCGAGCACCTGCTGCTCGCGTTGCTGCCGCAGACCGACGGGGTCCCCGTCGCGATCCTGACGCGCCTCGGCGCGAACGCGGCCACGCTCCGCACGGCGGTCGAGCAGGCGCTCGCGCAGACGCCGAAAGTCTACGGTCAGGGAGACGAGCCCGGGATCGGCGCGTCGCTGCGGCGGGCGCTCGAGGGCGCCCAACAAGAGGCGCAGCGTCTGACCGACGAGTACGTCAGCACGGAGCACCTGCTGCTCGGCATCGTGGGGGACCGCGGCACCGGCGCCGGACGCCTGCTCGCGCAGTCCGGCATCGACCGCGAGAAGATCTACACCGCGCTCGCGGCGATCCGCGGCGGACAGCGGGTGACCGACGCGTCCCCGGAGTCCAAGTATCAGGCGCTGGAGCGTTACGGACGCGATCTCACCAAGATGGCCCGCGAGGGCAAACTGGATCCGGTGATCGGACGCGACGAGGAGATCCGCCGCGTCATTCAGGTGCTGGCCCGCCGCACGAAGAACAACCCGGTTCTGATCGGCGACCCCGGCGTCGGCAAGACGGCGATCGTCGAGGGACTCGCGCAGCGCATCCTGCGCGGGGACGTCCCGGACACGCTGAAGCGAAAGCGCGTCGTCCAGCTCGACCTGGGGGCGCTCATCGCGGGCTCCAAGTATCGCGGCGAGTTCGAAGACCGGCTCAAGGCCGTGCTCCGCGAGGTGACGGAGTCGGCCGGCGAGATCATCCTCTTCATCGACGAGCTGCACACGGTGGTGGGCGCGGGCGGCGCCGAGGGCGCGATGGACGCCGGCAACATGCTGAAACCGATGCTGGCCCGCGGCGAGCTGCACGCGGTCGGGGCGACGACCCTCGATGAGTACCGGAAGCACATCGAGAAGGACCCCGCCCTCGAGCGGCGGTTCCAGCCGGTGTTCGTCGACGAGCCGAGCGTCGAGGACACGATCTCGATCCTTCGCGGCCTGAAGGAGAAGTACGAGGCGCATCACGGCGTGCGCATCACCGACGGCGCCGTGATCGCCGCGGCGACGCTCTCCAAGCGCTACATCACCGAACGGTTCCTGCCCGACAAGGGGATCGACCTGATCGACGAGGCGGCGAGCCGTCTCAAGATGCAGATCGACAGCAAGCCGGCCGCGCTCGACGAGGCCGACCGGCGGATCATGCAGCTCGAGATCGAGCGCGAGGCCCTGCGGCGGGAGACCGACCCCGCCTCGCGTGAGCGCCTCGACGGGATCGAGCGCGAGATCGCCGGCCTGCGCGAGCAGAGTCAGGCGCTGCGCGCCCGCTGGGATCAAGAGAAGGCCGTGATCGCCGAATTGCGCGCCACCCGGCAGAAGATCGACGAGACGCGCGTTCAGATCGAGCAGGCCGAGCGGGCCGCGGACCTCGAGCGGGCCGCGCGCCTGCGCTACGCCACGATGCGCGAGCTCGAGGAGAAGCTCAAGGCCCAGGAGGCGAGCCTCGCCGCCCACGGCGAGGGACGGCTCCTCAAGGAAGAAGTCGACGCGGAGGACATCGCCGAGGTCGTGAGCCGCTGGACCGGGGTGCCGGTGACGCGCCTCATGGAAGGCGAGATGCAGAAGCTCGTCCACCTCGAGGACCGGCTGCACGAACGGCTGGTGGACCAGGAAGAGGCCGTGCGCGCCGTGGCCGACGCGATCCGCCGGTCCCGCGCCGGGCTGGCCGACCCGCGCCGCCCGATGGGGTCGTTCCTGTTCCTCGGGCCGACCGGCGTCGGCAAGACCGAGCTGGCGCGGGCGCTCGCGGCGCTGCTCTTCGACAGCGAGGACGCCATGGTGCGGATCGACATGTCGGAATACATGGAAAAGCACACCGTGAGCCGCCTCGTCGGGGCCCCGCCCGGCTACGTCGGCTACGAGGAGGGCGGGCAGCTCACGGAGGCGGTCCGCCGCCGGCCGTACCGCGTCATCCTGTTCGACGAGATCGAGAAGGCCCACCCGGACGTGTTCAACGTGCTGCTGCAGCTGCTCGACGACGGCCGCCTCACGGACGGCCACGGCCGGACCGTGGATTTCCGGCAGTCGATCGTCATCATGACGAGCAACCTCGGCGGCCAGTATCTCCGCAACCTGGACCCGGACGACGCGGCCGCGTTCGAACTGGTGCGGGTGCAGATCCAGGAGGAGCTGCGGCGCACGTTCCGGCCCGAGTTCCTCAACCGAATCGACGAGACGATCGTGTTCCGTCCGCTGAGCCGCCGCGACCTCGAGCAGATTGTGGGCCTGCAACTGGCGACGCTGGCCGCACGCCTCGCCGGCCTTCGCATCACCCTGGAGGTGACGCCGGCGGCGCGCGCGCTGTTGTCGCAGGAAGGCTACAATCCCGATTTCGGCGCCCGGCCGCTCAAGCGGCTGATCCAGCGCAGCATCGAGAATCCGTTGAGCCGGCACCTGCTCGCGGGCGAGTTCGGCGAAGGCGACACGGTCGTCGCCGACGCGCAGGGGGCCGAGATCGTGTTGAGGAAGGCCACTCCCGTGCCGGCCGACCCTGAGCCTGCGGCGCGAGCCAGGGCGCGCCGGCCACCAGGTAATTGACGCCGGCGAAGCGGTAGGGCCGGCCGCGGCCGGCTTCGAACCGGACCGGCGGCGAAGGAGCGGTCGCGCATCCTCGAACTCATCGTCTTTACGAGCGGCGGCGTGCTGCTCGCCCTCGAGATCGTGGCGAGCCGCGTCGTCGCGCCGTATTTCGGGAACTCCGTCTACGTCTGGGGCAGCCTGATCGGCATCTTCCTGGCGGCCCTCAGCCTCGGCTACTATCTTGGCGGCCGCGTGGCAACGTGGCGGCCTCAGCCGGGGCCGTTCCTGGCGCTGGTCCTCGCCGGGGGCGCCGCGACGTACCCGATCCCCCATTTCGCCGATGCCGTGCTGGGGGCGCTCGCCGCGCGCGACCTGGGCCCGCGGGCGGGACCGCTGCTCGGCAGCGCCGCGCTCTTTTTCGTGCCGGCCGTCCTCATGGCGACCGTGTCGCCGTACGCGGTCCGCCTCAAGGCCCGCTCGGTCGAAGGCGTCGGCAACGTCGCGGGGGTGCTCTACGCGCTCAGCACGCTCGGCAGCATCGCCGGGACGCTGCTCGCGACGTTTGTCCTGATCTCGTGGCTGGGCGTCCGGTCGATCATCGAGGTGCTCGGCGCGATCGAAATGGCGCTCGCGGTGCTCGGGTTCGTCTGGGCGCGGCGCGCCGTGCCGGCCGCCATGACGGCGGGTACGCTCGCCGTCGTCGCCGCGCTCGCGTCCGGGGCGCCGCCGGACGGCCCCGACATCGTCTACGCGCGCGATACCGTCTATCACCGAATCACCGTCAGCGACGAAGGGGCAATCCG
>DASYXS010000077.1:0-19630 GCA_035934535.1 bacterium
GCTTTGTGCTGTACGGCGCGGACGGCGAAGCGATCCACGCGCGCGTACTGGAAGAGCTGCTGCCGGAGCTCTAGCGCGTCAGGGTTGCGTTCCCAGCCCGAGGCTGCGCAGGTAGCCGAGCGCGCGCGGAACCGCGGTCCGGCCGGCCTCCGCGCCCTCGTATTCGACGGAGACGGCGCCCCGATACCCGGCGCCGCGCAGCAACTCGATCGCCGCGGCGTTGTCGATCCGCTCGTCGCGTCCGTTCCGGCCGACCCGCGTGAACTTCGCGTGGGCGTGCCGCGCGAGGGCGGCGGTGCGCTCGATCGACGGCCGGCCGTCGAGGAAATTGCCCGTGTCCAGCAGGAGGCTGAGCGCCGGGTTCCCGACCGCGTCCAGGATGGCCGCGACGTCGTCCGCCGTCTGCACGAACCCGCCGTGGTTGTGATTCTCCATGACGAGCGACACGCCGGCCGCCTCCGCGCGGGCGCACACCGTACGGAGCGACGCGATCATCGCCGGCCACCGGGCGGCGCGGTCGCCTTCCGGCCAGCCGGCGAACGTGCGCAGGAACCGCGATCCGAGATCGCGCGACGTCCCCATCCAGGCGATCGTACGCTCCTCTTCGCCGCGCCGCCGGCCGTCGTCGGCGAGGCCGAAATTGTTCATCAGCGCGATATTGACGATCTCGAGACCGTGGCGCGCCGCCGCGGCGGTCAGCTCGGCGATGCGCGCCGCCGACGGCTCGCCGACGTGCTTGTCCTCGAGCTCGACCGCGCGAAGCCCCAGATCCTCGGCGCACAGCCGGAACCAGGCCGAGAGGCTCATCCGTCCGTCGTTGAGGTCCGCCGCGTACGACTCCGAGCTGCACGAGAGATACATGCGCTACTCCTGGGCGACCGGGGTGGACGCGCCGCCGTTCCGGATGCTGGCGTACGCGGCGTCGAGCACGGCGATACTGTGGAACGCCTCGCGCACGCCGACCGGCGGCGGGGCCTGGCCCAGGCAGGCGTCGATGAACTCGCGATCCTCGTCCACGTAGCCCCAGAGCGTCACACGGTCGGGCGACGGCAGCTGTTCCCACGGCGCCTCGGCCGTCTCGCGTGTCGTATGCCGCACGCGGTCGAGGTCTTCCGCGACGAGGAGCGCGTGATCGCCGTACAGTTCCACCCGCTCCTGGGGCGCCGCCCACGACGCGTGGCCGCACGTGCTGAAGGCGACGGGCCGGTCGCCGCGGCAGTGCAGCAGCATCGCGATGTCGTCGTAATCGGGGTAGCAGCTGCGCCGGCCGAGCGCAGAGACCCGCTCGACCGGCCCGACGAGCCACGCGACCATGTCGACGAGATGGACGGCGGTGTCGTACATGAAGCCGCCGCAGATCTCCACGTTCGTGTACCAGCTCGGCGTCAGCATATCGCCGTCGTTGATCTTCACGTTCGCGGAGTACGGGACGAAGCCCGCGTGGATCCGCTCTCTCAAATATCGGTACGACGGCGACCACCGCCGGTTGAAGCCCATCTGGTAGACGCGGCCGGCGCTGCGGACGCGCGCGGCGACCGCCCGCCCGTCCTCAAGCGTAATGGCCATCGGCTTCTCGCTGAAGACGTGCAGCCCGCGGTCGAGCGCCTCGAGCACGATGCGGGCGTGGAAGACGTTCGGCAGCGTCACGAAGACCGCTTCCGCGCCGGCGCCGGCGAGATCGGCGAGGTCCCGGCAGGGCTTGGCCCCCGCGGCCGCCGCCGCGGAGCAGGCGGCCTCTTCCACCGCGTCCGCGACGCCCACCACCTGCGCGCGCTCGTCGCGCGCGAGTGCTTCCAGATGCCGGCGGCCCATCGCGCCCGCGCCGATCAACCCTACCTTCAGGCCCACGGATCGATCACGACTTTCATGGAGTCCGGCGCGATCGACTTGCGGACCGCCGCCTCGACCTGGTCGAGCGGGAAGCGGTGCGAGACGAACCGGTCCAGCGGATAGTGCTTCCGGTAGCGCGCCATCTGCCGCAGGCTCGGCCCGTAGCTGCCCACTTCCTCTCCCCCGACCCCGAGGATCCGCACGCTTTTCGTGCAGAGGTGGCGGTGCGGGTTGATCGGCACGTCGCCCAGATCGGAGAAGTTGCCGGCCTCGACTAGGAGGCCGCCGACCCGCAGCATCTCGAGCGCCTCCGGGATCACCTGCGGGACGCCCGCGCACTCGACCACCACGTCGGCGCCGCGGCCGTGGGTCAGGCCGCGCACGGCGTCGAGCCGCTCGGCCGCCGTCGTCCGCCCCGCGTCCAGCGCGTGGTCGGCGCCGAGGGCCCGCGCCATCTCCAGCCGGTACGGCGAGAGATCCACCGCCACGATCGTGCCCGCCCCGAGCATCCGCGCCTTCATTAAAAAGCACATCCCGAGCGGACCGGCGCCCACGACCACGACGGTGTCGTCGAAGAGAAACGGCGCGTCCGGCACCGCGGACATCTGCTTGGCCCGATCCAATCCGACGGTGACCGCCATGACCTCCGTGAGGACGGCGATCTCGGTTGGAACGTCGTCGGGCACCCGCAGGAGGAAACTGCCCGGAACGACGTAGAGGTACTCCGCCCATCCGCCGAAGAGGTGGGGAGGCACGGCGGCGCTCATGTTGTTGCCGTAGTCCACCATCCGCTCGCAAAAGTAGTACGGGAAGCCGTGCCGGCAGTAGTAGCAGCTACCGCACACCACGTTCGCGCCGACCACGACGCGGTCGCCGACGGCGAGCGCCGTTCCCTCGACGTCGCGATACGTGCCCTCGCCGCCGATCGCCGCGACCGTCCCGACGTTCTCGTGTCCCTGGATGATGGGGAAGGGAATCTGCCGCGGCGCGGCCGTGCCTGCGTACTGCGTCGTGTATCCCTGGTACGTGTGCTTGTCGGTCCCGCAGATGCCCGACATCTGCATCTTGATCAACGCGCAGCCCGGCGCCGGCTCGGGCATCGGATAGTCGCGGATCTCGTAGCGTCCGGGCGCGACCAGCGTCGCGGCCCGCACGCGGCCGTTCGTCGAACCGCCCTCTGGGCGCGCGGGAGATGTCATTCGAAGATCCAGTCTTGCAGCTCTACGCCGAGGCCCGGCCCCTGCGGCACCTGCACCATCCCGTTGTCCACGACGAGCGGCGTCTTCAAGGTCTGCTGGTAGACGTCCGCGGGGAACGCCGGCGGATCGTGCGGGAACTCGAAATACGAGGCATTGGGAATGGCCGCGGCCAGGTGGAGGTTCGCGACCGTCCCGAGTGGATCGCCCCACGTGTGCGGGGTCAGCTCCACGTTCATCGCCTGCGCCGTCGTGGCGAGCGCGCGCATGCGCAGCAGTCCCTCGCACAGCGTGACGTCGGGCTGGAGCACGTCGTAGCTGCCGTCGAACAGGAGACGCTGGAGCTCCGCGAACCCCTGGTTCACCTCGCCGCCCGCGATCGGGACCGGGGACGCCTCGCGGAGGCGCCGCAGCTGCTCGTAGGCGTGGCGCGGCAGCGGTTCCTCGAGCCAGGTCACGTTGTAGTCCGCGAGCGCCCGCGCGGTCTCGAGGGCCCGGTGGTAGCTCCAGTGCGGCCCCGGCATCGGCGCGCCGTCCACGTCGGTCTGGTTGGCGTCGGCCATGATCGCCATGCCGTCGCCGACCGCGGTCCGCACCGCCGCCACCTGCGCGATGTCGTCGGCGAGCGTGTCGTTGTGGATTCGCAGCTTGACGGCGCGGAAGCCCTCGTCCCTGAGGCGCCGGGCGTCGTCGGCGCGCTCCGCCGGCGTGCGGTTCTGCCCGGTCGAGGCGTACGCCGGCAGCGCGTCGCGGACGTTGCCGAGCAGCTTGTAGACCGGCAGCCCCGCGACCTTGCCGAGAATGTCCCACAGCGCGATCTCGACGAACCACACCGCGGTGCCGAAGTACGGCCACAGGTAGCGCAGCGTGCCGGCGTGCTTCTCGATCCGCAGCGGATCCTCGCCGATCATGTACTGTGCGATGCGCGCGACGCACTGCTCCTCCGCGCCGTAGAATTCGTGCCCGGCGATGCCGTACACGCCGGCGTCGGTGTCGATCCGCACGTACGCCAGACGGATCTTGTCTTCGATCCGTCCCGGCGCCCACGCCGGATGGAACGGGGCCGGCAGCGCGACGTCGACTTGCCGCGTCCGAATCTTGGTGATGCGCATTCCCGCCCCCCTACGAATCCAGCAAGTCGCGGCACCCGCGGTCCGGCATGCCTAGGCGCCCGGCCGGTTTCGAACCGTGGCGAGCGCCTCTTCAATCCCTGGCTTGTCCAGCACGAACGTCATGGGGCCGATCTGCTCTTCGTAGACCCCGGCCGGTATGGCCTCCTTGACGCTCTCTTCGAGCACGTGGTACACGGGGAGTCCCAACGGGACTCCGGCGAGCGGTCCGGCGTAGCTGGGGTCGCCCTCGGTCAGCGTCAGCGCGATCATGAGCGTGCTGGCGGCGTTGGGCGTGCCGAGCACCACCACCATGCGATCGCGCTCGCCGGCCTCGACGAGCTGCTGTATCCTCCCCTGCTCCTCCAGATCCATCGCGCCCGCGGACGTTCAGACGAAGCACTGGGTCGCGGCGTACACGACCCGGCCGCCGGCGCTCTCGGCGCAGGCGGCGATCGCCTGGGCCGGTATGCCGTCGCGCTCGCCGAGCGCGAGGACGAGCTTGTCGTGCAGATCGATCATGCGGGCCTCCCCCCGGCCGGCGGCGCCCCGTTGCGTTCCAGCAGCAGGCTGGCGCCGTCCGCCATGTTGGTCATGCGTCCGAGAAACAAACTGCCCTTGGCCACGAACTGCACCCGCCGCAGCGGGCCCTCCGTGAGGCCGGCGATCGCGTGGGGCAGATATGCCACGGCCGAGGCGATGTGCCCCTGGGTCGGCGAGAACCCCGGCATCCCGTGGGCCTCGACGAACCGGTCCATCGCCGAGCGTTCGATCTCCCCGGCCTGCGCGGCCAGGGCCGCGATCATCTGATAGTTGCGGTACGGCACGTCGCCCGACCCCGCGGGCTCGGTGATGTCGGGATTGTGCAGCTCGACGGCGTAGCGGTCCACGTCGGAGAGCCGCAGACCGGCGGCCCGCAGCGGGGCCGCGGAGAGGACCTGGGCCATCTGGTGAGGGGCCGCGCCGTCGCCGACCCGGTGCACCGCCGCGGCATCGAGGCGGAGGATGGGACTGCGGCCGTCGTCGGGTACCACGTCGATCGCGGCGCCGACGATGACGTCTTCCAGCACGGGATAGCCGGCGGCCAGGTGCCCGCGGTACTTCATGCCAAGCTTCGCGAGCGATCCGCCCGCGACGACGACCACGCGCCGGTACACGCCGCCGGCGACGAAGGCGCCCGCGACCAAGAGCGCGTGCAGCGGGCCGGCGCAGAACGACTTGACGTCCGACGCCCCGGCGGTCCGGACGCCGGCGAGCTCTCCCATCGCCTTCGCCAGGTTGCCGCCCCCGCGCTGATACCGGTCGCCCACGGCTTCCTCGCCGCATCCGATCAGGTAGTCCACGGGGGTGTCGGCGTCGACCGCGTCGAGGAGCGCCCGCAGGGCGAGCCCGCCGGTGACCTTGGCGGCGAGGTTCTCGAGCAGCACCGGCGCCGCGAGCGACTCGTCCTGCTCGTGCGCGGGGACGATCGCGCCGACCGTCTCGTCGGACGTGCGGCGCAGCGGCTCGGCGCCGCGCTCCACCGCCCGCGCCAGATCGGGCGCGGCCATCGTCTGGACCCGCTCGGGCGCGCCGAAGCTCCGCAGCGTCCGCGCGAACTCCGGGGTGAGGTAGAGAAGGCTCGCCGCATCGGCCCGCGCCAGCCACGCGTAGAACTCCATCTCATCGAGCATCCGGCCGCCGGGGCCCTCCGCCCGCGCCGCGTCCACCGGCCGGTCGTGCCACGGCCTCGAAATCCCGCGCAGCGCCTCGGGCGGGAGCGTGCCGAGCATCACCTGGTGCGGCGGATACCGCACGGCGTCCTCGAACGACCGCAGGTGCCTGAGGAGCGCCTCGCGCTCCGCGGCGCCGCGTGATGCGAGCTCCCGCCGCGGCTTCGAGCCGGATGCGATCAACGCGGGGGTGTGGGCGATCGCGAACCGGGCCGCGCGGACGACGGGCCGGACGCCGCTCGAGACCGGCCGCGCGCCCTCAGTAGTCACGATAGCTCTGGCACCCCAGACCGAAGTTGTCGAAGTGCCCGAAGATCGGCGAGTACGCACCCGACACCGCCTCGAGATCCAACGGCCCGGCCGCGGGGGTGCGGACGTCGGGGCGCTCCTGATCGAACACGACCTCCCGGCCGCCGATCACCCGCGGCATGGCCGGCAGCGGGTCGGCCGGCGCGAGGGTCCCGGTGCTGACGATCGCGTCGGCCTCCGGCACGCTGAACAAGAGCGGCGGCTCCGAGGTGCCGGTCTCCGCCAGCGCGGGCGTCATCCGGACCACTTTGATGTCCGACTCGATCGTGAGGAACGTCGTCTTGATGCCCGCGCGCTCGAGGCTCTGAATCGTCATCATCACCTCGAGGAGATCGTTGCCGCCGTGGTTCCAGGTGACGAGCGCGCCGTCGGCGCCGAGCATCGCGGCCAGCTTGGCGGTCTGGTACGCGCTCAGGCGCTTCTCGTCGAGCCCGCCCCACCGCGTGCGCGAGATGATGGAGCCGAGCCAGGCGAGGTCCGTCCCGTCGCGCTCGTACAGCGCGCCGAGCACCGGGTTGTTCACGTGCAGCCAGGTGCACTTCCCGGGATACGTGACGACGGCGTCGCCGGCGATCGCCCCGTCGAGGATCTCGTTCGGATGCAGCAGCACCGGCAGGGCGTGCTGCGTGTACCCGTAGATGCCGGTGCCGATCCCCGGGACCATCGACGCGTTGAGCGTGTGCACGTGCACGACCCGCGGCCGCCCGGCGGCGGGCGGCGCAAGGAGGTACTCGCGCCGTTCCGGCGGCGTCTGCGCGCGCACGAGCTCCGCGAGATCGGCGGCGACGCGGTGGCCGGCCCCGCGCAGCGCGTCGTTCCACGACGTGAGGTCGAGATCCGGCAGCGTCTCGATGGTCAGCGCGACGTACCGCAGCGCACTATACACGGTCACGGCGCCGGGCCCCGACATGTCGATGAGGCTGTCGGTGGCCGCGCTGACGGTCCGCCGGATGTGCGGCAGCGCTTCGGAGGCGATCAGCACGCCGACGCCCGCGTAGCGGTGCGTGACGCCGTTGCCCACCGTGTCCGGGGCGTGGCCGCAGATGCCGGGATAGGTGTGGCCTGGGCCTTCCGCCTTGACGCGCGGCTCGATTACATCGCGCACCTGCACGATCCGCGCCGCGTCGCCGGGCCGGACGAGATCCACCGCGACGCGCCGGATCCGCCGGTCCTCCCGCACACGCGCCGCGACGCGATCCGCGTCCACGATGAGCCGCCCGTCCTTCCACCCCGCCGGCGCGCCGAAGGCCACCTCGCGGACGGGGAACGTCCCCACGGTCAGGTTCATCGACGTTGTCATTGTGCCGCCATCACCGTGCCGTCACCACCGCGGCGTCACCTTCGAACAGCGTCGGACGCTCGACCGCGGTCGCGAGCGCCCGCAGTCCGCGCTCCACGAGGCGCCGGCGCACCTCGCCGTCCTCCTCCGCCGGCAGCGCGGGGTCGCCGCAGACGTGCTCGATCTTGACCCCCTGCACGACGCGGTTCGCGCCGGCCTGCATCGCGAGCGGCGGCAGCGCGCTGATCACGGCGACGGGAATCCGCCGCCGCTCGATCTCTTTGCTGATCGTTGCGCCGCAACGATTGCACGACCCTCAGGTGGCGACGAGCAGCACGCCGTCGATCCGCTCCTGCCGGAGCAGCTCCGCGATTTCCTTGCCGTTGCGCACGCAGTCCGCGAACCGCTGGTCGTTGCCGGTCGTGGTGCAGTAGAAATCGGCGAGCCGTGCGAAGGCGCCGCGGGCTTCGAGGTCGCGCAGCGCGTCGAGCGGCAGCACGACGTTGGGGTTCTCCGACGCCGGCACATTGTAGAAGCCCCCGTGAACGCACTCGAACTCCTCCGGCTCGAGGCGCTTCCGCCCGTCGAGCTCGTAGCGCCGCCACCGCGTCTCGCTGCACCGCTTGAGGTGGTCCGGATTGCCCTTCGGCACGATCGCGCCGGTCGTCACCACCGCGATCGTCGCGTGCGGCAGGTCCGCGACCGGCGGCGCGGGCGCCACGGCCTCGTAGCCTTCGACCGGCAGCTCGGTACGAAACGGCGTCCCGCCGAGCTTGGCGACGAGCATGTCGACGGCCCGCCGCGCGCCGGGGAGCGCGCGCATCCCGGGCCGCCGGACGCCGCGCGGGAGATAGCCCTCTTCGTCCGCCGGACCGAGGGGGAGCCGCGCGCCGAGCTTTCGGGCGAGCGGCACGATCGCGCCGAGGGCCGCGCCCATCCCGGCGGCGTTGCCGGCGGTCGGCACGACGTACGCCTCCCGGTACATCAGCAAGCCGGGATTTTCGGGATGCATGCCGGTGACGGCGGGGATCCCGAGGTCCGCGGCGATGCGGCACACCTCGACGCAGGCGCGCCCGTACCGGCCGGCGGCGAACGCCGGGCCCGCGATCACCACATCGGGCCGCTGCGCGCCCAGCCACGCGCGCACCGCTTCGCCGGCCGAGTCGATCCGCTCGTTGAAGTAGCTGTCGCCGCACACCATGCTGGAGACGACGGCGCCGTGCGGGCCGAGGGCCGCCTGGATCGCCCGCCCGGGACCGACCGGACCGTCCTTGACGGCGGGCGGCGTGTCCGCGCGTTCCTCGCCGCCGATCCCCGCGAAGAACTGGTTGATGTAGTGAGCCACCCGCAACCCGTGAGCGTCCATCGCGCCTACCGCCCTCACACGATTTGGTCTTCGCGAATCACCTGGCCGGCCTCGATCAACGCGCTCTGCAGCGTGCGGACGTCGAGCGCGCGCGGAGGCACTGCGCGCGCGGCGGCCAGCGCCGCCGCGGTGCCCGCCGCCTGGCCCGTCGCCATGCACACCGGCTGCATACGCGTCGCGCCGTGGGCCTTGTGGGTGGTGGAGATGCACCGGCCCGCGACGAGCAGCTGTTCCACGTTGCGCGGCACGAGGCACCGGTACGGAATATCGTACGCCATAATGCCCAGATCAGAGGTCTTGATCCAGTAGTTCTCGCCCCCGGCGTCGGCGCCGCCGTGGATGTCGATCGGGGTCGATCCCTTGGCGATCGCGTCGTCGAAGGCGCGCGCCGTCAAGACGTCGTCCTCGGTCAGGATGTAGTCGCCCACGATCCGCCGCGTCTCCCGCACGCCGAGCTGCTGCGCGGTCTGATGGATGAAGCACCCCTCGAACCCCGGCACGTGGCCTCGCAGCCACGCGCTGAGCCCCGCGGCCTGGCGCCGCGCCTCGGCCTCCGCGCGGGTCAACTCTCTCGGATTCGTGCCGTCCAGTCCTTCCACCCGAGTCCCGTTCACGGTCACCACGCCCTGCCGGGCTTCCTCGCGCCCGCACAGGAGCCACACCTGCTCGCCGGAAATCCCGCGGGGCAGCTCGCCGGCCCGCACCGCGTCGCGGAACGGCTGAAAATAGGTCAGGCTCAGGATCCCGAGCCCCTCCGCGCGCGGATCCTCCGGCACGCGCGTCATCTCAAACGCCCGCGGCTGTTCGCGGACGAAGTCCGCCCACCGGTCGATATCGACGCCGCCGAGGCGGTACATCAGCGTGATGGGCTGCAGATCTCCCCGCGCCGCCTTCTCGAAGGGCGCCCCGGCGGCCGCCGCCACGTCGCCGTCGCCGCTGGCGTCGATGCATACGCGGCATGTCGCGGCCTGTAGGCCGGCTTTGTTGTGCAGAATCAGCCCGCTGAGACGGTCGCCGTCCATCAGCACGTCGACCACGCCGCTGTGGAGGAGGAGTTCAACGCCCGCCTCCCCGGCCATCTCGAACAGCACGTTCCCGAGCACGAAGGGGTCGAAGAGCACGCGCGTCACGCACTCGCCCATGGTGTCCGCGGTGTGCCCCGCGGAGCCGCCCGCCTGCACCAGCCGGTCCACGATTTCCTGGGCGATGCCGCGGATGGCCTGGCGGCCCCCGGCGTCGTGGAAGGTCACGAAGCAGTTCATGAGACCCCGCGTGCTGGTCCCGCCCAGACCGCTCGATTGCTCCACGAGGAGCGTCGGCGCGCCGGTTCGAGCGCTGGCAATCGCCGCCACGATGCCGGCGGTCCCGCCCCCGACTACGATCACGTCGGCGTGTCCAACGAACCTCATCCGGCGTCACCTCGCATGCCCGCAGTGCGGCGGACGCGGCGCCGCGCCGCGTCCGCCGCAATTATGGGGCACGGCGGCGCCTGTAGTCAAACCGATTTGGCAAAAACCGGCCGGGAGCGCGACGGGCCCGCGTCCCTGCGCCGGCCTAGCGCGCACGGTCGGTGCTCCAGCGGGCCCGGACGCGGTCGGCCGCGTGGTTCAGCGCGAGCACGGTCAGCGCGATCAGGACGCCCGGGAAGATGCCGTACCACGGCGCGGCGTACATGTATTCGCGGCTCTCGCTGACCATCAGCCCCCAGGACGGCTGGGGCGGCTGGGTCCCGAGGCCGAGGAAGCTCAGGCTCGCCTCAAGCAGGATGGCACGGGAGACGCCGATCGGGATCTGAATCAGCACCGGCGAGAGCACGTTCGGCAGGATCGTGCGAAACACGATCCGGGCGTCGCGCGCCCCCGCTGCGACCGATGCCTCCACGTACTCCATCTCCCGGTGGGTCAGCACGCCGGCTCGGGCGATCCGCGCGAACTGCGGCAGGCCGACGATCGCGATCGCGACGCCGGCGTTCACCGACCCCGGCCCGACCGCGGCCACGAGCGCCATCGCGAGGAGCACCGGCGGGATGGCCAGGAGCGTATCCACCGTCCGCATCGCGACCGCGTCCACGGCCCCGCCTTTGAAGCCCGTCCAGAGGCCGAGCGGCACCCCGCACACCGCGGCGACCGCGGTCGATCCCGCGCCGATCAGCAGCGCGATCCGCGCGCCGTACAGCAGACGGCTGAGAATGTCCCGCCCGAACTGGTCCGTGCCCGCAAAGTGGCTCCACGAGGGCAGGGCGAGCACCGTCTCTTTGCTCATGTCCGTCGGCCCGTAGCGCGCGAGGAGCGGGGCGGCGGCCGCCGCGGCCGTGACCGCGATGAGAAAGACGGCGCCCGCGTCCGGCACCCGCACGCGGCGCGCCGCCCTCCGGGCGCGGAACTGAGCATGATTGTCCGCGAGCGCCTCCGCCGACAGCGTCATCGGCGTCCCGAGGACGCGGCGGCCGTCATTGATACCTGACCCGCGGATCGAGCAGGCCGTAGAGCGCGTCGGTGCAGAGATTGATCACCACGAACGCCGCGATGCCGACCAGGATCACGGACTGTGTCACGAGATAGTCGCGCGTCAGGATCGAGCGCCACAACATGCTGCCGAGTCCCGGAATCGCAAAGACGGCTTCCGTGATCACCGCGCCGCCGATGAAGAACCCGGCCTGGATGCCGAGCACCGTGACGATCGGAATGAGCGCGTTGCCGAGCGCGTGCCGCCACACGACCGCCCGGGCGGGCAGGCCTTTCGCCCGCGCCGTGCGCACGTAGTCGTTCGACAGCACGTCGCCGAGCGACGCCTCCACGAAGCGCGCCATCACCGAGCCAACGCCGAGGCCGAGCGTGATGCCCGGCAGCACGAGGCTCCGCGCCCAGCCGGACGGGCTCTCCGCGAGGCCGACGAACCCCGAGGGCGGCAGCCACCGCAAGACCACGCCGAAGTACCACGACAAGATGGCCCCGAGCCAGAACACCGGCACGGCCAGCGCCCACCCATGGTACCAGCGGAGCGCCGCGGAGAGCGGCGACAGCGGCCGCGTGGCCGCAAACATGCCGGCGGGAAACGCGATCAGCACGACGACGGCGAACGCCCACAGCGAAAGCTGCAGCGTGAGCGGCAGGGCGCGCCCGATCGTCTCGGCCACGGGCGCGCCGTTGATGAGCGAGTGCCCGAGATCCCCGTGCGCGATCCGGACGACCCAGCTCCCGTACTGCAGCGGGAGCGGCCGGTCCAAGCCGAGGTATGCCCGCAGCGCGCGCAGCTGGTCGGGCGTGCCGCGGTCGCCGAGAATGACCTGCGCCGGATCTCCCGGCAGCGCGGCCACCATCGAAAAGACCAGCACCGACGCGAGGAACAGGGTGAACGCGGCCTCGAGACCCCGCCGCGCCAGATAGCGTCCCAGCCCGCCGGCCGCCATGGCTCCCTTACTTTCGCTCGAGCGCGGCGAGCGCCTCGCTGACCCTCCGGGCGATCTGATCGGACTCGTAGGCCACGTCGTCGCGGCCCCGCTCCGCGGTGGCCCGGCGCGGATCGTGCTCCGCGGCCACGGTGAAGTCCAGGGTGGGCTCGCCGACCACGGTCTGGCGATCGAGAATGCCGAAGTCCCGGTAGCCGAGCGGCTTCGGGAGCGGGGGCAGCGCCGCGAGATCGATGGCCTCGGGGTGGTACGCGAGCAGGTATGACGTCTCGCCGATCGCGGCGTGCTCGCGGTACCGGCCGTCGTAGAGGTACCCCGCGAGCAGCACGGTCGCGCGGCCCGGCTCCGTCGTTTCCGCCGCCACCCGCATGAGCGTGTTCCGGTGGTTGAGGGCGCCGTGGCCGTTCACGAGCGCGATCACCCTGAACTCCTGGCGCTTCAGCCCCCGCACCACCTCGCGCACGATGAGCGCGAACGCGCTCTCCTCGATGTACAGGCTCGGCAGCGCGAAGCCGGGGTAATCCATCCCGTAGATGCGCTCGGTCCCGGTGAAGCCGCGGTGCCGGAGGCGCTCCGCGTCCGTATACGTCTCGGTGCCGAGCGGCAGGGGCGGCAGGACGACACCGCCGGCCTTGCGCGCCGCCTCCAGCGCCATCGTGTGCGCGTGCAGCATGTCCATGCCGACGGCCATGTGGGGACCGTGCCACTCCATCGGGCCGATCGGCAGGTAGGCGACCGGCGTCCGTGCGCGCGCGGCGACGATGTCTTGCGGCCGCATCAATTCGTAGCGGATCTCCATGTCCGGGTCCCCCCTGGGAGACTGGCCGGCGTCGCCGCCTCCTAGCGGTTCAACCAGGTGCCCTTCAGCTGGATCAGCATCTGCGGATCGACGTCGAACCCTTCCACCGGCTTCGCGAGACCGTACGTCGGGAGCCGCAGCGCGACCGGCACGGCCCACGCCTGTTCCAGGATGTAGCGGATCACCCCGCGCAGCCGCGCCCACCGCTCCCGCATGTCGAACGTCGTGTTGAGGCCGAGCAGGCCGTCGACGTATTCGCGCGGCGGCCCGGTCTGAATCCACGCCGGGTTCGTCCCGTCCGTCCGGAACGCCGAGCTGATGGTGAAGTCCGTCGGATCGATGGTCGCCAGCGTGAGGAACGAGAGGCTGAGGTCGAAATTGCCGGCAAAGTACGGCGGGAAGTACTGGGCCGGCTCGTGGATCGTGATGTTCGCGTCGAGACCGGCCTGCTTGAGGTCGGCCTGGATGATCTGGGCGATCTGCGGCAGCTCCGGGGTGCTCGTGGACGTGAGGAAGTTGAACCGCACGTTCCGGCCGATGCCCGCGGACGCGAGGATCTGCTTCGCCTTCGCGGGATTGTATCCGTACTCGGTGTCCAGCTTCGGATCGTAGCCCGGCGACGCCGGCGTCACCATCTGCGCGACCGGCCGGCCCACGCCGCCGAGCACCGTGCGCACCACCGTGGCGCGGTCCACCAGGAGCTGGATCGCCTGCCGGACCTTGACGTTGTCGAGCGGCGGCTTGCGCGTATTGATCACCAGCACGTAGTACTCGTTCGGCACCGGAGCGGGCGTGATCCGGAACCCGGCCTGCCTGAGGCGTGCGACATCTTTGTTGACGATGGTGTGCGCGATATCGACCGTCCCGGCCTGGAAGGCGTTCTCGAGCGCCTGCGGGTCCGAGAACACTCGGCAGACGACGCGGTCGAGCAGCGGCAGCCCCTGCTGCCAGTACCCGTCGAAGCGGGTGAACGTGACGTGGTCGCCCGGCGCCCACTCCTGCACGCGGAACGGTCCCGTCCCGCCGCCCTTGTTCCGCACGGTCGCGAACGCCGCCGGGTCCACCATGCCCCACCGGGCGATCTGGGCCAGATAGTCGGGGTGCGGATGGGAGAACCGGAACCGGACGGTTCGCGCGTCGAGCCGGTCGGCGGCGTCCCAATCGGCGAGACGGCTGAACAGTCCCCCGCCCGTCGCCTTGTCTTTTGTGCGGCGAAAATTGGCGATCAGCGCGTCGGCGCCGAAGGTGCCGCCGGAATGCGTCCGCACGCCGTCGCGGAGGCGGAACACGACGCTCATACCGTCCTTCGCCACGTCCCAGAACTCGGCGAGGTCCGGCCGGGCCTGCAGCGTCGTGGTGTACTTGACCAGGTAGTTGTAGACCTGGAAGAACATCGGCACGTTGGCGAACACGATGTCGTTGGGATCGAGCGAGACGAGATCGGTGTTCACGCCGACGGTCAGGGTGCCGCCCCGCTTCTCCGCGGCCGCCAGCACCCGGTGATCGAACAGGCCCCCGGCCGGCAGCGCCCCGCCGGCCGCGGCCCCCGCGGTAAGCGCGAGCAGCCGGCGGCGCGTCAGGCCGCGCGGACCAGGCTCGGTGCGATTGCCTCCGTTCACCATCGTCTCCCTCCGGTTGGTCGACGTCTCAGCCCTTGAGCGCGCCCGCGGTGAAGCCGCGGACCAGCGACTGGCGGAACGCCAGCACGAACAGCACCACGGGAATCGTCATGATGACGCCGAGCGTGGCGAGCGCGCCCCACTGCAGTTTCTTGTAGCCGGCGGTGAAGCTCATGATGGCCACGGAGCCGGTGCGCGCGTTGAAGCTCGTGACGATCAACGGAAACAGAAACTCGTTCCAGTTGAAGATGAAAGCGAGGATGAAGGCGGCGAGCAGTCCGGGGCCGGCCAGCGGCAGCAGGATCTTCATCACGATCGCCGGGAGCGAAGCGCCGTCCAGCGCCGCGCTTTCGGCGAGCTCACGCGGCACGTCCGCGAGGAACGTATGCAGCACCCACATCGCCAGCGGGATCTCGAACCCGATGAACAGGATGACGAGCGCGGTCTTGGTGTCGATGAGGCCCATCGCCTTCAGCGTCAGTTGAATGGGAATCAGCGTCGTCACGGGCGGGAACATCCGCGGCAGCAGGATCAGCAGAAAGAGCACCGTCTTGGCCTTGAAATCCAGGAACCGAAACGTCATTGCCGCGAGGCCGGCCAGCACGACGGTGCCGAGGGCGCCCAGCGTGGACGTGATCAGACTCGTCCAAATCGGCGCCGCCAGGCCGCTCGCGACAAAGTCGGTGTACCGTTCGAACGTCGGGACGAAGAACAGCGCCGACCGGTCGATCAGAATCCGCTCGGGCTTGATGGACAGCATGACGAGGTAGAGAAACGGCGGCAGCGTCCAGGCCAGCAGCCCGATGATGCCCGCGATCTGCCAGCGGGCGCGGCGGGCGGCGGCCGCGGAGCGGTGGCGGACGCGCGCACGCGCGCGGGCCGCCGGCCGGAGCAGCACCTCCGCCTCGCCTTCGCGCGGAGCCAGCTCGCGCGCGTCCATTACAGATTCGCCGCCCCGAGGGCCCGGTAGTAGCTACGCAGATAGAGCCAGTAGGCCGCGCCGAGGACGGCCAGCAGCACCGTGATCACGGCCGACGCGTACCCCAGCTCGTAGAACTGGAACGCCTGCTTGTACACGAACATGCTCACGAACTGCGTCGACGAGCCCGGGCCGCCGCCGGTCATGACGAACACTTTGTCGAGTTCGAGAAACGCGTCCATGAGGCGCAGGCCGGCGGCGACGAGCACCATGCCCGTCACCTGCGGGAGGATGATCCGGCGGAACAGCTGCCATCCCGAGGCGCCGTCGACGCGCGCGGCCTCGAAGTGCTCGCGCGGGATGGCCTGCAGCGAGGCGAACAGCAGCAGCGTCACGAGCGGCGCCCACTCCCATGCGTCCGCGACCAGCAGCGCAAACATCGCCGTCCCCGGCGTCGCCATCCAGTCCGGCTGCGGGACGTGCAGCAGGCGGAGGACGTAGGGAATGTAGCCGACCGTCCGGTCGAACAACGTGCCCCAGGCCGTGCCGACCACGACGGGCGCCATGATCATCGGCAGCAGGAAGACGCCGAGCAGCAGGTTCCGCCCCGGCGGGTCGGTGTCGAAGAACAGCGCCGCGGCGAGTCCGATCAGCACCTCGGCGGCCGTCGCGATGAGGCCGAATTCCGCGGAGAGTCCCAGCGACTGGCGGAGCGCGCCGTCGCGCGCGATCTGGACGAAGTTCGCGAGATGGTTCCAGCGCGGCGCGTTGTCGTACACGATGTTGTACGTGTGCAGGCCGAGCCACAGCGTGTAGACCGCAGGGGCCAGCCGCCACACGACCACGTAGAGCACAGCGGGCACCGTCATCAACCAGAAGTAGAACCGCCCGCTGCCGAGGACCGCCCACTTCATTCCCATAGCGCGCTCCGAAAGACGCCGGTCGGGAGGCCGCCGCCCGCCGTTTAGGCGGGCGACGGCCCTCCCGCATTAGGCGGTTACTTGATGTAGCCCTGCCGCTTGAAGAAGTCGGACACCTTGGCCTGGGCCCCGTTGAGCGCGTCCTCCACGGACTGCTGGCCCGACATCGCGGCCGACAGCGCCTGCTCGTAGATATCCTGGGCCTGGACCCACTCCTTCAGCGGCGGGATGAACATCGTGTACGGCTTGCCGTTGATGAAGCTGCTCATCGCGTTGAACACGTTCGGGTAGTTCGTGCGCACCTCCGGATCCTTGATCACCGAGGCGCGCATGGGAATCAGCGCGGGGTACTCCTTCATCACCTGCTTGGTCCCCTGGGTGTTCAGCACGGCGGTCGCGAGCTTGAACGCTTCCGCCTTGTGCTGCGTGAGCGCGTAGATCGCGAGACCGTTTGCGTCGCCGACGTTGGCGTGCGGCCGGCTCGCCAGCTGCGTCGGCAGGAGCGTGTAGTTGATCTTGCCGACGACCTTGGACAGCTTCGCCACCGGCAGCACCGACAGCATGTTGTCGAGCGCGTCCATCGCGATCGCACCCCGGCCGGAGGCCATGATGCGCTCCGCGCCGCCGCCGGTCAGCGACTCGCTGCCGGGCTCCATGTACTTGTGGAGCGCGACGTAGTACTTGGCCGCGGCGATGCTCTGCGGCGAGTTCACCGTGGGCTGCATCGTTTTGGAATTGTAGATCAGGTCCGCGCCGAACCCCACCAGGATATGCTCGTAGCGATGGAAGAGGAAGCCGCCGCTCTTGTTCGCCATGACGACGCCGTAGAAGTCCTGGTTGAGCGGCTTGCCCATCAGCTTCTCGCCGGCCTTCCGGGTGAAGAACTGCGCCGTGTCCATCAGCTGCTTGTACGTCTGCGGGACGCCGAGCGCGTAGCCGTACTTGGCCTGGAACGCCTTCTTCTCGGTGGGGTCGGCGAAGACGTCGGTGCGGTAGGCCATCATATACGGCGCCGCCAGCATCGGCATCGCCCACAGCTTATTCTGGAACTGGAGGCCGACTGTGGTCAGGCTGATGAAGTCCTCCGGGGCCACCGCCTTCTTCGCTTCGGGCGTCGTCATCAGGTCATCGATCGGGATGACCGCCTTGGCCGCGGCGAGACCCGGGATCCAGGTGTTGTAGACGTAGACGTAGTCCCACGTCTTCACGCCGGACTTGAAGTCGATCAGCGCCTTCTGGAACACGTTGTCCCAGGGCAGATACTCGGGCTTGATCTGAATGCCCATGGGCTTGCCGATCTCGTTCGCGACCTTGACGAACGCGACCCATTCGTCGAAGTCCGGGCCCAGGAACGTGAGCGTGGTCGTGCTCTGGGCGCGCGACGTCTGGGGAACGGAGCCGGTCACAAGCAGCGACACGAGCAATATCGCGAGCAGGGTTGCGGCGACCCGGTATCGTGGCTGACGCAGCATACGCGTGATCCCTCCTCCTGATGATCTTGGCGGGCCGGCGCACCGATCCGGCCCCGCCCTGCTGCCACTTACGCGATCAACAGCTCCGCGCGGCGGTGTCCCCCCCTTCCCACCTCGACGTGCCTCCCTTGGCGCGGCCCGGTCCGGTCATGAAGCCGGAACCGCGGAGTCCAGGACGGCGTGCTGTGCGCGCAAGGTCTTCTGGACGGCGGACGCCGCGAGCCCGCGGGGCGCCGTCCCCGCCGCGGCGCTCATCGCGGCGATCGTGCCCGCGGCGTGCCCGGTCGCCATGCAGACGGCCTGGCCCCGCACCGACCCGGCGGCCTCGTGCGTGGCGGAAATCGCCCGGCCCGCCACCACCAACCCGTCGAGCCCGGCTGGCAGCAGGCACCGCAGGGGGACTGCGTACGAGTGCTCGATGCGCCGCAACGTCACGCCGCCGCCGCCCACACGGGCGCCGAGCACCTGGGCGCCCGGACGAAGATCGTGGAGGTCGAGCGGATACGCGCCGCGGGCAACCGCGTCGGGAAAATCCGCGCCCGACAGCACCTCGTCGAGGGTCAGGACGTAATCGCCGGCGACGTGCCGCGACTCGCGGACGCCGACCTGGTAGGCGGAGTCGAGCAGCCGGGCCTTGCGGAACCCCGGCACCCGGCGCCTGAGAAAACGCAGGATCTCGAACATCTGGCGCTGCGTCTCGATCTCCGCGCGGCTCAACGCGTCCGGATCGGTCGCGTCGACGCCGTGGACGCGGGTCGCGTTGATCGTCACGACGCCCGGCACGGGCCCGGTCTCGACGCCGATGCGGTCGCGCGGGACGGAGAGCTCGCCGTTCCGCCGGGCCGCGGCCACGAGCGCCGGAAACGCGTCCATCACGATCGACTGCGCGGCGAGGTCCCGGGCCGTGTAGCCCGCGCCGCCGTCCCAACGCTCGGGCAGATCCATCTCGCCGGGATTCGATTTCAAGTACGCCAGCATCTCGTCGACGTCGACGTCGCACACGCGGAAGATCCGGGTCACGGGCTGCGTCAACCCGTCGTCCGCGCGGCCGACGACGAACCGCGCGCCGGCGCGGGCGGCGACGTCGGCGTCTCCGGTCGCGTCGACGACCACCTGCGCGAGGACGGTCTCGAGGCCGCCCTTGTTCGCGGCCAGGATGCCGCGGACGCGCGATCCCCCGACCACCGCGTCGGCGCAGAACGTATGGAGAAGAAACTCGACGCCGGCGTCGAGCAGCATTTCCAGCAGCGTCTGCTGCAGCGCGACCGGGTCCGCGACGGTGACGGAGCCGACCTGTTTGTCCGGGCGGTCCTCGAAGGCCGCGCCCGCCTCCGCGAGGCGAGCCAGGAGCTCCGCGCCGATCCCGCCGAGCGCGCGCCGCCCGGAGGCGTCGCTCACGCCGAGGAACGACATCCCGGTCGCGGCCATCCCGCCGACGCTTCCGTACTGCTCGACGAGCACGGTGCGCGCGCCGGTTCGCGCGGAGGCGATCGCCGCGACGGCGCCGGCCGTTCCTCCGCCGCAGACGAGCACGTCGACTTCCGGCCGGACGCGCATCGCGGCCCTCAGACCTCGAGCGACGCCGGCGACGGGCCGAGGCGCCGCAGCAGCTCGAGATCGACGCCCAAACGGGTGAGCTCCCGCTGCACGGCGCGGATGTCGGCCGCCCGCGGCGGCACGCCCGCGCGCGC
>DASYXS010000028.1:0-6658 GCA_035934535.1 bacterium
CGGTACGCCAACGAGTCGCGGCGGCGGGGGGAGGAGGCGCGGCGGGCGGCGCGGCCGGTGGCTCCCCCCGCGTAATCCGTTTCCCGCCCGTCTCCCTGTCCGTCATCCGTCCGGCAGCGCCGCTCAGGCCGTCTTCACATCTATGGTTTTGTCTTCACACTTATGCGTTTTTGGAACAAAGCCGCCGGGGACGGCGCTATCTGGGCATCACCGATGGTGCCATCAGATCTGACCGGGGGGACGCGGATGCGGACGACGGGGATCGGACGGACGGCCGCTCGTATCTTGGTGCCGGCGCTGCTCGCGGCGTTCATCGTAGGTCCCGGGCTCGCGCAGCGCGCGTCGGCGCAGCCGGGCGCGTATACGGGCCTCGTGATCGTGGCCCGGACGATCCATCTCGATCGATCCATCAGCCCGGCGGTGCTGACGCCCTCCGGCGAGGTCGTCTACGGCCGCGGCTGGTGGAAGCCCGGCCAGCTCAACGACGACTTCGCCGCGCGCTATGGAATCGTGGAGTACGCGCCGTCTCTCGAGACGGCGAGCCGCGCCGGCCCGCGTCCGCTCCTCGTGTTCGCGATCGGCGTCAGCGGGCCGGTGTTGTCGAATTTCAAAACCGATGTGGTCGTGAGCGATGAGGACGCGCTGCGGATCCGCGACGCGAATCGGCGCAGCCGGTTTCTCCAGCAGATGCGGGTCGCGTTCGTCAACCAGCCGATGGCCTATCGTTTGAGGTACCAGGCGATCGCAGACCTCGGCGCGTTCTGATCCGGAACGGGGGCGGCCCGGAGTAGGGGGACCGCCCCTTCGTTTGCTTCCCGCGCCCTTCCGGTTATCATGTGGGCGTGGATCGGGAGAGCCGGCGGCAGCGGCTTACGGCGCTCGGGCGCGGGGTCGCCCGCTGCCGCCGCTGTCCGTTATGGCGGCGCGCGACGCACGCCGTCCCCGGTGAGGGCAAACTCGACGCCGCCGTCATGGTGGTCGGCGAGGGACCCGGGCGTCAGGAGGATCTCAGCGGGCGGCCGTTCGTGGGCCGCGCCGGGCGCCTGCTCGAGCAGCTGCTCGCGGGCGCCGGCCTCAGGCGCGAGGACGTCTACATCACCAACATCGTCAAACACCGTGCGGCGACGCCCACCGGATCCGGCCACGACCGGCCCCCGCGCGCCGGCGAGATCGCGGCCTGCCGCGCGTGGCTGCTGGCACAGATCGAGATCGTCCGGCCCCGCGTGATCGTCACGCTGGGCCGGCATGCCCTCGCGGCGTTTCTGCCGGACGCCGCCATCGGAGAATGCCACGGGTGTCCCCAACCCCACGACCTCTGCACCATTCTCCCGCTCTATCATCCATCGTATGCCCTGCACAATCCGGGTGCGCGGCCGCAGCTGTTCCGGGACATGGCGGCGCTCAAGCGGCTCGTCGCGCTTCGTGGCCCCTCTCGGCCGTCGCGCCGGGTGGGCGCGACGCGGGCCCCGGCACCGGGATAATCTGTGCCGGTACTCGAGCGCGAGTCTCGAGCGCGTCCATCTCGGTCCGCTAGAGCGCTACGGCGAGGTGTTGAGCGGAGCCGTGATCGCGGCCGTCGGTCTCGTGTTTCTCCTATGGTTTCGGTGAGACGAACTGCGTAATCGGGACGAACACGACGCCGGCGTCGTGAAACTCGGCGAGGTGGCGCGCCACGATCTCCGGCGCGCCGGTCGTGACGTGGGCCCCGGCAACCGCCCAGCCGCGGCGCACGGCGAGGCCGACGAGGGCGTGGACTTTGGCGTCGATGCCGGTCGGCGGGTCGTCCAGGTACGTGGTGATCAGGACGCTCTTCACCCCGTCGGCCCTCGCGACCTCGCCCACGACGGAGTGCGGTGTCGTCCGATTCTCTTCGAACCAGAGGCCGCGCGCCTTCACGACGTTGAGTACCGCGCTCATTACCCGCCGGTCGGCCGTGGCGCGCGAGCCCGCGTGGTTGCTCACGGCGACCACCCCGGGGACGGAGTCGAGATCCCCTTCGACCGTGCGGGTGATCTCGGGGCCGGCCATGCGGATCCAGACGATTCCGGTGACCGGTCCGAGGTCGGCCGGATGGATCGGTTCGAGCGGGAGGTGGAGGATCGGCGTAAGGCCGTGCGCGAACGCCTCGCGCACGATCTGGGCCGAGTATCGCTGGTGTGGAAAGATACCAAGTCCAAACGGCTGGTGCATTGCATAGATCGGTTTCAGATCGTCGAGGCTCGCCCCGGCGTGCTCGAAGACGATCGCGACACGGGGGTGCGCGGCGCCGGTACCCGCTTGGGGGCACAGCCCGAGCAGTCCCACGACAATCGCAACCGCGCACGCGCTCCGGATCACTGATCGTACCCTATCCTTGTCTAGGGGGTCGTGTCAACGGTGCGCCCCCGGCCGCGTCGGCGCGGGGTAACGCGGCGCGCGCGACGAAGAGGTGAACGTGATGTCAGAGCCGCAGAGCGGAGTGAGGGGCGAACAGCGCCCCGACGCGGTCCCGCAGCAGGGCACCCCTCGCCGGCGCCGCCGCCGCCGGGGACCGGCGCCGGGCGGCGGGAGTCCGCTCCCGCAGCGTGAAGCACCCGAGCCGGTCCCGACCGCGCCGTCGTCATCGCGACAGGCCCATCCTCGCCCAAGCCGGGGCGCGGCCCGCCCCGACGGCGGCCGTGCGAAGCCCGCACCGGGACCGGGGCCGCGCGGGACAGCGCGCCGAGCCGCGGGCGGTCCCGTCCTCGAAGTGATCCCGCTCGGCGGGCTTGGCGAGATCGGCAAGAACTGCACGATCGTCCGGGTCGGCCGCGACTGTCTCGTCATCGACGCCGGATTGATGTTCCCGGACGAAGAGGACCTCGGCATCGACTTCGTGATCCCGGACTACCGGGCGTTGGAGCAGGCCGGGACGATCCACGGCGTCGTGCTGACGCACGGCCACGAGGACCACGTCGGGAGCCTCCCGTACCTCCTGCGCGCGGCGCCCGTCCCGGTCTACGGGATGCCGCTGACGCTCGGACTCGCGCGCCGCCGCGTCGAGGAGACGCCGGATACGCCGGCGATGCGGGCCGTCCCGTGCGAGACGCGCCGGCCATTCCGGGTGGGGCCGTTCGAGGTGGAGTTGGTCCACGTCAACCACAGCATCCCGCAGGCGTGCGCGGTCGTCGTCCGCACCCCGGCCGGCACGCTGGTCTCCAGCGCGGATTTCAAGTTCGACCAGACGCCGATCGGCGAGCCGCCGACCGACTTCTCCCGTCTGGCGGAAATCGGAGAGCAGGGCGTCCGGCTTCTATTGATGGATTCGACCAACGTCGACCGGCCGGGTTATGCGCCGTCCGAGCGGGTGGTCGGCACGGCGATGGACGAGATCGTCGGCCGGGCACGGGGCCGGGTCCTGCTCACAACGTTCGCCAGCAACGTGCACCGGCTGCGGCAGGCCTTCGACACGGCAGCCCGGCACGGCCGCAAGGTGGCGGTGGTGGGGCGCAGCATGGTGGATACGGTGCAGATCGCCGCCGACCTCGGCGTGCTGAAGCTGCCGCGCGGGGCGATGGTGCCGGTCGACCAGTTGAAGGGGCTCGCGGACGCGCACGTGATGATTTTGACGACCGGCAGCCAGGGTGAGCCGATGTCGGCGCTGAGCCGCATGGCCACAGGTCAGCACCGCGCCGTGGCGGTCAAAGCAGGCGACACAGTGATCCTGGCGGCGACGCCCATCCCGGGCAACGAAGGCATGGTCGCGCGGACGATCGACCAGTTGTACCGGCAGGGCGCCGAGGTGCTGCACGGCGGCCCGGTGCACGCCTCCGGGCACGCCTGTCAGGAAGAGTTGAAGCTGATGCTGACGCTCGTGCGGCCGCGGTATTTTCTTCCCGTGCACGGCGAGTACCGGCACCTGGTCCACAATCGCCGGCTCGCGACGTCCGTCGGGATACCGGAGGAACGCAGCCTGGTAGCGGAGAATGGGCAGGTCATCGCGGCTTCGGCGGACCGGCTCGTCCGCGCGGGGTCGATCGAGGCCGGGTCGGTATTGGTGGACGGCCTCGGCGGGGTTGGCCCGATCGTACTGCGCGATCGGCGTCAACTGGCCAAGGACGGGGTCCTGATCGCGCTCGTGGTGATCGAGCGGCAGACCGGCGAGTTGCTCATGGCGCCGGACATCGTGTCGCGCGGCTTCGTCTATATGCGCGAGTCCGGCGATCTGATCGAAGAGTGCAAGAAGCAGATCGTGGACGTCGTCGCCCGGTGCCATGAGCGCGGCACCACGGAATGGGCGGCCGTCAGGTCGGCGATACGGGAGGCTCTGGGACGGTACCTGTTTGAACGGACGCGCCGGCAGCCGATGATCCTGCCGATGCTGGTTGAAGTGTAGCGGCCGTCGTCGAACGTTCGTCGTCGCAGCGATCGCAGCATAGGAGGCCGCCAGTGCCGAAGCACAAGGCGTCCCACTCCGGGTATACGAAAGCGGCAGGCGCGGCGCTCATTGCGCTCGCGTTCCTCATCGGCGTCAGTCTCTTCCCGCATCAGAGCGCCCCCGCTCCGCGGTTCGTGGCCGCGCACGGCGGTCAGGTGTTCGGGCTCGGCATCTGGGTCCTGCCGTTTCTCTGCCTCCTCGTCGGTCTCATCGTATTGGTCCGCCGGGGTTTTGCGTTGGGCGCCCGCGTGTGGGGTCTTGTCGCGGCATACGTCGTGATGCTCGTCGCCCTGCACCTCCGCTACTCTGCCGGGCGAGAACTACTCGCGGCGTCTGGCCGGAAGGGCGGCGGCTATGTCGGCGCGCTTCTCTCGCTGGCGCTCCGCCGCGTCACCGGTGAGCCCGGTCTCTGGATCGCGACGCTCGGCGGCGGCGCAGCCGCGATCGTGCTGTTGTGGGGCGTCTCGCTCGACGACCTCGGGCGCCTCGGTTTGACGCTGTTTCTCGCCACGGGCCGGGCCGCCGGCCGCGCGTGCCGGACCACGGCGGCCTGGTGCGGCGGCCTGTTCGTGTGGCTCGGCCGGGCCGTCGTGTGGCTGATGCTCACGACGCTCGCGGGCCTGCGGGCCGCCGGCCGCCTCGCGTGGCGGGCCGCCGCCGCCGTCCCCCCGATCGTCCGCCGAGTTGGCGCGTGGACCGCGGGCGCGACGTCCGGCGTTGTGCGGCGCCTCGCGCAGCGGTCGCGTGCGGTCCGCGAGTCCGCGGCGGCTCCACCGGTCCCGGCTGTTCCGCCGGAGGCAGAGGAAGACGCCGCGGCGCCAGGCGGGGAGTTCGCGGGAACGGCGGCGGAGCCCGGGGTTCCCGGTGTGCTCGCGCCCGATAAAGAGCCGGCCGCGGAACCGGCCGCCGCGGACGAACCGGCCGTGGCCGACGCAACGGCGGGCGCGGAGGTCGGGGCGGCGCCGGAGACATCCGCCGCGTCCAGGCGCCCGAGGCGACGCCGCTCCAACGTCACGCAGGAGGCCCTGCCGTTCCCGACCGAACCGCGCCGCGCGTACGTGGTGCCCGACCTCACGCTGCTCGACGCGTTCGCCGCGAAGGCCAAGGCCGGCAAGGTGGATCCGGACGAGGTGGCCAGGAGCCTCGAGCGTACACTCGCGAGCTTCGGCGTCGAGGCGAAGGTGATCCGGTGGGAGACGGGACCGGTCGTGACCCGCTACGAGCTTCAGCCGGCGCCCGGCGTCAAGGTCCAGAAGATCACCAGCTTGCAAAACGACATCGCGCTGTCGCTGGCGGCGAGCAGCGTCCGGCTCGAGGCGCCGATCCCCGGTAAGTCGGCGATCGGCGTCGAGCTGCCCAACGAACGCCCGAGCCTTGTGCACCTTCGCGAGATTCTCGCGAGCGACGAGTTCGTGCGCGCGACTTCGCCGCTCGCGGTTGGGGTCGGGAAGGGGATCGCGGGGACGCCGATCGTCGCGGACCTGGTCCAGATGCCGCACCTGCTGATCGCCGGGGCGACCGGGGCCGGAAAGAGCGTCGCCCTCAACTCGATGATCGCGAGCATTCTCTTTCGTGCGACGCCCGAGCAGGCGCGGTTCCTCATGATCGATCCGAAGCGCGTCGAGCTGACCAACTACAACGGCATCCCGCACCTGTTGAGCCCGGTGGTGACGGGTGCTCGGGAAGCGGCCGCGAAGCTCCGCTGGGCGATCCAGGAGATGGAGAGCCGGTACGAGATATTCGCGAAGGACGGCGTCCGGAACATCCAGGCGTTCAACGCCAGCCACCCGGACCGTCCGCTCGCGTTCATCCTCATCATCATCGACGAGCTGGCGGACCTGATGATGGTCGCGCCGGCCGATTTCGAAGAGATCATCTGCCGCCTCGCACAGATGACCCGCGCCACCGGCATTCACCTGCTCGTTGCGACGCAGCGGCCGTCCGTCGATGTCATCACCGGCCTCATCAAGGCGAACATTCCGTCGCGCATCGCGTTTTCCGTCTCGTCGCAAGTCGACAGCCGGACGATTCTCGACCACCCCGGGGCCGAGAAGCTGCTCGGCCGCGGCGACATGCTCTTCTCGCCGCTCGGGGCGAGCCGGCCGACCCGGGTGCAGGGCGCGTTCATCAGCGACGCGGAGACGGAGCGGCTCGTGCAGTTCTGGCGGACGCAGGGCGAACCCGCCTACGTCGACGCGCTGCTCCACGCGACGGCCGACGGGGCGGGGGAGGACTCCGCCGGCAGCGCCGACGCGCTGCTCG
>DASYXS010000082.1:0-21161 GCA_035934535.1 bacterium
GGCCCGCCGGTACCGGCCGTCGCTGCTCGTGGCCGCCCGCGTAGCCGATGGGCGCGCGGGGCTCGCCGACCGGATCGGGACGGCCGTTGATTTGCTGGCGCGCGCGGAACGTCCGGCGGGGCTTGCCCGACTCCAGATCCGCGACGCGCTGTCGGCGGCGACCGGGCTCGAGCCGCGCGCGGTGGCGCCGATCCGCGTGTCCCAAGACGCCTGGCTGCCGCTTGCACTGTGCCTCGCCCTCGCGGGCTGGGCGTGGTTCGGTGCGGGACTGGCCGTGCCCGGGACGCCCGCGGGCCGCATGGCGGCGGCGATTCATCGCGAAGGCCGCGTGCTCGTAGACGTCGGCCGTCGGTTGGATGAGACCGGCCGCGCCGGACTCCTGCCGGAGGCGCGCCGTGCCGCCCCGGCGGTGCAGAGCGCCGGCCGTCGTCTCGAAGCGCCGCGCGTCGGCTGGGACGATGCGATGGGTCAGGTCCGCGATGTCGTGCGCCAGCTCCAGGCGGCGCAGGACAGCGTGCGCCGGAAGATCGACGGGGCGATGTCTCCCGGGCGTGCCGGGCGTCCCGGCACCGGGACACCCGATAGCGCGGCGGCACGGCGCGCCGATCAGGCGCAGCGGCTCGACGCCGCGCGGCTCGCGCTGGACGATCTGGCGGGCGCCCTGCGTCAGGGCACCGGGAGCGGGATGTCCGCGGAGGAACTGGCGCGCCGCTTGCGCGCGCTCTCGGAATCGCTCGATCAGTTGGGCGCGCCGCCCAGCGTGCGGGCCGGTGTCGATCGCGCCCGCCGCGCCGCGGAAAGCGGCCAGCGTGGAGCGTCGTCGGCCGCCTTGGGCGAGGCCTTGCAAGACTTGCAGGGTATCGAGCGGATGCTGGGCGACGAACAGGCGCTCGGGGATGCGCGGCGACAGGTCCAGCGCTCGGCGGACCGCCTCGCGCGGGCGGCGCGAGGCGGCGGGAGCGCACAGTCGGCGCAGCAGGCCGGGCCCGACACGTCGCCGCAGGCCGCGTCCGGCTCGAACCCTGTGACACCCGGCCCCGACGAGACGTCGCCACCGCCGCCCGGACCGAACCAGGGCAGTCTGCCGGGCCGCGGCGCCGGCGGGAACCTTGGCGCGCCCACACCGCGGCTCGGGGGAACGCGCACGCAGAGCCGTCTGCAAGGGCTGCCGGCGCCGGGGTCCACCCACGTGCGGGAGATCGTGGGGCCCGGACGCGCCGCGCCGGCCCAGCACCCCGCGGCGCCGCCGCCGGCGGACGTCGCGCACGAGATCGACCGCGAGCTCTCGCAGGATCCGCTGCCGCCGGGGTACGTCATGCTCGTTCGCCGGTACTTCGATTCGCGTGGAGGCGCCCCGTGAGCCCTGCCGACCGTCCGGTCCCCGACCTCGCCGCGCAGACCGCGGAGGAATTCCGGCGCACGTTCGGGCTCGTGCGCGGGGAGCTCAGCCGCGTTATCGTCGGTCATCAGGAGCTGCTCGACCTCGTGGTCACGGCGCTCTTCGCGGGAGGCCACGTGCTGCTCGAGGGCGTGCCCGGCCTCGGCAAGACGCTGCTCGTGCGCACGCTCGCCCAGGCGCTCGACGTGCGGTTCGCCCGCATCCAGTTCACGCCCGACCTCATGCCGGCCGACATCCTCGGTACGAACCTCGTCGTACAGGACGACGCCGGCCGCCGCCGGTTCGAGTTTCAGCCCGGTCCGATCTTCGCGCAGATCGTCCTCGCCGACGAGATCAACCGCGCCACGCCGAAGACGCAGTCGGCGCTGCTCGAGGCGATGCAGGAGCACTCGGTCTCGATCGCCGGGGAGTCCCGGCCGCTCGACGAGCCGTTCTTCGTGCTGGCCACGCAGAATCCGATCGAGATGGAGGGGACGTATCCGCTCCCGGAGGCGCAGCTCGACCGCTTCCTGTTCAAGCTGCGCGTCGCGTTCCCCGCGCTCGACGAGTTGCGCGAGATTGCGGAGCGCACCACGGGGCCGGAAGTGCCCGGTGCCCGTCGCGTCGTCGACGGTGCGGCGCTTCGCGGTCTTCAGGCTTTCGCGCGCGAGGTCCCGGTCGCATCGCACATACAGGAGTACGCGGCGCGCCTGGTGCTGGCGACGCATCCGGGGCCCGAGGGCGCGACCGAGACGGCGCGCCGGTTCGTGCGGTACGGCGCGAGTCCCCGCGGGCTGCAGGCGCTGATCCGCGCCGGCAAGGTCCGCGCGCTCGCGCAGGGCCGCGTGCACGTGGCGGCGGAGGACCTGCGGGTGCTGGCCGTCCCGTCGCTGCGCCATCGGATTCTCTTGAATTTCGAGGGCGAAGCCCAGGGCATCGACGCCGAGCGCGTGATCGAGGACGCGCTCCGACACACGGACGCGCAGACGGCCCCGACGGTCAACGCCTGATCAGCGCCACCGCCGCATGTTCTCCGACCCTCCGCAGCCCGCGTCGCCGTCCGCCGGCCGACCCGCGGCCGGCAACGATGAAATCAAAGCCGGCCGATCTTCCGTCCGCTCCGCTACCGGCCACCATGATATTAAAGCGGCCGGCGCCCAGGTAATCGAAGGCGCGGACGCCCTCGCCCCGGCCGCGCCGCGGGACCAGGCCGGGCTGCTCGATCCGGCGTTTCTGCAGCGGCTCGAGGCGCTCAGCCTCGTCAGCCGGCGCCGCGTGCGGGGACGGCAGCACGGCGAGCGGCGCAGCCTCGTGCGGGGGCGCGGCATCGAGTTCGACGACTACCGGGCGTACGAGCCCGGCGACGACTACCGCTACATCGACTGGAACATCGCATCCCGCCTCGACCGCCTCTTCGTCAAGCTGTTCAGCGAAGAAGAGGATCTCGACGTCCGCCTGCTGATCGACACGAGCCGGTCGATGGCCGCGGGCGCGCCGAGCAAGCTGCTCCTCGCCAAGCAACTCGCCGCGGCGATCGGCTATATCGGCCTCGTGAACCTCGACCGCGTCGAGGTCGGCGTCTTCTCCTCCGGACCCGGTCCGCGGTTGCGCCGGCTGCGCGGCCGCAGCCGCGCCTTTGACCTCCTCCGGTTCCTCGAGGGCATCGTTCCGGAGGGGACCACCGACCTCAGCCTCGCGCTGCGGCGAACGCTCGACGAGTCCTCGCGCCGAGGCCTGCTCGTCGTCATATCCGACCTGCTCGATCCGCACGGCTACGAGGACGGCCTGCTGCGAACGCGGCACCACGGGATGCAGACGTTCGTCATCCACGTCCTCGCCGAGGACGAACTCGCCCCGCGGCTCTCCGGCGAGCTGCGCCTCATCGACGCCGAGACGGGGCGGGCCGTGGAGGTCACGATCGACGCCGACGCCCTGCGGGCCTACGCGGAGGCGCGGGACGCCTATCTCGAGGGCATCCAGCAGTTCTGCTTCCGGCACAGCATCGACTATCTGCGCACGACGTCGGGCGTGCCGGCCGACTCGCTCGTGTTGCGCTACCTCCGGCAGGGGGGGCTGGTGCGGTGACCTTCGGCGCGCCGGCCGCCCTGTGGGCGCTCGCGGCGGTCCCGGTGCTGATCGTCCTCTACCTGCTGCGGGTGCGGCGCCGCGAGCACGTCGTGAGCAGCGTGCTGCTGTGGGTGAAGTCGCAGCCGTCGTGGGCGGCGTTCCGCCCCTCGCGCCGCGTCGAGCGGAGCCTTCTGCTGCTGCTGCAAATCGTCGCGGCGGCCGCCCTCGCGGCGGCGCTCGCGCAGCCCGCGCTGCTCGGCTGGACGGCGGGGAGCGGCGACGTGGTGCTCGTGCTCGACGGATCGATGTCGATGCGAGCCCGGGATGTGGCCCCGACGCGATTCGATCGGGCCCGGGCCGAAGCGCGCGACGTCCTGGCGCACCTCGGCCCGGACCGCCGCGCGGCTCTCGTGCTCGCCGCCGCGCATCCGCTCGTGCTGGTTCCGCCGACCGCCGACCGCGGCCGCCTCGCCGCCGCGCTCGCCCATGCGCAGCCCTGGGACGTGGCCGGCGACGTGCGCGGGGCGATCGACCTGGCCGCGCAGCTTGTGCCGGGACCGCACGGCCGCATCTTCGTCTGGACCGACGCCGCGCGATCACCGGTACCGGCGCTGCCGAACGTGACCGCGCGCATCCTCGGGACGGCGGACGAGAACACCGGCGTCGTCGCCCTGCGCGTGCTGCCGGACGCGGACACCGCCCGGGTTCTCGTGCGGGTGACCAACTTCGGCCACGCGGCGGTGCGCGCGCCGCTGCGCGTGACGCGCGACGGCAGCGCGGCATACGGCGCAACGCTCGCGCTGGCCGCCGGCGAAACGCGCACGGTCGTGTTCCCGGTGTCCTCCCCGCGGGGGAAGGCGGACGCCGGCGTGCTGCGCGCGCAACTCGACGTGCGTGACGCGCTGCCCGACGACAAGACCGCGGAGGCGCTCCTCGCACCCGCGCCGCTGCCGTCTGTGCTGCTCGTCGGCCCGGACGATCCCCCGCTTGAGCGGCTGCTGCGCGTCGCGCCGGTCTCGCGGGCCGCGGTGACCCGGGAGACCGACCCCGCCGCGTGGCGCGGCTACGATGTCGTGATCCTCGATCGCGTGACGACCGGCGCCGTGCCGCCGGGCCGGTACCTGGCGATCGGCACCGTCCCGCCGAACCTGCCGGCCAATCCCTCGGGCGTCGTCGACGCGCCCGACATCGCGACGTGGGATCGGCGCGATCCGGTGCTGCGGTTTGTCGACTTCGGGGACGTGCACGTCCGTCAGGCGCTCCGGCTCGCGCCCGATTCCGGGCGCGTGCTCGCCGCGGGACCGTCGCCCTTGCTGTGGGCTTACGAGAGCAGGGGCATGCGCGCCATCGTCCTTGCGTTCGGTCTCGGGGATTCCGACCTGCCGCAGCACGTCGCCTTCCCGGTACTGGTCGTGAACAGCCTCGCCTGGCTCGGCGGCGACACCGGCGGCCTCCAGGCCGGACAGACCCTCGAGGTGCCGGCTGCCGGCGGCGACCGGGCGATGGTGGTGCGGCCCGACGGGACGCGAATCGACGTGCCGGCCCGGGATGGTGCGTTTGCGTTCGCGCTGCCGCGGGCTGGCGTGTACCGGTTGACGACGCCGGCCGGCGAGCGGGCGGTCTCGGTGAGCGTTGGATCGGAGACGGCCGGCCTCATCGCGCCCGGCCCGGCCGCCGCCGCCGCATCACAGCCGCCGGTTCAGCGGGTGCTCGCCCGCCTCGCGCTCTGGCCCTGGCTCGTGCTGGGGGCGGCCGCGGTGGCGCTCGGTGAGTGGGCGCTGGCCACGCGCCGGCGCGGCGGGGACGCCTGATGCCGTTCGTGACCTTCGCCCGGCCGCTGGCCCTCCTGTTGTTGCCGTGTGTCGTGTTGGTGCTGCGGTTGGGCGGCCGTCGAGCCGGCCGCCGGTGGCGCATCGCGTCCGCGCTGCGCGCGGCGATGGTGGCGCTGCTGGTACTCGCGGCGGCCGGCCCGGCCGTCCGCGTGCCCGCCACCGGCGCGTCGGTCGTGTTCGCGGTGGACCGCTCGCTCAGCGTGACGGCCTCCGGCGCGGGGGACACGGAGACCGCGTTCGTGCGCGCTGCGCTTGCCCGCATGCGGTCCCAAGACCGCGCCGGCGTGATCACGTTTGGCGGCCGGCCCGCGCTGCGGGTTCCCGTGGCGTCGCAGGTCGAGGCCGGCGATCTCGGCGTCGGGCCGGCGCCCGACGCGACCGACATCGGGGCCGCGCTCGATCTCGCGCGGGGCGTCCTGCCCGCCGACGGCGCGCGGCGGATCGTGCTGCTGAGCGACGGCGGTGAGAACAGCGGCGATGCCGCTGCGGCTGCGCGCGCGGCGGCCGCGGCGGGCATCCCGATCGACGTCGTCCCGCTCAGCGGCCCGTCGGCCGCCGACGTGCTGGTCGACGACGTGGTCGCGCCCCAGGAGGTGCGGCCCGGCGAACGGTATGAGGTCCGCGCGGTCTTGCAAAGCACGGCCGCCGCGTCGGCGACCGTCACCCTCCGTCGAAACGGCGCGGCCAGCGCCGTCCGGCGGCTGTCGCTCGCGCCGGGAGAGACCGCGGTCCGCTTTCCGGAGATCGCGCTTACGCCGGGGCCGATCCGTTACACCGTCGACGTCGAGGCGTCGCCGAGCGCGCTGTCCGGCAACAAGCACGGCGAGGCCCTGGTCGTGGTCCGCGGCCGTCCTCGCGTGCTGTTCGCCGCGGACGGATCGCGGCCGCTCGCCGAGTGGCTCCGGCGGCAGGGGGTCGACGTGGACGCGCGGTCGCCCGACGGAGTTCCCGCGTCGCCGGCCGATCTCGCGCCCTACGCCGGCATCGTGCTGGACGACGTGCCGGCCAACGAGCTGAGCCGCGCGCAGCAAGAAGCCCTCCGCACGTTTGTCGCCGCGGCCGGCGGCGGTCTCGCGGCGATCGGCGGCCCGCACAGCTTCGGAGTCGGCGGCTACGCCGGCACCCCGCTCGAGGCGGTGCTGCCCGTCAAGATGGACGTGCGGCAGACCGCCACGCTCCCGACCGTCGCGATCGTGCTCGTGATCGACACGTCGGGCAGCATGGAAGCGTTCGGGACCGAACTGGCCAAGGAAGAGCTGGCCAAGGAAGTCGCCGCGTCGGTCATCGACCACCTCGGCGAGCACGATCTGATCGGCGTGATCACGTTCGATCAGGAGTATCGCTGGCTGGTGCCGATGACCGAGGCGCGGTTCCGGAGCCGCGTGCTCGAGGAGATCGCGCGCCTCGCGGCGGGCGGCGGCACCGTCATGTATCCGCCGCTCGAGGCCGCGCACGCCGCGCTGCGGACCTCGCCGGCGCGCCTCCGGCACGTGATCGTGGTGAGCGACGGGCTCACTGATCCCGGACCGCCGGGCACAAGTTTTCGCACCTTGGCCACGAGCATGGCGCGGGATCGCGTCACCTTGAGCACGGTGGCGATCGGGCACGACGCGGATCTTCCCTTCATGCGCAATCTCGCGACGTGGGGGCTCGGGCGCTCCTACTTCGCGAAGGATCTCTACGCGATCCCCGAGATCTTCACGACCGAGGCGTTCCTCGCGACGCGGTCGTACCTAATCGAGACTCGGTCGCCCCTCCGTCGCGGCAGCGCGGCGCCGACACTGGCCGGCGTGTCCGCGCCGCCCCCGGTGGACGGCTACGTGGCCACGGTGCCCAAGCCGTCGGCCGACGTGGGGCTGTCGAGTCCGCGGCGTGATCCGGTCCTCGCGACCTGGCAGTACGGTCTCGGCCGCGCCGTGGCGTTCACGTCCGACGACGGGCTGCGATGGACCTCCGGGTGGGGGACCTGGCCCGACGCCGCGCGCTTTTGGTCGCAGGCCGTGCGGTGGATGCTGCGCGACGAAGGCAGCGGCCTGTACGCCGAGACGACCACAAGCGGCGGGGAGGGGCACGTTGTGCTCGACGTCCGGCGGCCCGACGGCACGCCGTGGAGCGGCCTTGCGGTCACCGGCCGTGTGTCGGCGCCGGACGGCGCGGAGCGGCCGATTGAACTCTCCGAAACGGCGCCGGGACGATATGAAGGGGCCTGGCCCGCCGCGGCGCCGGGCACCTACGGCGTCGTGATCGGCGCGCGGGACAACGCCGCCCTCGTCGGCACGCGCATCGTCGCCCTCGTCGTGCCGTATTCGCCGGAGTTGCGGCCGGCGCCGGGCGGGCCCGCGCTGTTGAGCCGCATCGTGGAAACCGGCGGCGGCGCGTTTCTCTCGGATCCCGCGGACGTCTTCCGCCCGGGACCGGGCAGCGGCTCGCGCGATGCGTGGCCGCCGCTCGCCGCGGTCTCGCTGGCGCTCCTGGTGGCGGAGGTGGCGGTGCGCCGGGTGCCGGCCCTGGCCGACCGGCTGGCCCTCGCGGCGGCGGCGCTCATGCGCTGGCGCGAGGGCCCGCCCGGCGCGCGCGCCGCGCGCGCCGGAGACGACGCGGCCTACGACGCGGCGGACCGGTGGAAGGCGGAGGACGCGGCGCACGCCGAGGAGGATGCCCTGCGCGCCACGTCCATGGAACACGCCGCGCGGCTGTACATCGCGCGCCTGCGCGGCAGCCGCCGCGGCTGACGAGACTCTCTCGCCGCCCGCGATGAGCTACGACCTGCGCATCTGGTCGCGCGCGCCTGTGCCGCTGCCTCAGGGCCAGGGCCTACCCGATGTCCCGACGTGGAGCGGCGCGGAAAATACCTGGGTGCGGGAGGGCCGCGGCTGGGTGCTTGTCGTCGACGCCTCGATCCCGGTCCTGCCTGAAGATATCCCGGAAGAGGTGGAGAGGGCGCTGCCGGGGAGCACCTTTCCGGCCGAGGTTCGCCTCTCCCCGATCACTGCGCCGGAGGCGGCGCTGCGCCTCGCGCGTCAGGTCGCAAGGCTGCTGGCCGCGCGCGTCGATGGGATCGTGCGTGACCCCCAGACGAACCGGCTCTCCGGCCGGGCGCGTCCGGAGCGGGTTGGACCGCTGGGCACAAGCGAGTCCGCGTCGGTCATCGCGATGTCGTGGTGGTTTGTCAGCGGGCCCCTCGTCGACTGCGACGCGGCGGACCTCATCGCCGTGCTGGAATCGGTGCCCCCGGAGGCGCTCCCCCGGAGGTACGGCACGTTCGAGCCGCCGCAATATCTCTACGCGGAAGGGGGCCGGGAGCATTTGCTCGGGTTCATCCGGGAGCACGGCCGCGAGCTTTCTTGTGTGGTATGCGCACCCTCCGATCGTACACGTCGCCCTGTCGATCCCGAAGCAGGTCGGTCCCTCCCGCATGGGCTTCCGTTGCGGCTTCCTGACAATCCACGTCGACGCAGAGGCGTTGCGGCGGCCGGCATGGGTCACGGCCTTGCCGCAAGGCTGGCGGCGGTTGTCGCGCGGTTCTACGGGGACGTTCGCCGGCTGGACGGCTTTACTCGAAAGAGAGGCCGCTACTGGTCGGCTGCGCAGACCGAACGCCATCCCGTCTGTTCATGGTGGTGGGCCGGCGTTCCGGCGGGTCCCGTGTGCGCCGCGGTCCTTGGCGATCCCTGTCGGGAACGGTGGCCGTCGTTTTGCGCGCGGTCAGACGCGGACGGCCAGTTGTGCTTCGCCTCGACGAGCGATTGGCGAGCGGACGCTGATGCGTTCGGCACGATTGGACCGCCGCCGCCTGCGATCGTGCAACCGGCTCCGGAGAACAACGGCCGTAACGACCGGCGCCACTATCCACGAGATTGGCCGTTCGGCACCCCGAGAATCGCGGGGTGAGCGCGGCCTAGACGCAGACCGTCAGCAGAGCCTCGGGGTGGTCGAGCCGGTGGTCCGGGCGCTCGGCCAGCACCGCGTCGAGATGCTGGGTGCCCCACAACGCCGCGGCGGTGCCGGCGCCGGCCCCGCGGCCGGCGGCCACGTCCTCCACGCTGTCCCCCACCATGAGCGCGTCCGCCGCATCCACGCCGAGCAGGCGGGCGCCGAGCACGACGGGTTCTGGATCCGGTTTGTGTCGGCGCACGTCTTCATCCACGACGATGGCCCGGCACCACCGGTCGAGGCCGAACGCGCGCACCGCGGCGCCGGCGGTGGCGCGGCGCTTCGACGTGACGATACCGAGGACGTAGCCGCGGCCGAGCAACGCGTCCAGCACGTCCGGCACACCCGGAAACAGCCGAACGTGTTCATCGTGCATCTCGAGGTAGCGGCGGAGATACTCCTGCGTCAGCTCGTCGGCGCGCTCCGGCGCGAGCGCGTGGAACTTGGCGCGGACCGGCCAGCTCCAGCTGCGCAGGGTCTCGTCGCGGTCGAGCGTCCGGCCGAGCAGTGCGCGGCAGGTCTCGACGAAGGACGTGACAATCAGGTCGGCGCTGTCGAGCAGCGTGCCGTCCAAGTCGAAGAGCACGGCCCGGTACGGCCGCGGCATCTCGCTCATTCGCGCCAGGCGTCCGCCGGGCGGCCTTCCCACATCGCGGTGTAGAGCGAGAGCAGCGGTTCGCCCGCCAGCGGACGCGGGTTATTCGGACGCGGGTAGCGCTCGAGGCACTCGTCCACAAGCTCGGGCAGGCGTTCCCGCTCGAGGCCGAGGGTCCGCAGCGCCTCGGGCATCCCGACGTCGAGGCCGAGCGACTGCACGCGGCGGACCGCGTTGCCGTCGCCGCCGGCCGGCCCGGCACCCATGTCACCGACCCCCGTGGCCGCCCCAATCCGCCGCAGCGCGTCCGCCGCGGCGTCGCGGCTGTACACCATCGCGTACGGCAGGGCGAGCGCGCACGAAAAGCCGTGCGGGAGGTGCAGCCGGTTGGCAATCGTATAGGCGATCGAGTGCCCGAGGACCATGCCGGCGTTGAGCGTGAGCCCGCCGAGGTAGGCTGCCAGCGCCATCCGCGCCCGCGCCTGCGCGTCGCCGCCGTCGGCGTAGGCGCGCGGCAGCGCGTCGAAGATCAACCCGATGCCCTGCGACCCGGTGATATCGGTGAGCGCCGTCGCCCCGGACGACAGCATGCCTTCGACGCAGTGACTGAGCGCGTCGAGGCCCGTGTGCGCCGTGACAGTCTTCGGCAGCGAATGCGTGAGGAGCGGATCGAGCAGCACGCCGGCGGCCAACAGATGCGGGTGGCTGTTCGCGAACGCCTTCCGGCCGTCGTGGGTGATGACCGCGTTCTGGCTGGCTTCGGCGCCGGTGCCCGCGGTCGTCGGCACGAGAACCGTCGGAATCGAGGGCGTGGTGAATCGTCTGCCGGCCTCGTGCGTATACTCGAGCACGCTGCCGGAATTGCGCGCGAGCGCCGCGGCGAGCTTCGCGACGTCCATCACGCTGCCGCCGCCGACCGCGCAGACGAGCGCCGGGGAGATCCGGCGGGCCAGCACAGCGGCCCGGTCGGCGACCTCGGCGGTCGGCTCGCCGGGGATGTCGGCGAAGCGCTCGAGTGTAAACCCGGCGGCGGTGAGGCCGCCGGCCGCCGCCCGCGCGAGCCCGAGCCGGTCGACCACGGCGTCTGTGACAAGGAGCGCCGTGCCGGGCGCGATGCCGAGTTCCGCCACGCTTTCGCCGATGCGTTCCGAGGCGCCGTCGCCGTACCAGACCCGGCTCGGGCCGCGGAACGGACGGGGCGCGATGGGCTGCTTCGATCGGGCGGACACGGAGGGCCTCCTCGGTGGGGCAGATCGTGCCGTGGTCGGCACGTCCCGGCGCGCGGCGTCTTGGGGCGCTCGCGTTGACCCGTCGTCGGCACGGATGATACCATCGGGTCGGCACAGGGTAAAGGAGGCGTAGCGGGTGGCGCAGGCTGAGATAGGAATTTTCGGGGGGTCCGGTTTCTACTCACTCCTCGACGGCGCGCGAGAAGTGAAGATCGAGACGCCGTACGGCGAACCGGCCGACGTGGTGACGGTCGGAGAGCTGGCCGGCCGCTCCGTCGCTTTCCTGCCGCGCCACGGCCGGACGCATCGCCTGCCGCCGCACCGCATCAATTACCGGGCGAACGTCTGGGCGATGAAGTCGCTGGGGGTCCAGTGGCTGGTGGGGCCCTGCGCGGCCGGGAGCCTTCAGGGGGCGGTGCGCCCGGGTGACTTCGTGGTGTGCGATCAGTTCGTCGACCGCACCTGGGGCCGGGCGGACACGTTTTACGACGGACCGGTCACGACGCACGTGTCGGCGGCGGATCCCTACTGCCCGACGCTGCGGCGGCACGCGGTTGGCGCCGCGCGCGCGGTCGGGATCCCGGTCCGCGACCGGGGGACGGTGGTGGTGATCCAGGGGCCGAGGTTCAGCACGCGCTCGGAGAGCCGGTGGTTCCGGGACCAGGGGTGGGAAGTCATCAACATGACCAACTACCCGGAGTGCATCCTCGCCCGAGAGCTCGAGCTCTGCTACGTGAACATCTCGCTGATCACGGACTACGACGTCGGCGTCGAAGGCGACGCGTCGGTCGATCCGGTGAGTCACGAGGCGGTGTTGCGGGTGTTCCAGGAAAACAACGAGCGGCTGCGCCACCTGTTGGTCGCGCTGATCGAGCGCGTGCCGCGCGTCCGGGACTGTTCCTGCGCGCGCGCGCTCGCGACCGCGCGTATCGAGTAAAGGGGCGCGGGTGGCGGTGCTGGTGCGGGACCAGACCGGGCGCGTCAGCGGGATCGTGGTCTTTACGCTTGGGGTCCTGCTGCTGCTGGTGGTCTTCTACCTCGCCTACCTGGAGCTCGTCGCGTCGGGGGCGCTGGCGGGCACCGCGGGCGCGCGGCCGGCGGGAGATATGGTGCTGTTTGTGGCCGCGAAGGGACTGTTCTTGTTTGTGTTGGGGTTCGTCGCATCGGCGATCGCCAACAAAGGGATCGCGCTCTACCAGGCCGCGGGCGGTCAGGACGCCGGTTAGGGCGGAGGCCAATCATGGAACTTGACGTGGCAGTGCGCACCAACGGCAACGTGACCGTCGTCGAGGTGTCGGGCGAGGTGGATCTCTACACCGCGCCGCGCCTTGAGGAGGCCCTCGCCAAGGCGTCGGGACGTACGCCTCCGTTGATCGTTGTCAACCTCGGCAAGACCACATACCTCGACAGCACCGCGCTGCGCGTGCTGACGGCCGTGTTCAAGCGCGTGCGCGAGCGGCAGGGCGAGATGGCGATCGCCGAGGTGCAGCCGAAGATTGCCAAACTCTTCACCCTGACGGGACTCGATCAGGTCCTGCCGCTCTGCCCGACCGAGCGCGAGGCCCTGGACAAGGTCCATCGCCCGTCCGCCGGCACGTAGCGGCGCGCGCCGGACTCTTCGCGGGGCGACCCGACGATGAGGCAGCGGACTAGGATCCGCGGCAAGATCGCCGCGGTGATCCTGATTTGCATGATTCCGGTCCTCGTCCTCGCGCTCGTGCTCTCCACCGAGCGCAACGCGGACCGCCGCAACACCGTCGTGCGGACCCAGGAGGATCTCGCCCGCGCGCTCGCGGAGGACGTGAACACGTTTTTCGCGACCGCCGTGCACACCGAGCGTGTGGCCGGCGCCGCGGTGACCGCGCAGCCCTATCCGGTGAGCGGCATCGCGCAGCTGTTTGCCGCCATCCGGCACGGAGAGCCGGGCTTTCTCCGTCTCGTGTTCGCCGATCCCGAGGGCCGGGTGGAGGCGGGCGATCCCCCGTCGCCGCCGAGGGCCCGCCTCAACGATCAGGCGTTTGAGGAGGTCAGAGCGGGGGCGCCGTGGGCCGTCGGGTCGCCGCGGATGTTCGCGGGCCGTCCGGTGGTGGACGTCGCCGCGGCGATCATGAACGGCGGGTCTCGTGCCGCGATCGTGGACGGGGTCGTCGACCTGACGCTGCTCCCGGCGTCCGCGCCGACGGCGGCCACACCCGCGGCGGACGCGGTCGTGCTCGACGGCGCCGGCCCCATCGTGTTCGATCTGCGCGCCGGGGCGCGTCCGGCCGAGGCGCTGCGCGCGGTACCCGCCGTGGCGGCCGCCCTGCACGGGCGCATCGGCTACATCGACGCGTACGCGGATCCCACGGAACACACCCGGGACATCGGCGCGGCGGTGCCGATCTCGTCCCTCGGCTGGGCCGCGGTCGTCCTCGTGCCGGAATCGTCAGCGTACGAGCCGGTCCGGCGGGAGACGCTCACCGAGGCGATCTGGCTGATCGCCTACGTCATCCTTGGGCTCGGGCTCGCGTGGGTGCTGGGCGGCGAGTTGAGCGCGCCGATTCAGGCGCTCGCCCGCGCCGCGGCGCGGGTGGGCCGCGGCGAGGTCGGCTACCGCGTCCCGGTGCGGCGCACCGACGAACTCGGCGATCTGGCCGCCGCCTTCAATGAGATGAGCGCGCAACTCGAGCGTTCCGTCGCCGAGATGAGCGCCGTGCAGGCCGTCAGCGACGTCGCGCTCTCGACCGTGCGGCTGGATGAACTCCTGCCCCCGCTCGTGCAGCGCATCGTCGCCGCGTTGGGCGGCGACGGGGGGGCGATCTGGTTCGTCGACGACACGACCGGCGAACTCATCGTGCCGGAGGCGTTCGGCGGCATTCCCGGGACCACGCGGCGCCTCGCGTCGGGGGAGGGCCTCGCGGGGCGCACCGCGCAGGGGTACCGCGCTGTGCAGATGGTGGATGCCGAAGCGCTCCGGGCGGTCGATCCCGATATCGCCGCCCACGGCGTCCAGGCTGCGCTGAGCGTGCCGCTCCGCGCCGGCGGCCAGACGATCGGCGTGATGCAGGTGTTCTCGCGCAGCCCGCGCGAGTTCGGGCCGGCGGAGATCCGGCTCGTCGAGACGTTCGCCGACCGCGTGGCCCTCGCGGTCAGCAACGCGCGCACCTACCAGCGGCAGCAGGAGATCGGGCGGATCATTCAGCACGCGCTCATGCCGGCGCCGAGCGTCCGCCTCCCGGGCGTCGCGGTGGCCGGCCGCTATCAGCCGAGCCGTGAAGTCGGCGGCGACTTCTACGCCGTCCTGCCTTTCGCGGATGGGCGCGTAGGCCTCGCCATCGCCGACGTGGCCGGGAAGGGAATTCCCGCCGCCACGCTCGCGGCGAGGACCCGGTATCTGCTCGAGGCGCTCGCGCTCGACGGTCGCGATCCCGCCGACGTGCTCCTGCGGCTCAACGCCGCGTTGGAGCGCGACTCGGCGACGTCGCTGTTCGTGAGTCTGTTCTACGGGGTTCTCGCGCCGGCCGACACTGGGCCTGCGGCCAGGACTTTCCGGTTCGCCAGCGCGGGGCACGTGCCGCCGGTGCTGCTGCGGGCGGAGGCGTCCCAAGCGACCCTTCTTGACGTCCCCGGCCTGCTGCTTGGGATCCTGCCGGAAGCGCGGTACGTGTCGCACGAGACAAGCGTTGGTCCCGGCGACCTGATAGCGCTCTACACCGATGGGCTGACCGAAGCGCGCCGCTCGGACGGCGAACTGTTCGGCGAGCCGCGCCTGACGGCGGTTGTCACGGCGGCGCGGGACGGTACGGCGGAGGACATCGCCGACGAGGTGATGCGCGCCGTCGCCGATTGGGCCGGCGCCGGCCCGCGTGACGACCGCGCCCTGGCCGTGATGCGTCTGCTCCCCGTCGAGGCGCAGGCCGCGGCGGAACCGTCCGGCCGGACGACCACCGTCGCTCCGTAGCGGGTCAGCGCGGCCCGGACACCAGCAGCGCGGCCGCGATCAACCACCCGGTGCGCTGGTGGAGCCGTGCCGTGCCGCGGAGGGCGTCGGTGAGCGCGACCGGATCGGCGTCGCGGCCGATGCGCCGGCACAGCGACGCGGCCGCCGGCGCCGTGAGGAGGCCGCCCAGCGCGAGCGGCGGCAGACCCCGAAAGACCACCCCCGCGGCAATCGCGGCGTAGGCGAGCACGACGAGCGCGATGTATTCCGCGCGCGTCGCGCGTTCGCCGATCAGGGTGGCGAACGTGCGCTTTCCGCACCGTGTGTCGGCGTCAAGATCGCGCAGGTTGTTGACGACCAGCACCGCCGTGACGAGCGCTGCCACCGGCAGTGAGACCCACCACGCGCTCGGGCCGAGGGCGCGGGTCTGCACGAAGTACGCTCCCAACACGATCACGGGGCCCATGAAGATGAACACGATCAGGTCCCCGAGCCCGATGTAGCCGAGGGGCAGGGGGCCCCCGGTGTACGCGTAGCCGGCGAGGACGCTCAGGATCCCGGCCACGAGCACGGGCCACCCGGCGACGGTGACGAGCCAGAGGCCGAGCGCGCTGCCCGCCGCGAACAGCGTCAACCCGCCGGCGAGCACCGCCCCGGGGGCCAGCAGGCCGTGCTGGATCAGGCCGCCCGGTCCGATCGACGCGCCGGTGTCGACGCCGCGCGTGAAGTCGTAGTAGTCGTTGACCATGTTGGTGCCGGCCTGAATGGCGACGGCCCCGCCGAGCGCGGCGAGGAAGATGAACGGATCGAAGTGCCCGTCTCGCGCGGCCGCGGCCGTCCCCGCGACCACCGGCGTGACGGCGGCGGTGAGCGAGTAGGGCCGCGCCGCACGCCACCACAGCGCGAGGCGCCCCGGCGCCGGCGCCGTGGCTGCCGGCGGGGTCACGCCCGCCACGGCAACACCCGCCGCTCCAGCCAATCGAGCGCCGCGGTGGCGATCCACCCGAGCGCGGCGGTCACCAGCAGTCCCGCAAACATCACGTCGATCGCGAAGATCTGGTAGGCTCGCCAGATGAGATGGCCGATGCCGGCGTCCGAGCCGAGCAACTCGGCGCCGACGATCACGATCAACGCGAATCCCATGCCGAGTTTGAGCCCTGTGAAGATCGACGGCAGCGCGCCGGGGAACGCCACGGTGGCAAACACCGCGGAGCCGCGCGCGCCGTACGCACGCGCCATGCGCACGTAGGCCTCGTCGAGACCGAGCACGCCGGCCATCGTGTTCAGCAGCACGAGGAAAAAGATACTGAGCGCGACGATGCTGAGCTTCGACGCCTCGCCGATGCCGAGATAGAAGATGATCAGCGGGTAGACGGCGATCTTCGGAATCGGGTAGATGGCCGAGACGAGCGGCATGAGGGCGGCGCGTACGGACCGGCTGACGCCCATCGACAGGCCGACGGCGACCGCCGGCACCGCGCCGAGCAGAAAGCCGAGGACGATGCGCTGCACGCTCACGGCCACGTTGTAGGGCAGTTCGCCGGTCCGCGTCATGGCGGCGAGCGTTCCCAGCACCGTGCTCGGCGCCGGGACGTACCGGGCGTCGAGGACGCCGGCGTGGCTCAGGCCTTCCCACAGCGCGAGCAGCGCGATCGGCGACAGAAGGGCGAGGGCGCGATCCGCGGCGCGTCCTGTCACGGCACCCGCCTCTCGAGCTCGGTCTCGAGCTCGTCCCACAAGCGCGCCGTGAACGCCCCGTAGGCCGGATCCCGGCGGACGTCACGGTACCCGCGCGGACGCGGCAGTGGGACGGGGATGTCCGCTTTGATCCGGCCCGGCCGGGCGCTCATCACGAGCACCCGGTCGGCCAGGCGCGCGGCCTCGTCGAGGCTGTGGGTCACGAACAGGATGGTGGGCCGCTGCTCCTGCCACAGCGTCAGCAGCTGATCTTGCAGGACGAGGCGCGTCTGCTCGTCCAGGCTCGCAAACGGCTCGTCCATCAACAGGACGGCCGGGTCGGTCGCGAGCGCGCGGGCGATGCTGACGCGCTGGCGCATACCCTCTGAGAGCTGCCGCGGGTAGGCTTCGCGGAACGTCCACAGACCGACGCGGCGGAGCTCGGCCTCCGCGCGCCGGGCCCGCTCCGGGCGCGGGACTCCGAGCATGCGCAGGCCGTACTCCACGTTGCCGAGCACCGTCATCCACGGAAACGTGCAGATGCCCTGGAACACCACCGCAGACGCGAGCCGCCCCGGCTGCGCGGGCGGCACCGCGACCGTCCCGCCCGCCGGCCGCGGCAGGCCCGCCAGGATGAGGAGCAGCGTCGTCTTGCCGCAGCCCGACGGGCCGATCAGCGCGCAGAATTCGCCGGGAGCGATTCGCAGTGACACCTCTCGCAGCGCGGGAATGTCCCCGCGGTCGGTGCGGTACGCGTGCGTGACCGCCGACGCCGCGAGCGCGACGCCGGGCTGCGCGAGGACCGCCGTCTTCACGGTGACGGCGTGAACGGTCCCGCGAGCGCGAGGGCCCGCCGCACGAAGGAGGTGTCGACGTAGGCCTGCGGCGGCAGCGGGTGCGTGTAGGTCAGCTCGCCGCGCGTCCGGAAGAACTCCTCGAGCCGCACGAAGTCGTTGAAATTCATCTGCCCGTTCGGTTCGTAGTACGGCCGCCGCGCCCGTGACACCACGTCCGCGGGCACGCCGGTGTACTTTTGGATGATGCGGGCCACGTCCGCCCGGCGGAAGCCGGCGCCGTAGAGATCGCGGCACGCGCGCAGCCAGGCGACCATGAAGCCCACCGCGTGGTCGGTGTGGCTGCGCATGAACTCGCCGCCGAAGTACGCCGCGGTGACCTGGACGCCGTTGATGAAGTCGTCGCTCAGCACGGCGATCTGCCCGCGGTCCTCCGCGAGCGTGGCGAGCGGCTCGCCGAGAAGGCCGGCCGCGATCGCTCCGTTGGCCAGCGCCGCCGGCACGTCCGGAAAGTTCACCTCGACCGGCTGGATGTCCGCGAGCGTCAGCCCGCCGTGCAGCATCGCCGCGTTCAGCCAGAATTCGGTCGCGGATCCGAGCACGTTGACCGACACCCGCTTGCCGCGGAGATCGCGAACGGCGCGGATCTCGCCCGCGTCGTGCGCCCGGCGGCTCACTACGAGGGGCGTGCTCACCGGCGGCCGCTCGAGATGGGCCGGTCCGACGACCTTGAAGTCGAGGCCGCGCGCCGCGGCGTTGAAGACGCCGGCGCCCAGTCCGCCGATCACGGCCTCGGCGCGCCCGCTCGCCAGCACGACGAACGCGGAGGTGCCGCCCGGCGTGCTGATCAACTCTACGTCCAGCCCTTCCCGGGCGAAGTAGCCGCGCTCGATCGCGACATACAGCGGTGCGAAGATGAGCACCGGGACGTGCACCACGCGGATGTGCAGTGTCGGCCGCGTCTGCCCGCGCGCCGGTGCGGGCGCCGCCAGCCGCACCGCGGCGCCGCTTAATGACGACAGGCCGAGCGCGAGCGTCAACAGGGTCCGCCGGTTCATCATGAGCCGTTCTCCCTTCGCGCGTCTGCGGCGCCGATGCTTCGGAGCAGCAGCACTTTGAGGTCTGGAAGCCGGTCGGTCACGCGACCCTCACCCGCGACCAGCCACTGCGTGATCACCTCGTTGAGCGTGCCCAGCCACGCCTGCGCCGCGAGCGCAGTGTTCTGGCAGGGGATGGCGCCCTCGGCGACGGCGCGGTCGAGGTGCCCTTGAATGACGTGGGCGAAGCGGCGATGGATGTCGAGCCGTTTTTGTTCGAGCGCGGGACTGACGCCGACCGCTTCGATGAGCAGGATCTTCACCAAGTCGCGCCGAGCCTCGGCCGTTTCCAGGACGACTTTGAGCGCGCTTTCCACCTTGCCGAGCGCCGTCGGCTCGTCGGCGATCGCCGCTTCGGCGCCCGCCTCAACAACGCCGGCCAGCACGTCCATCAGCGTGAGAAACACATCCTGCTTGCTCGAGAAGTAGTGGTAGAATGCGCCCTTCGACGCCGCCGCCGCCGCGACGATGTCGTCGACCGTCGTGCCGTGATAACCTCGCCCGGCGAAGACCTCCATCGCAACTTGAAGGAGGCGGTCCCGCGTCGCGGTCGCCGCCGCCGAGCGCCGGGGACTCCGGATCACCACTGCTGTCCTCCGATGGAACCGAAGACCCCCGGATGGCGCCGGTGCGGCCTCGGGATTCGGTAATTTGGCATCCATAGATATTAGACCGACGCGTCGGTCTATCCTGTTGGCGTCTCCGAATGGCCACAGATTTGCCTTTTTTTGAGCGCGCAGCTGCAGAAGGCGCCGATGTGGGTTATCCCGATGCCAAACCGGCCCTGCAGGCCAAAGCACTCGTCATCAACAAGTTCGACCACACGATTTACGGCCATCTCCGCGTCACCGCGAACGCGAAACGGCTGCGAATCGAGTTTGACATAGCCGGCCCCGCCGGCCGCGTCGCGACGACCGTCAACGCGTTGACGGTCCCTGTCGTGCTGTGATATAGTCTCCTCGGCCAAGTAGAAGCCATCCGCTTCTCACCTCATGGCGCGCCTGAGGCGCCGTCGATGAGGTCGGCATGATCGTGGTTGTGCGAGGGGGTGGCATCGCCGCCCCTTTTTTGTTTGGGCAGCCAAGGGGGTTGAGGGTTTATCGACCGAGAGATCAAGATTAACGAGCGCATTCGGGCCCGTGAGGTCCGGCTGATCGGGGATGCGGGGGAACAACTCGGCGTGGTACCCACGCGTGACGCGCTCGCGCGCGCGCAGGCGGCCGAGCTCGATCTGGTGGAGGTCGCGCCGACCGCCAACCCGCCGGTGTGCCGCATCATGGATTTCGGCAAGTACAAGTACGAGCAGGCGAAGCGCGATCGGGTCGCCCACAAGAAATCCAAGACCTCGGGGCTGAAGGGCATGCGCTTGAGCCCGAAGATCGGGCAGCACGATCTGGAAACGAAGACGCGCGCCATCACGACGTTCCTCAAGGACGGCGACAAGGTGCGGGTCTCGATGTGGTTCCGGGGACGCGAGATGGCGCACCCGCAGATCGGCGAGCAGATCTTGAAGCGCATGGCGCAGCAGCTGGCCGAGGTCAGCGTGGTCGAGCGGCCGCCCCTGATGGAAGGCCGCAACATGATCATGATCCTGGCGCCGAAGAAGAACTGAGGGGGACGAGATGCCGAAACTGAAGACACACCAAGGCACGGCGAAGCGGATCCACGTGACCGCGCGCAAGCGGCTGCTTCGCGGCCGCCAGCTCGGCGGCCATCTGATGGTCGGCAAGTCTCCCAAACGCCGGCGGTCGCTGCGCGAGCGGCGCGAGGTCGATCAGGCGGACCGGGCCCGGATCGCGGGGCTGCTGCCCTACCGGTAGGCCCGCCGCCCGCGAGCGCGACGTCAGCGACAGGATGGGGGGATGCACCAATGGCACGCGTAAAGCGAGGGGTGACGACCCGTCGCCGGCACCACAAGGTCCTGAAGCTTGCCAAGGGATACTGGGGCAAGAAGAGCCGCTGGTTCAAACTCGCGAACCAGACGGTGCACCGCGCGCTTCAACAGGCGTTCAACCACCGGCGGGCGCGCAAGCGCGACTTCCGGCGGCTGTGGATCGCGCGCATCAACGCGGCCGCGCGGATCCACGGAACGTCGTACAGCCGTCTCATCTGCGGTCTCCGGCGCGCCGGCATTCAGGTGAACCGCAAGGTCCTGGCCGATCTGGCCGTCCGCGACGACCGCGCGTTCGAAGCGCTGGTCAAGCGGGCGCGCTCGGACGAGTAGCGTCCGCCGCGCAGCCCTCACCAAGCCGAACTCTGCTTCGACTGCACGTCGCGGGCCCTCCCTCCGGGAGGGCCCGAATCGTATCCGCGGCGCCGCGGGCGCACGGACGCGGAGGAGGTGGGTGCGTCGATCATCTCGAGCCGGCACAATCCGCTCGTCCGTGAGCTCCGCGCGACGCTGCGGGCGCCGAGCCGCCGCTCGGGAGTGTGCGCGATCGAAGGGTGGCGGCTGCTCGACGCCGCGGTGACCGCCGGCGTGTCGTTCGACGTGCTCGTCGCGACCGAAGCCGCCGCCGCCGATCCCGCCGCGGCGCGGATTCATGAGGCGGCCCGCGCGCGTGCCGCGCGCGAGATCACCGTCACCCCGGAGGTATTTGCGGCGCTGACGCAGGTGCCCGCCCCGCAAGGCGTCCTCGG
>DASYXS010000108.1:0-5759 GCA_035934535.1 bacterium
GACACCATCGCGGATTTGCAGAAGATCGCGGGGCTGCTCCGTGACCGCGGGTACGGCGACGCCGACGTGGCGGCCATCATGCATGGCAACTGGTACGGGTTTCTGCGGCGCGCGTGGGGCGGCGCGGCGGAACGCCGCTAGCCCCGGGGAAGGCGGACATGCCCACGGTTGTGTACGTCGCCAGCGCGGACAGCCGCGAGATCTACGTCGCGCGCCTCGAGGGCGCGACCGGCGCGGTGGACGTGGTTCAGCGGGCGCCGGTCCCGGGCGTGGTGATGCCGCTCGCGATCAACCCGGACCGCACGTTCCTCTACGCCGGCCTCCGCTCGGAGCCGTTCTCGGCCGCGACGCTCGCGATCGACCCGGCCTCGGGCACCCTCAGCCTGCTCGCGACCGCGCCGATGCCGGACAACATGGCGTACCTGGCCACCGATCGGACGGGACGGTTCCTCTTCGGCGCGTCGTACTCGGGGGACAAGATCTCCGTCAACTCCATCGGACGCGACGGACTGGTGGGAGCGACGCCGCTGCAGATCCTTGCCACGGACCGGCACCCCCACTCCATCCTGACCGGCCCGTCGAACACCCACCTCTTCGTCCTGTGTCTCGGCGGCGACGTGATCTTGCAGTACACGTTCGACCCCGCGACGGGAGGCGTCGCGCCGAACACGCCGCCCGCGGCGGAGGCGAAGAAGAAGGCCGGACCGCGCCATCTCGTGTTCCACCCCAACCGCCGGTTCGCGTACTGCACAAACGAGCTCGACGCAACGGTCGGGGCCTACCGGTTCGTTGAGGCGGCGGGAACGCTCTCGCCGATCGGCGCCCGGAGCTTGCTGCCGGCCGGCCATCAGGGCAGCGCGCCATTCGCGGCCGCGGATATTCACGTGACGCCTGACGGCCGCTACCTCTATGCCTCCGAGCGGGCGTCGAACACCCTCTCCGGTTTCAGGATCGACACCGAGACCGGCGCGCTCGCACCGGCGGGTACCGTCCCGACCGAGGCCAGGCCGCGCGGCTTCAACGTCGACCCGAGCGGCCGGTATCTCCTCGCCGTCGGGCAGGCGTCGAACCACATGACGTGCTACGCGATCGGCCCGGAGACCGGCGCGCTCGCGCCGCGGCACCGGTATCCCATGGGCGAGAATCCCAACTGGGTCGAGATCGTCGATCTCCCATAAAGGACCGCGGATACCAAGGCGGAAGTGTTGTGTGCCGGAGGCCGGGTCCGTGCTGGACGCCGGCCGATCATTCGGGAGGAGGGCGGTCCTGATGCAGACCCCTTCGTGGTCAAGTGCTCCAACGAGCCGCCGGCGGCTGCTGCGCGCCGCGGCGGCGGGGCTCGCATGGCCGGCGCTTCGCGGGGCGGCGGCGTTCCTCGACCCGATGGCCGCGTCCGCGGCGGCGCCGATCACCCTCCAGTACCCGAGCTGGATGTTCAGCGAGCCCGCGACCGGCAAGTACTTCCGCGATCTCAGCGCGGCGTACAATCAGGCCCACCCCAACTTCCGGGTGGACCTCGTCCAATTGCCCGCCGGGCAATACGTCGAGAAGATCTTCACGGAGATCCAGAGCGGCCAGGTGCCGGACGTCCTGCCGCTGTTCACGACGCAGATGCCGCAGTACATGCACCTGGGTCTCCTGGAGCCGCTGGATCCCTGGCTCGATCGGGCGCCATTCAAGAACAAGCTGGTGCTGCTGCAGAAGTTCGCGCAGCGGGACGGCAAGAACTACGGCGTTCCGCTGACCGCCTCCCCGCAGGGCCTGCTCTACAATCAGCTGCTGCTGGAGAAGGCGAAGGTCGACATCCCCAAGACGCTTGACGATCTGTACAGCGCCGCCGACAAGATCTACAAGGCGACCGGGGTGTTCGGCTTCGGGGTGCACACCGACACCTCCACGATGCTTCTCGCCTACGTCTCGTGCATGCAGTGGGTGCTCGGGAACGGCGGCGAGTTCAGCAGGACCGACGGGGCGATCACGTGCAACGCGCCGAAGACCGTCGAAGGGTTCCAGCAGATGATGCGGTTCGTGAACGCACCGTTCGCCCCGAAAGGGCTCGGCTGGTATCAATTGCGCACGATGTTCGCGGAGGGCAAGCTCGCGATGCTCTTCGACGGTCCGTGGGACCTCGGCCAGGTGAAAGCCGTTAATCCGAAGCTGTACCCGCACATCGGGATGACGCCCTGCCCCACGCCGACCCACGCCGCGATTACAGGGGGTGCGTTCTACACGATTCTCAAGAAGGAAGCGAACAAACAGGCCGTCTGGGACTACATCGCGCTCGGCACGAGCGACGAGTGGCAGCAGCGGTGGATCGAGGTCGAGGTGCAGGTCCCGGGGACCACGCTCGCGCCGACCCCGGCGTTTCTCCGGACCAACCCCGGGTACCGGTTCGTGACCGAGATGGCGGCGAAGTACGCGACCGGTTTCGGCTACCTGCCGCCCGGGTACGAGCGCGTCGCGACGACGCTCCAGACCAAGGTCATCGACCACGTCGGCGACATCTGGTCCGGCGCGAAACCGCCGAAGACCGCGATGGACGAATGCCAGAAGGAGCTCGAGGCGTGGTCCAAGACCCTGCCGCCGGGTGAGCGCAGCTAAGCGCGGCTCGTGAGGCGCGAGCGTCGGGTCTTCGCCGTTGGGCTGATGGCGCCCACGGTGTTGTGGATGCTTTTTGTGCTCGTCTATCCGGTCTACGTTACGATCCGAAACAGCCTGCACAACGTGGGAGCGGGCTTCGACCCGCATCCGGCCTTTGTCGGCCTGCGAAACTACGCGGCACTCGTGGACGATCCGATCTTCTGGCACTCCGTGCGCGTCACCGCGCTGTTCACGCTCGGCAACCTGGCCGGCTCGTTCGGGCTCGGCCTGCTGACCGCCCTCCTCCTGCACGAACGATTTCGCGGACGGGCGCTCGCCCGCACCGTGCTGCTGCTGCCGTGGGCCCTGCCGCAGGTCGCGGCGGTCGTGGTGTGGCGGTGGCTCCTCCAAGTGCAGTACGGCGCCGTGAACTACATCCTCTGGCGCGCGCATCTCGTGGCCACGCCGTCGATTCAGTGGCTGGTCCGGCCGAACCTCGGCCTCTACGCGGTGCTGATGGCGGCCGTTTGGTGGCAGTACCCGATCGCGACGACGTTTCTGCAGGCGGGGATGGAGTCGGTTCCCGTCGACCTGTACGAGGCGGCCGGCATCGACGGCGCCACCGCCTGGCAGCGGTTCCGGCACGTCACGTGGCCCGGGCTCAGCCACGTGCGCAACGTCCTGCTCCTGCTGCTGCTGTTCTGGTCGCTCGGGCAGGTCATCATCATCTGGACGATGACGGCGGGCGGCCCGGCCCGCGCGACGCAGACGCTCGCGATTCTCGTCTACCAGCGCGCCTTCTCCGACTTCCAGTTCGGCAGCGCCGCGGCGCTCGCGACGATCGTGCTTGCGGTCGCCCTCGGCATCGGCCTCGTCTACTACCGCCTCGCGCTGCTGGCGCCGCGCGAGGCATAGGCATGGCGGTGTGGCGGTGGCTCCGGCCGGCGCTGTTCTACGCGGGGACGGCGTTTGTGTGCGCCGTCGTCGGATTTCCGATCTATTGGATGGTCGCGAGCGCGCTCGAGCCCGGCAACCTGTTCAACTTTCCGCCGCGGTTTTTCCCCCTGCACCCGGCGTGGGCCAACTTCACCCACATCTTCACGGTGAACCCGCTCGGGCGCTGGCTCGCGAACAGCCTGTTCGTCGCGGCGGGCACGATGGTCTGCTCGCTCGGACTCGGCGTGCACGCGGCCTACGGACTGTCGCGCTTCCGGAGCCGGCCGGTCGACGGGCTGGGCTTCCTGATGCTCGTCGGACAGATGATCCCCGTGACCGTGCTCACGATCCCGTTCTACATCATGTTTCGCAGCCTGCATTTGATCGACACGCTGACCGGGGTCGTCATCGCAACGACCACCTTCAGCGTTCCGATCTGTCTGTGGATGTTGAAGGGCTTCTTCGACGGGGTGCCGCGGGAACTCGACGAGGCCGCCCTGACCGACGGCTGCACGCGTCTCGCCGCGCTCTATCGGGTGATCCTCCCCGCGGCGCTGCCCGGCGTCGTGGCCGCGGCGACCTTTGGGTTCATGCTGGGGTGGAACGAGTTCTTCTTCGCGAGCACGTTTCTCGGCACGGAGACGAAGTGGGTCGCCACGGTCGGCCTGGTCACGTACATGGGGCAGTACTTCGTGGAGTGGTCCGCGCTCATGGCGACGGCGTTTGTGATCACGATCGTGCCGGCGATCCTCTTTCTGGCCACACAGCGGTACATGATGGCCGGCATCACGCAGGGAGCGGTCAAGGCGTGAGCACACCCGCCGGCCGCGGAGGGGTGCGGCGGTGCTGAACGTCGCCGTGGTGGGCGCCGGCCTGTTGGGGGCCCGCCACGCAAGAGTCTACGCGGAGATGGCCGGATGCCGCCTCGCCGGCGTGTACGACGTGGACGGCGCCCGTGCCGCCTCCGTCGCGGCGCGTCACGGCGCCCGGGCGTTTCCGTCGCTTGCGGAGATGCTGCGCGCCGATGTGAACGCGGTGTCCGTCGCGACGCCGGATCACGCGCACCACGATCCCGTGGCGGCGTGCCTGGACGGCGGGGCGCACGTTTTCGTCGAAAAGCCGCTCACGATCGACCCGGCCGAGGCGGACGCGCTGATCCACCTCGCCGCCGAGCGGCGGCGGCTCCTCATGGTCAACTACAGCCAGCGCTGGCTGCCGGAATCCCGCCGGGTCGAGCGCCTCATCCAGGCCGGCGGCCTCGGGGAGGTCGCCTTCATCGAGTCCCACCGCTGGGACGCCGCGCGGGTGCCGCAGCGCATGATCGCCGGGTGGGCGGACCGGACGACCCCCATCCACTTCATGTCGAGCCACGACATCGACCTCATCCTGTCGTGGACGCGCCGCCGCGCCCGGCGCGTCTACGCCGTGGCGCACTACGGCGCGATCAGGAAGGATCTGGTCGACGGGTACGACGCCGTGGTGACGCTGGACGGGGGGACCCGCGTCAGCCTCCACTCGTCCTGGGTTCTGCCGGAGACGTTTCCCGCCGCCGCCGACAGCCGGCTCGAGGTCATCGGTGCGCGGGGGGCGCTCTTCCTCGACGGCAACCGGCGCGAGCTCTCGATCTTCATGCCCGGCCAGAGCGAGCGCGTCACGTTCTCGGGACCGCGGACGGCCGACGAGGTGAGCGGCCGGATCGCCGGGGCGTTCGTCGACTCCTTGTGCGCGTTCGTGCACGCCGCGGCCGCGGGCGAGCTCGACGCGCCCACCTCCGCGGTCCGGACGCGGCACGTGGTGGAGGTCCAGGCGGCGATCGTCGCGGCCGCCTCCGGCGGCGCCGAGATCGAGCTGGGAGGTTCGGAATGAAGATCACGGGTCTCGAGGTCGATCTCATCAACATCACGTACACGCACACGATGTCGTCGGCGACGTCCCGGGCTGCCGGGACGAGCAAGTGCATCGTCCGCCTGCACACGGACGACGGCATCGTCGGGCTCGGCGAAGCGCCCGGAGGCGCCGAGACGCACGAGGAAATCCTCCGCGCGCACGAGGCGCTGCGCGGCCAGGACCCGTTCCGGATCGAGGCCCTGGTGGAGCGTCTCCCCGGACCGCACCGCGGGCTGTACGGCCCCACCCCGACCGCGATCTCGGCGCTCGAGATGGCGGTGTGGGACATCATGGGAAAGGCCGTCGGACGGCCGGTGTGCGACCTGCTGGGCGGACGGTACCGCGGCGCCGTCCCC
>DASYXS010000118.1:0-26283 GCA_035934535.1 bacterium
GAACCGCCGGTACCGCGCGGCGATGCGGTCGAGATTCCAGCACCGTTCGACGAGCGAGCGGTCGTCCGCCGGGCCGAGGTTCCGCGCCTCGAAGAGCGCGACCACGCCGTCGAGTCCCCGCGCCTCGCTCATCTCGCGCAGCACATCGGCCAGATCCCGCGTGGTGACCCACGTGCTGCGGGACAGCGGACCCAGGCCCAGCCACACCAGCTCGCGGCGAAGGCGGTCCCGGGCCGCGCGCCGTGTCTCCGGAATGACGTAGGTGAAGAGGCGCCAGCGTCCGTCCCACGGCTCCGCGCCGGTCCTGTAGACGCGGCGCACGCCCTGTTCCACGCGAAGCGCGCCGGCCGGGGTGAGCGCGTAGAACGCCCGCCGGCCGGTCCGGCGGCGGCTGAGCCAGCCGCGGCGCGTCATGCGGGACAGCGCGGCGCGGACCGCCCGCGGCGAGAGCCGGAGCGGCGCCGCGAGACGGATCAAGGCGGCGGCGCCGATTTCGCTGCGCCGTGGACGGACGGTGTCGCCCCACACCGTGACGAGAAGGGAGCGGGCGCTTGCCGGCCGGGTTATGCCGGCCGGTCGACGGCCGGCCCGTCGATCCGGCGCGCGATCGATCATGAGCCGCCTTTCGCGGGGCATCGTTGTGGTATAATAATTATACACGTTATTCGCGTCGTTCGTGTAGAAACCGTAGCATTTCATCCAGCCCGGGATCCCCCTGGGGCGGGCGCGGAGGTCGAAGATGGGCACGCCGACCGACGAGCAGATCGTCGAGCGCATCCAGCAGGGCCACATCATCGAGACCCCCGCCGAGATGAGCGACGACTACCGGCGCACGCTGATCCACATCCTGACCGTGTCCGCGGATACCGAGATGATCAGCGCGCCGAGCTACTACACCGCGGCGAAGGACTCGCCCTCGATGAACAACCTGATCTCGGCGCTGGCGATCATCCAGGACGAGTTGAGCCACGCCCACATCGGCTACCGCATTCTTCAAGATCTCGGCGTGGACACCGAGGCGCTGATCTACGACCGCGCGCCGACCGCGTTCAAGCACCCCTACGCGTTCGACGTGCCGCTGCGGTCCTGGGTCGAGCTGATCGTCGCCAACGCGTTCTATGACCGCGCGGGGTTCGTGCTGCTCGGCGACGTGTACCGCCACTGCAGCTACGGACCGTGGCGGCGGGCGCTGGCCAAAGTCGACAAGGAAGAGAACTTCCACCTGCGCCACGGCGAGAACGGGATGCGCCGGCTCGCCTCCACCGCCCAGCGGGACGAGGTGCAGCGCGCGATCGACTGGATGTTTCCAATGACGGTCGAGTGGTTCGGCCTCCCGGACAGCCTCAAGACCCACGGGCGCCAGATCGCCTACAAACTCAAGGGCAGCACCAACGACCAGCTGCGCCAGCAGTGGCTGCGGACCGCGGTGCCGCTTTGCGAGGGCCTCGAATTCAAGGTGCCGGCGCATCACGACCCGGCGGCCGACACGTACGTGCTCGACTATCCGCTGCCGGTCGACTTCGACGAAGGCGAGCGGCGGTGGCTGATGGACCGGCCCATCACCTGGGACGAGGTGCTCGTCAGGTGGAAGCGCCGCGGACCCGGGAACGGGATGTTCGTCGAGATGCTGCAGCGCGGCCGCCGGCAGATGCGGGCGCTCGCGGGGGTGCACTGACGGTGGCGGTGACGCCCGAACAGGTGCTGGCGGCGCTGCGGGACGTCGCGGATCCGGAATGGCCGGTCAGCATCGTTGACATGGGGCTCGTGTGCGGGGTCGCCGTCGAGGACGGCGTCGTCCGCATCACCCTCACCTTTACGTCGACCGCGTGTCCCTGCATGGAGATGATCCAGGACGACGTCCGGGAACGCCTGCGCCGGCTGCCCGGCGTCCGCGACGTGGCGTTCACCGTCACCTGGGATCCGGTCTGGACGAAAGAGCGGCTGAGCGGCGCCGCGCGGGCGCAGTTCCGGCGCTGGGGGGTCGCCGTCTGATGCAGACGATCGGCGACGAGCCCGTCTACGAGGTCTTCGCGCGGCGCGTCGAGGGCGAGCCGCTGCGCCACGTGGGCTCCGTCGCCGCGTCCGGCGACGCGCTCGCGCGCGTGTACGCCCGCAGCATCTACGATGAAGAATCCTGGCTCGAGATGTATGTGGTTCCCCGGCGCGCGATCATCGCGGTCGACGACGTGCGCGACGAGGCGGTCGACGCGCATGCGTGATGTCCGATGAGCACGCCGTTCCCCAAGGGGACCGGCTCGCAATATGCGCCGGCGTCGCCCCGCGCAGGCGGGACTAGCCGGCGGGATGCGCCGGCGTCGCTGATGGACCGGCCGTCGGCGCTCCCGGAGGGCTGTGTCGCGCCGCTCGTCGATCTCGTGACCGCGCTGGCCGACAACAAGCACGCGCTGGGTCTCAGGTACGCGGAGTGGTGCAGCAGCGGTCCGACGATCGAGGCCGGGGTCGCGGCCACCGCGATGGCGCAGGACGAACTCGGCCATGCCCGCGTGCTCTACGGCCTGCTCGAAGAGCTGCCGGGCTCGCCGCGGCGATCGGAACACGAGTGGTCGGCCGCCGACGCCCGGACGGTCGCGTTCGTCGAGCGAGGATTTTCGGACTGGCCGCATCTGATCGTCGCCAACCTGATGCTCGATCGGGTGCTGGCGGCGGTGCTCGAGACGGCGCTCGACTCCCGCTACCTGCCGCTCCGGCAGCGGGCGCGCAAGATCATCGAAGAGGAGCGCTACCACGCGATCCACGGCCAGAGCTGGCTCGTCCAGCTGGCGGCCGAGGGGCCGGGGGTGCGGGCCGAGCTCGCCGCGGCGCTCCGCGACGTGTGGAGCGACGCCCTCTGCTGGTTTGGCCCCGGAGACGGCGGCGCGCTTGGCGCGCTGGTCGACGCGGGCGTGCTCACCGCGGCCGGAGACGCGGTGCGCCGCCGCTTCCTCGCGCAACTGGCGCCGGTCCTCACCGCCGCGGGCGTGCCGGCGCCGCTCAAGGCCGCGGGGGAACACTGGGAGCTGGCGGAGCCTCTGCCCTGGGACCGTTGGGACGAGCGCGCGCGGAGGGTACGCCGGTGACCGGCCGCGAGGGTGCGCGCCCCGCCGGGTCCGGCGCATCAGCCCCGGCGACTCCGCCGAAGTGTCCATTCTGTGGATCGGATGAGACAGAGCTCATGAGCCTCTTCGGCTCGTCTGCGCTGACGTCGCAGTACTACTGCCGCGGGTGCCGCAGCGCGTTCGAGCAGGTGAAGTGGGGGAACCCGCCGGTGCCGGCGGCCCCCACGAAATCGAAGCGGGATTCCTGATCGGAGCGGACCTCGTGTCGAAAGTGATGCCGCTCCGCGACGCTGTTTCGCGCTACGTGCGCGACGGGGCGATCGTCGCAATGGGCACGGGGCTCGAGTCGTGCATTCCCTTCGCGGCGGGACACGAGATCATCCGGCAGGGCCGGCGCGATCTCGCGCTGGTCGGCCCGATCTCGGACATCCTGTTCGACCAGCTCATCGGCGCCGGATGCGTGGCGCGCGTGATCGCGGCGTGGGTCGGCAACGTCGGGGCCGGGATCGCGTACAATTTCCGCCGCGCCGTGGAGGAGCAGATTCCGCGGCCGCTCGCGATCGAAGATCACTCGAACATGACGGTCGCGCTCGCCCTCGAGGCGGCGGCTCGAGGGGTCCCGTTTCTGCCGTCCCGAACGGTTCTCGGCAGCGACATGCTGCGCGGCCACGAGCGCCTCCGGGAGCTGACCTGTCCGTTCACCGGCGAGCGTCTCCTCGGGGTCGGGGCCCTCGAGCTCGACGTGGCGATTCTGCACGTGCCGCGGTGCGATCGCGACGGGAACGCGCACCTGTGGGGGAACCTCGGCGTCACGCTCGAGGCGGCGCGCGCCGCGCGCCACGTCCTGCTCACGTGTGAGGAGCTCGTGGACGAGACGGTGATCCGCAGCGACCCCAACCGGACGCTCATCCCCGGGTTTCTCGTGGGGGCGGTGTCGGTCGTGCCGTACGGCTCGCATCCGTCGCCGACGCAGGGGTACGTCAACCGCGACGATCGGTTCTACGACGAGTACCACGCCGAGACCAAGACGCGCGAGGGATTCCTCGGCTGGCTCGAGCGCATGGTGGCCGGGACGCCCGACCACGACGCGTACCTGGCGCGGCTGGGCGCGGCGCGGGTCGAGAGCCTGCGCCCCCGGACGGCGCGCCTCACCGCCCCGGTCGACTACGGGCTGTGATGCCATGATGCGCGCGGAGGCGCCGGCCGCCACGCGGCGCCAGATCATGGTGGTCGCGGCCGCCCGGCAGATTCGGGACGCCGAGATCGTCTTCGTCGGCATGCGCCTGCCGCTCTTGGGGTTTGCCGTGGCCAAGGCGACCCACGCGCCGCGCGCGGTGGGGCTGTTCGAGAACGGGGTGGTCCGCGATACGCCGCCGGCGGGCGCCTTGATCACGATGGGCGACCCGCCGAACATCGTCGGCGCCGTGATGTGCACGACGCTCCTCGAGGTGATGAGCCACCTCGAGCGCGGCCGCGTCGACGTGGGGTTTCTCGGCGGCGCGCAAGTGGACCGGTTCGGCAACCTGAACACCACGTGGGTCGAGGAAGGCGGCCGACGGGTCCGCCTGCCCGGCAGCGGCGGGGCGGCCGACATCGCGGCCCTGTCGCGCCGGACCGTGGTGATCATGCAGCACGAACGCCGGCGCTTTCCCGAACGCGTCGGTTATCTGACGTCGCCGGGATACGGCACCGGCGGGGCGTGGCGCCGCGAGGTGGGCCTCGTGCGGGGCGGGCCCGCGCGCGTGATCACGAGCCTCGCCGTCCTCGGGTTCGAGCCGGCGTCGGGCGAGATGGTGCTGGAAAGCGTGCACCCGGGGGTGACGGTCGAGGAGGTGCGCGCGCACACGGGCTGGGAGTTGCGGGTCGCGGCCCGGCCGGAGACGACGGCGGTACCGACCGCGGAGGAACTCGCGGTGCTGCGGCGGTTCGATCCGGACGGGGCGTGGACCGGGGAGCATCGCGGCTGAATCGACTAGACAGGGAGGGACGGGAATGCCCGAGGCAACGGCACAGCAGGTGGCGACGTACAAGAACTTCATCGGCGGTGAATGGCGCGATTCCAAGGGCGGCGCCTTCGAGGTCCGCAGTCCCGCCAACGGGGAGCTGCTCTACCGGGCGCAGCGCTCCACCGTGGACGACGCGCACGATGCGATTCGCGCGGCGCGCGCGGCGTTCGAGTCCACGGAGTGGCGCGAGGACACCGCGATGCGCACCGCGGCGTTGACGAAGTTCTCGGAGGCCGTCCGCGCCCGCCACCAGGATCTCGCCACGCAGTTGACCCGCGAGAGCGGCAAGCCGTTCCCGATCAGCCGGGGCGAGGCCCTGCGGCTCGCCGAGACGACCAGCTACTACGCGGGGCTCGCGCGCTGGATCTTCGGCCGCTCGCAGATCCCGCAGCCCAACAGCATCAGCATGATCATGCGCGAGCCGGTCGGCGTGGTGGCGATCATCGTGCCGTGGAACGCGCCGCTCGCGCTGCTGGCCCGCGCGATCGCCCCGGCGCTTGCCGCCGGCAACGCCGTGGTCGTCAAGCCCGCGAGCTACACGGCGGGGTCCACCGTGGAGCTCGGCCGGATCGTCGAGGGCATCGAAGAGTTTCCGAAGGGCATCGTCAACATCGTGACCGGCCCCGGCGATCCGGTCGGCGCCGAACTGGCGCGCCACGACGACGTGGACATGGTTTCGTTCACCGGGGACACATCCACCGGGCGCGAGATCATGCGGCTCGCTTCCGGCAACCTCAAGAAGGTGTCGCTCGAGCTCGGCGGCAAGTCGCCGACGATCGTGTTCGCGGACTCCAACTTCGACCGCGCGATCCGCGGCGCGATCAACGCGGCGTCCTTTTACAACGCCGGCCAGATCTGCATCGCCGGGACGCGCGTGCTGGTGGAGGAGACCGTGCACGGCCAGTTCGTATCGCGGATCCAGGAGATGGTCCCCAAAATGAAGGTCGGGCCCGGATGGGAGAAGGGCGTCGAGGTCGGCCCGGTGATCTCGGCCGCACAGATGGAGAAGATCACCGGCTTCATCGAGGTCGGCAAGAAGGAGGCGCGCCTCCTCGTCGGCGGGCGGCGTCTCACCGACGGCGACCTCGCCAAAGGCTACTTCGTGGCGCCGACGGTCTTCGACGAGATGCCGCCGGACGCCAAGATCGCGCAGGAGGAGATCTTCGGCCCGGTGATGGGCATCACGACGTTCAAGGACGTGGACGACGCGATCCGGATCGCGAACAATTCGCGCTACGGGCTCGTCGCCGCGGTGTGGACGCGGGACATCAACAAGGCGATGAAGATCGCGACGCGCGTGCGCGCCGGATCCGTGTGGATCAACACCTTCGGCAAGATGTACCAGTCCACCGAGATGGGCGGCTTCAAGCAATCCGGCCTCGGCCGCCAGTACGGGCTCGAGGGGTTGTTTGAGTATACGGAATTGAAGCACGTCAACATCCAGATCGAGAAATAGGCCGTCGCGCGTTTGCGGCCGCGGGACCCGGGCGGCGCTGCCCGGCGATCCGCGGCCGTTTTTCTTTGTAAAGAACGTGTAAAGCCGGGCCGGTGCGCCGGTAGGCTAAGTTGGGGGAAAGTCGCCCGGCCGGTCAAGTCATGTGTGACGGCAGGCTAAGTTGGGGATATACGCTCGCACAGGCTAAGTCGAGCGGATCGAAGACAATCACGTCGTCTTTGGGGGGGGCAAGGCGTGTTGGCGAACGAGAAGCTGCCGTTGCTCGTCGACAGCCCGGAGTTTCGCCTTCTTTTCGCAAGCAACCCGCTCCCGATGTGGGTCTACGATCTCGAGACACTCCAGTTTCTCGAGGTGAACGAAGCGGCGGTCGCGCTGTACGGATATGCGCGCGACGAATTTCTGCGGCTGCGCCTCGCGGAGATCGGCGCGGCCGGTTCCGCCCTGCGGCCGCCTCTCGGGTCCGCCGGGGGCCGCCCGGGCCTGCGGCCGTCCGGCGAGGGGCGGCACCGCGGCAAGGACGGCCGGCTCATCGAGGTCGAGGTGCTCTCCCACGTGCTGCGGTTCGGCAATCGCCAAGCCATGCTCGCCGTGGTCCAGGACATCACCCAGCGCCGGCGCGCCGAGGCGGCGCTCCAAGCGAGTGAAGCCCGCCACCGGGAACTGGTCGAGGGCGCCACCGACATCATCTACACGATCGATCTTTCGGGCCGCTTCACGTCGGTCAATCCGGCGGGATTGGAGTTGACTGGATATTCGCTGGACGAAGCCTTGGCGGCGGACCTTTCCCGCGTCGTCGCGCCGGAACACCTCGACCTGGCGCGGACGATGATGGCCCGCAGGCTCGGCGGAGACACGAGTACGAATCGGTACGAGATCGAAATCATCGCCAAGGACGGCCGGCGTATTCCTGTCGAGGTCAGCACCCGGGTGATCATGGCGGCGGGGAAGCCCGTGGGGATCCAGGGCATCGCCCGGGACATCTCGGCGCGCCGGCAGGCGGAGACGGCGCTGCGGGAGAGCGAGGAGCGCTTTCGCGCCCTGACGGAGCACGCCGCGGAAGGCGTCTCGATGATCGATGCCGACGGGACGCTCCGGTACCTGAGCCCGTCGGCCGACCGCATGCTCGGGTACACGGCCGACGAACGCGTCGGCGCCTCCTGGAACCAGTTGATCCATCCCGAGGACGCCGGCCGCATGCGGCACCTCTTTGACGAGCTGCTTCGCCGGCCCGGCGGGCAGATCTCCGCGCAGCTGCGGTGCCGCCACAAGGACGGATCGTGGCGCTGGATGGATGGGGTGGCCACGAACCTGCTGGCCGAACCGAGCGTTGGGGCCATCGTCGTCAATTATCGGGACATCACGGCCCGCAGGGAGGCCGAGGACGAGAACGCCCGGCTGCAGGAGGCGCAGGCGCGGCGGGTCGCCGAGCTCGAGGCGCTGATCAGTTTGAGCCGGAGCCTCCGGTCCGCGGAAGGGCCGGCGCAGACATATCCCATCATCACGGAGTTCGCGATGAATCTCCTGCGCGCGGACTCCGGGGCCCTCATGCTGGCGGATGCGGAGCGCGCGACGCTGACCTGCGCGTACGCCAGAGGCAACCCCGCCCAGGCGTCCGGAGCCTCCCTCTCGCTGGCCGGGAGCCTCTCGGGGTGGGTGGTCCTGACCGGCGTCACCTACCTCACCGAGGATTTTCTCCGCGAGGCGGTCCCGGCCGGGATGGCCGTCGAGCCGTATCGCGCCTTCGGTCCGGTGGCGATCGTGCCCGTGTGCGCGGAGCAGAAAGTGGTGGGGACGCTGGAGGTGGCGCGGAAACGCGCACCCGGCCGGACGGCGTTCACGGAGAGCGACCTCCGCCTCTTGAACGGCATCGCGGAGATCGCCGGCGCGGCCCTCAGGCGGACGCAGCTGCACGAGGATCTTCAACAGACCTACGCCCAGGTCGTGCTGGCCCTGGCGCACGCGATCGAATCCCGGGACTCCTATACGGCCGTGCACAGCGTGCGCCTGGTCGCCATGGCGGAAGCCGTGGCGCGCGAGCTGGGCTGCGGCCGCGAGGAGGTCGACGATATTCGCTGGGCCGCGCTGCTGCACGATATCGGAAAGATCGGCGTGCCGGACAGCGTCCTGGTGAAGCCGCGCAGCCTCACCGAGGCCGAATGGGAGCAAATGCGGCGGCATCCCGTCATCGGCGAAGAGATTCTGAAAACAGTGAAACGGATGCACGGCGTCGCGAAGATCGTCCGCCATCACCAGGAGCGCTGGGATGGAGAGGGGTACCCCGACGCCCTGCGGGGAGAGAGAATCCCCTTCGGGGCCCGCATCCTTGCGGTGGTGGACGCCTACGGCGCGATGACGGAGACGCGGCCGTACAAGCCCGCCGCCACGCCCGACGCCGCCATGGCGGAGATCCGGCGGTGCGCCGGAACGCAGTTCGATCCGCGCGTCGCCCTGGTCTTCCTAGATGTGGCGAAACGGTTCGGCATATGAGCGACCGCTCACAGCCCGGCGCTTAGAGATCCTCGCGGGGGACGAGCACGCGGCTCCGCCGCACGTCCCACACCCCGCGGTAGGTGATGCGTAGATCCGGGAGCGAGTCGAGCGGCAGGAACAGCAGCGTGTAGTGCGGATCCGTGTGCGGGTAGCCGCGCGCGCGGAGGAACGCGTACAGCGCCGCCGCCCGCTCCGCGATCACCGGCAGCCGGTCCGGGGCCATGATGCCGCCGATCGGCAGCGGGAGCTCCAGCACGGTCCGGCCGTCCTCGACGGCGACGATGCCGCCGCCGAGCTCCAGCACCCGGCGCGCGGCGCGGGCCATGTCTCCGCTGTGCTGTCCCAGCACGGTCAGGTGCGCGGTGACGTTGAAGGTGGAGGCGAGCCCGCCGAGGCGCTCGACGAAGTTGCCCAGCGCGGCGCGGACGATCCACCGGCCGCGCGGATCGACAAGGGCGAGGCGCACGATGGAAGGCGGCAGCTCCAGGCGACCGTCCCGCACCGTCACTGCGACGTCCCTCCGCCGCGTGATCACGCTGTTCTCGAGGACGATCGCCGGAAACGACGCCCCGCCGCCGGCCGGCGCCGCCGGCATCTCGAACAGCGCCGGCGCGGGATCCCATTCCGGCGCGAAGCGCCGCGGAACGACCTCCGACCAGTCGATCTCCGGGAACGTCGCGGTCGAGACGCCGTTCTGCGCCGCGATGCGCCCGTCCGCGAACACGCTCGACGGCCGGGGTTCGCGGAGATCGTCGAGCACGACGATGTTGGCGCGACGGCCGGCGGCGATGCCGCCGAGATCCTCGTCGAGTCCCAGATACGCGGCCGGCGCCAGCGTCGCCATCTGGTAGGCGAGCACCGGCTCGATGCCGGCGGCGATCGCCTGCCGGATCACATGGTCGAGGTAGCCTTCGCGCGCGATCGTCGCGGCTTCCGGGCCGTCCGCGGTCAGCATGAGCCGGCCGGACCGCGCGCGCTCCGGTGTGATCGCCTCCGCGAGCGCCGGGACGTCCGGTCGCAGCGACGAATGCCGCAGCATCGTATACAGGCCGGCGCGGAGGCGGTTCGTGACCTCGGTCGCGGTGATCCCCTCATGGTCGGAGGACCAGCCGGCCGCGGCAAGCGCCGCGAGACGGTCGTAGGAGGCGCCGGGCGCGTGCCCGTCCACGCGCCGCCCGGCGTCGAGCGCGGCGGCGATCTTCCGAATCAGGTCGTCGTCGCCGTAGTACACGGCGGGCCACCGCGTGACTTCGCCCACCGTTCGCACCGCGTCGAGATCGAGGAGCGCGCGCACGCGCTCGAATGAGAAGGCGCCTTCGTCCGGCAGGTGCGAAGGCGCGTGCAGACGGATCGCCCAGAAGACGCGAACCGGCATGGCCGCCAGCGTCTCGAGGAGCGGCCCGAGGCGATCGGGCGGGGTTTGGAGCATCAACTGCATCGCGTCCGCGACCAACGTGGTCGTGCCGGTGCGGAGGACCTCGCGGGCGAACTCGACCGGCGTGGCCATTCCCGTGATGTGGGTGTGCGGATCGATGTACCCCGGCGCCAGTACCTTCCCCGCGTACGACAGCACCTGCGTGCCCCGGCCGACCATGCCGCGGTCGAGTCCGACGTAGGCGATGCGGTCGCGCGCGAGCGCGACGTTGGCGGGATACACTTCGCCGCTGTACACGTTCAAGAGACGCGCGCCCTCGAGGTAGATGTCGGCCGGGCGGCGTCCGGCGGCGACCTCGAGCAGGAGCCGCAGGTCTTCCCGCGTGCGGGTCGTGTGCCTCACGCGCCCCAGTCTAGCACGGCCGGACGGGCGGGCGGCGGCGGGCGGCAAGAGGATGCCGGCCGGTGCGGCGCAAAGACAAGACGCCGCGAATGTGTGGAGGTGAGTATGGCGGAGGCACAGCCGGCGTGGAAGCCGTTGCTCGCTGAGGTAATCGGGACGTTTACGCTGATCTTCGCCGGTGCCGGCGCTATCATCGCCAATCAAATCACCCACGGCGGCGTCGGTGTGTTGGGCATCGCGCTGGCCCACGGACTCGCGATCGGCGTCATGGTGTCGGCGCTCGGCGTCGTTTCGGGCGGCCATTTCAATCCGGCGGTGACCTGCGGATTCCTCGTCGCCGGACGAATCCCGGCGGCCCGGGCGATCGCGTATGTGGCCGCCCAACTCGCCGGCGCCACGCTCGGCGGCCTGGCGCTGTGGGCGGCGTATCCGCACGGCCCGGCCGTCGCCGTGAGTCTCGGCACGCCGCTGCTCGCGCCCGATGTGTCCGTCGCGGCCGGCATCCTGCTCGAGGCGATCGGCACGTTCTTTCTGGTGACGGTGGTCTTCGGCACGGCCGTGCACCCCGCGGCGCCGCGCCTCGGCGGCCTCGCGATCGGCCTCACGATCACCATGGACATTCTGGCGTTCGGGGCGCTGACGGGCGCGGCGATGAATCCGGCGCGCGCCTTCGGGCCGGCGCTCGTCTCCGGCGTGTGGACGAATCAGCTGGTGTACTGGATCGGCCCGCTGATCGGCGGGGCCCTCGCGGGCGGCCTGTACGGCGGCGCCTATTTGGCCTCGCCGGACTCCAAGTAGCGCAGCAGCGTGCGCACGCCGTAGCCGGTCCCGCCGAGCGGCACGTAGGGCGGTCCCTTGCGGTCCTCCGCGAACGCGGGACCGGCGATGTCGAGATGCGCCCAGGACGTTGTCCCGGCAAACGCGCCGATGAAGGCGGCGCCGCGCTCCGCGCCGGCTTCGCGCCCGGCGGAGTTCTTGAGGTCGGCGATGTCGCTGCGCATCGCCTCGGCGAATTCGTCGTACATCGGCAGCTGCCACAGCTGCTCGCCGGAGAGCTTCGCCGCGGCCAGCAGGCGGTCGGCCAGCGGCTGATCGTTGCTCATCAGCCCCGCGGTGTGGTCGCCGAGGGCGATCACGCAGGAGCCGGTGAGCGTCGCGAGATCGATGATCTCGGCGGCGCCTTCGCGCGCGGCAAAGGCGACCGCGTCGCCGAGGACGAGCCGGCCTTCGGCGTCCGTGTTGTTGATCTCCACGGTCTTGCCGCCCAGGGCGCGGACGACGTCGCCGGGGCGGGTCGCGCGCCCGCTGATCATGTTCTCGGTCGCCGCCACGATGCCGAGCACCCGCACCGGCACCGCGAGGTCCGTGAGCGCGCCCATGGTGGCCAGCACGGCGGCGGCGCCGGCCATGTCGCCCTTCATGGTCATCATCCCGCCGGCCGTCTTGATCGAGTACCCGCCCGTGTCGAACGTGACGCCTTTGCCGGCCAGCGCGACGGTGCGTGAGGCGCCCGCGGCGCCGCCGCCCGGGCGATAGTCCAGCACGACGAACTTCGGCGGCTGCTCGCTGCCGGCCGCGACCGCGGCGAACAGGCCCATGCCCATCGCCCGCGCTTCGTCGAGGTCGGTCACGCGGCAGCCCAGGCCGTCGCGCGCGGCGATCTCGCGCGCAAGGTCGGCGAGCGCGGTCGGTGTGACGACGTTGGCGGGCTCGTTGACGAGGTCCCGGGCTCGGCACGTCGCGGCCACGGCGACTTCGGCCTGACGGAGCGCGCGTGTCAGGGCGCCGCGGTCTCCGCGCGCCAGCACGACGGCTTCGTCGAGCGCGGGCTCGTCGGCGCTGCGGTACCGGTCGAACCGGTAGGCGGCGAGGCCGGCCCCTTCGGCGGCGGCGCGAACGTACTCGGCCGGGGAGACGGCCGGTCCGCCCGCGGCGTCGTCGAGGGCCGCCGCGATCGCGACCCGCTTGGCCTGCACGCCGCCGGCCTGGCGCGCGGCCGCGGCCGCGAACCGGCGCACGGTTTCCGCATCCCGGCGGCGGCCGATCCCGACGAGGAGCACGCGCCGGAACGGCGCGTCGAGGGCGTGGAGCAGCAGCGTGCGGCCGGGTTTCCCCGTGAAGCCGTCGGCGCGGGCCGCTTCCGCCAGCCGTCCGCCGAGGTGCTTGTCCACCGCGGCGGCTTCCCCGCCGAGCGTGCCGGGTTCGGACACGGCCAGCGCCAGCAGATCGCAGGCGGTGGCGGCGGGAGCGGTCTCGGCGAGCGTCACACGCATGATGGCCTCCGCGGTGTTGACACTTCGCCTATTGTAACAAACAACCTCAGCGCACGAGGGCCGACACCGGGACGAACCGGATGCCCGCTTCGTCGAACTCCGGCAGCATCTCCCGCAGCACGCGCGCCGTCACCTTGCCGACGTGGCCGATCGCGATCGCCTGTCCGCGGGTCTGCGCGACGCGGATCAGCGCATGGAACTGCGCGCGGACGTATGTATTGTCGTCCTGGTTGTCGAGAAAGACGGCCCGCACGGCCGTCGGCACGCCCATCGCGCGCGCGGTGTCCACGGCGACGGACCGCGGCGAGGTCAGGCTGTCGACGAAGAACAGCCGGCGCGTCTTGACGACGCCGAGGATCGCGCGCATCACGCGCGGATCGGCGGTTCCGCGGGAGCCCATGTGGTTGTTCGTGCCGACCGCTCCGGGCACCGAGGCAAAGTCCGACGCGACGGTCCGCGCGATCGCGTCGGCGGTCATGTCCACCGTGATGCCGCCGGGCCCGAGGTCGAGCGCGGCGTTGTCCGGCTGGACGGGCAGATGGAGAATCACCTGGACCCCCCGGCCCGCCGCTTCCTCGGCGATCGGAGTGGAGTACGGCAGTCCCGGCAGCACCGAAATCGTGACCGGACGGGGCAGGGCCATCACCTCGCGCGCGGCGCGCAGGCTGTAGCCCGCGTCGTCGAAGATGACGGCGACCCGCGGATGTGCGGATGTCTCCGGTGATGCGGCCGGCCCGGGAGCGACGACGGGACTCTGCGATCCTTCGGGGTTGTCGCGCGGCAGCCGCGGGGCGCCGGCGCGGGGCGCCGGCGCGGCCGGCGGGGCGGGACGGGGACGCGCCGGCACCGGCGGCGCCGTGTGCGACGCGCGGGGCAGGGCGGGCGGAGCCGGCGGAACCGGACGCCCATGCCAGCCGGCCAGCAGGCCGAGCACGATGCCGGCGCCGGCCAGCATCCCCAGCGCAAACGCCGGGATGCCGCGCCGGGACCGGCCGTTGGAGCCGCCCCGCGTTCTACCGCCGCGCGTGCCTCTCGGGGCCATCAGGGCTGCACCGCCGGGGGGGCCGCCGCAAATCGCTGCAGCCCGTTCAGAATGCCCTGCGCGACCATCTGCTGTCCCGCCGGATCGCGCAGCAACTGCTCCTCGCGCGGGTTGGTCACGAACGCCGTTTCCACGAGCACGGCCGCGATATGCGGGTTGCCGACGAGTACCGCGAACCGGGCCACCGCGATGCCGCGCGAGCCGACGCCCGCGGCGCGGCTGATCTCGCCGGCGATGGCCGAGGCGAGCGGCGCGCTCTGCGGCGTGAGGTAGAAGACCTGCGTGCCGTTCGCATTCGCGTCGACCGCGGCGTTGGCGTGGATGCTGACGAAGACGGTCGCGCCGCCGCGCGCCGCGATGCGCGCGCGGTCTTCCAACGGGACGAAGACGTCCGCGTCCCGCACCATGACCACATCGATACGCTGCCGGACGAGCAGAGTGCGCAGATCCTGTGCGATCGCCAGCACCACGTCCTTCTCGCGCACGCCGGACGGGCCGATCGCGCCCGGATCGCTCCCGCCGTGGCCGGCGTCGATCGCCACCACCAGCGGTCCGCGGCCGCCGGCCGGCGGCGGCTGCGCGGCGCCGCCGAGATCGATCACGAGCTGCGACGGATCGGCGCCGGGATGCACCGCGTAGGGCGCGGGCCGGCTCAGCTCGACGACGATCCGGACGATGTTGGGATCTTTGTGGAATTGCGCGGCGCGGACCTGGACGACCAGGCCGTCGTTGACGTCGAGGGCCTTCTGGACCGGGATGAAGACGGCGTCAGCGACGTCGAGGACGATTCGGTCCGGGCGGCGGAGCACATGCTCCGCCGCCCGGATGGGCTGCGTCGCCGTGATGACGACCCGGCCGCCGCCGTCCGCCGGCTCGTACGCCACATCGAGCAGCTTGCGCCCGGACGTGCCCGGCGGGATCGCCGCCGGGGCGGGGCCGCCGCCGAGGGCGATCACGACGCGGCGGTCCGCCGGAGTGGACAGGACGCGGTAGCGCGCCGGCCCGGTCAGATCGAAGACGATGCGCGCGCCGCCCGCCGTCTGGCCCATGCGGATCGTCTGCACCGATCCTTCGTGGACGTCGGTCAACGGTTGCGGCGTGCGGGCCACCGCGCCGGGAACGTCGACGACCAGACGATCGGGCGCGTGGAGCGTCGCGATGCGGGGATGCAGCGGCGCGGTGGCCTCGAGCGTCACTTCGAGGCCGGCGTCCGTCGCGCGCCAGGAGACGGCCGTGATCTGCCCGTTGATGAACAGCGTGCGCCGTCCGGCGTCGTAGATCGTTACGTCGCCCAAGGTATCGAAGACCCACTGCGCCGGCACGAGCACGCGGCCCAGGACGGCCACGAGCGGCACCGGAATGGGGCGGCGTTCCCCGTTCACGGTGGCGTACGGGTCGTCCGCGCGCAGCTCCATCTCGTCGCCGGCCGGACTTTGGAGCGTCAGGATGCGCGCGCGGCCGTCCCACGCCGCGCGGATGCCGAGCGGCTCGAAGAGTCCCGCAAGCGGCGCCATGACGACGCCGTCCTGCACGATCGCGTCGCTCGCGGGCGCGAGCTCTTCGCCGTTCGCGAGGATCCGCAGCGGAACGGGCTGCGCCGGCGTAGGAGACACGCCGATGCCGAGCGCGGCGAGAGACAGGAGGACGGAGACGAGAAGGCCGCGGCGCCGGCTGTGATGTCCGATGACCTGCCCCCGATAATGCGGCGTCGAATGCTGCAACGAGTACGGCGTCTAAGCGCGTCCGGCGCGGAGACGTCCGGAGGGCCGGACGACCCCGCGGTGCTAGTACGCCGGACGCCCCACAACTCCTCCAGCGCAGACGGCGGTCGCCGCCTGCGCTCAGCTCCAGACCTCGGCGATCGGCGCCTCGCGCGCCGCCCTCCCAAGCGCGGGAAGGCTCCAGTTGTCGGTGATCGTGCGGCAGAACCCGTAGTGGCTGTGCCGGACCGCGGACGCGGCCCCTCGCCGGACGCCGCGCCCCCAGAATGCGGCGAACACGCGGTTGTCGGCCTTGAAGTCGTCCTCGTCGTAGCAGAAAAAGAAGGCGGGGTACCGGCCGTTCGCGTCCGGCGTCGTGAACCACGGGGACGCGGCCAGCGTGTCGAGCAGCGCGCTGAGATTGGCGTCCGCTCGCTCGGGATGGCCGTTGTGCATGTCGTTGTCGTCGTCCCAGCCGGCGTAGACGAGGCAGCGCTCCGGCAGGCCCGCCGGGCCGCCGTCGAGATTGGCGCGCAGCGCGTCGAGGCCCACGCGGGTGCGGGCGATCGGCGCGTGGAGGTCGACGAGTGGGTTGTGCTTGCGCGCGATGGTTCCGGCCAGGTGGTAGACGTACGCGGGAACCCGCGGCGCGGCGGCCGCGCCGAGGCTTGCGACCGTGGGATGGAACGTGTCGATGACCTCGGCCGTGCCCCACACCTCGCCCGAGGCCATGGCCCGATAGTTGGGCCCCGACGGGTGGGACACCGCGAAGTAGCGGTTGAGCACCGCACCTTCCCGGGCCAGGCGCCGATGCGAGGCGAGGCCGGACACTTCGGAGAACGCGCGGTTTTCGAACACGGCCCACACGAGGCTGCTCCACCACCGGGATGTGCCGGCCGCCCGCGCGGGACGAGATCGTGCGGCCGTGCCGGCGGCGGCCGCCGCCAGCACGGCCCGCAGCACGGCACGCCGCGGCAGGCGCCTCCCGGCCGTACTCGGCGAGGGAAGAGGATCCGCGGTCACGTGTCTTTGTGCATCCCCTGCGCGGTGACGGAGTCGACGAAGGCGGCGAGCCGGCGCGGGGCCGGCAGCGGTCCCGCGAAGAACACGAGCCACGTCTCGGCGAGGCGCGCGGCGGTGTCGGGCGGCAGTGCCGCCTGCGGCACACCGGGCACGTCTTCCCACGGCGGGCCCTCGAGGCGGAGCCCGATTTGGTCCACGTAGTCCATCGCGGCGTCGGCTTCCGTGCGGATCGCGGCGCCGCCCTCGAGCGCGAGGCCCGCGCTGTCCTCGTAGACATCGACGAGCACCTTGGTAAGGGCGGCGAGGCCCGCGAGCGCGCGGAGGGTGCCCCACTGGTCCTGGACGCTGGCGCCGGCGTCCCACAGTGCCGAGGGCGCCGCCCCGTTCGAGGCGGCGCCGGCGGACGCCGGAACGGGAGGCAGGCGTTCGCCGGCGGCGATCGCGCCGACCCATCGGTCGAGCAGCGAGGCGGAGCGGACGGCGGCGTGGAGCAGGCCCGAGGTACCGCTCCGCATCATGACACCGCACACGCTCGACGCGGCGGTGATGACCTTCGGCGCGAGGTCGCGGGGCGCGAGCCGCGGTACCTGCACGTCCTGGGCGACGAACCGCTCGACCATGAGGGTGATGTCTTCCGGCGAGGTGTAGCGATCCGTCCGTTCGAGCAGCCGCTGCTGCAGCAAGCGCTTCCACCGCGGGCCGATCGTCTGCAGCGTCTCGACGGCGATCCGGACCGGCGCGAAGACGCACACGATCCATCCGACCAGGACAAGAAAGACGTCGCGGCCGCCGTCCGCCGCGAGCGTCGCGGCGGCGCCGGCCAGGCAGACCCACAGCCAGGTGCGGCCAAACGCGCGGCGCGCGTCGGCCCGTTCGAGGCGGCTCAGCGCATAGCGAAGCGTCATCGGCGCTCCTATGGTACCATACAGCCTGTGCCGACCATCGCGGAGACGCGCTTCCAGATGGTGCAACTCGTCTTTCCGGAGCACGCCAACCCCCACGGCACGCTGTACGGCGGGCGCATGATGTCCTGGATCGCCACGGCCGGTACGCTGGCCGCGTCGCGGTTCGCCCATGGGCTCGTCGTCCTGGGCGCGATGGACGACCTCGATTTCCTGACGCCCGTGCACGTCGGCGAGATCGTCACGATCGACGCCCAGGTGGAGTACGTCGGGCGGTCCTCGATGGAAGTCGGCGTGGTCGTGCAGTCCGAGGCGCCCGGACGGTCCGCCCCCGCGCGGACGACGTCGTCGCACCTGGCGTTCATCGCGCTCGACGACCGCGAGCGGCCGCGGCCGGTCGGGGTGGCGGTCACGCCCGCATCGAGCGCCGAGGCGGCGGTCCACGAGGCGGCCGCCGCGCGCAAGGCCGCGCGGGTCGCGCGAATGCAGACGCAGGGCGCCGATTCCCACGCGTCGATGTCACGAGAGCCGGCCGGCGGCGCGTCACGGACGCACCTCGCCCATCTGGTGACGCCCGACGACGCGTTCAGCGGGACGCTGATGTTCGGCGGGAAGGTGCTGACGCTGCTCGACGAGGCGGCGGCGATCACGGCCGCCCGGTACGCGCGCGGCCCGGTCGTGACGGCGTCGCTCGACACGGTGTACTTCTACCACCCCCTCCGCGTCGGCCAGATCGCCGACGTCGCCGCGGCGGTGACGTTCGTGTCGAGAACGTCCGCCGAGATCGGCGTGCGCGTGGACGGCGAGCAGGTCGGCGGCGAACGGTACCACACCTGCACCGCGTTCCTCACGATGGTGCACGTCGATCATGCGGACCGGCCGGCGCCGATGCCGCCGCTGCCCCAGCCGGACGGCGATGCGCGGCGCCTGTGGCTCGCCGGGGGGATGCGGACGCGCGCGCGGAAAGAGCGGGTGGCCGCGCTGCGGGCCGGATCCGATGCTCATTAGGTTCGTCCACGTGATGGTGCTCTCTCTCGTCCCGTGGGTCGAGCTGCGGCTGGCGATTCCATACGGCATCACCAAAGGACTGCCGCCCGCGGTCGCCTTCGGCGCCGCGGTGCTGGCCAGCTGGACGGTGATCCTGCCGGCGTTCCTTGGGCTGGATCTGTTCTACGAGCGGTTTCTCTCGCGGTCGGCGCTGGTGCGGCGGCTCATCCAGGAAGTCCGCCACCGCGGACGAAAATACGTGGACCGGTGGGGCGTCGTCGGCGTCGGGATCTACGTGAGCCTGCCGCTGCCCGGGCCCGGCGTGTACTCCGGCGCGGTGCTCGCGTGGACCTTCGGGCTGCCGCGCCGCCAGGCGATCGCCGCGCTGGCGGTGGGGGTGCTGGTCAGCGCGTTTCTCGTGACGTTGATCAGCACGGGCCTGATCGCGGTCATCAGACGGTTCGTGTGAGCGCGCGTTCGCGCGCGCGCATCGCTGCCCGGGAGGGATGACCGGTGGACACGGTCGGGCACCACTACATCGTGGAAGGCTCGGGCTGCAACCCCGACGTGATCAGCCGGGTGGAGCAGGTCGAACAGGCCCTGGTCCGGGCCGCCGAGGTCGCCGACGTCCAGATTTGGGCGATCTCGTTTCACCGCTTCCGGCCGATGGGCGTCAGCGGGGTCGTCGTGATTTCAGAGTCGCATCTCTCGGTGCACACCTGGCCGGAGGTCGGCTACGTGGCCCTCGACATCTTCACCTGCGGCGACCGCGCCAAGCCCGAGGCCGCCGTTCAGCACGCGCTCAAAGCGTTCGGGGCGACCAACATGCACATCACCGAGGTGACCCGCGGCCTCGAGGAGGGCGACAAGGTCTTTTTCCACAGCATGATCACGTGGGAAGAGAACCTGCCGGAGAATTTGATGAACCACCGGCCCCGCCGCCGCCGGCCCGTGCGGCGGCGGCGCGCCAAGGTGATGTCGACGGCCTGATCAGCCGCCGCCGAAGGCGGCGACCACGATGTTGATCAGCAGGTAGCGCGCCACCTGGATCAGCAGCAGCGCCGCGATCGGCGTCACGTCGATCCCGCCGAGCGGCGGGACGAGACGGCGGATCGGCAGCAGCACAGGATCCGTAACGCGGACGATGGCACGGATCACGGGATGCCCGTAGTCGACCGACGGGATCCACGTCAGCAGGGCGCGTACGATGATGAGCAGCGCGAGCAGCTGCGCCGCATCCGAGATGAGCGTGACGAGGATCAGCACGTATGTATTCTAGCACAGGCCGGGAATCGCCGGTCCCGCCGGGGACCGCGGCTACTGAGCGCCTCTACTACACCGATGCCTACCGGCGGACGCTTCTCGCCGGCGTCCTCGCGGTCGTGCCGGCGGCGGGAGGGCGCGCCGGCGTGGTCCTCGACCGGACGGTCTTCTATCCCACCTCGGGCGGCCAGCCCCACGACACCGGCACGCTCGCCGGGATTTCGGTCGTCGACGCCGTCGACGCGGACGAGCACGTGATCCACGTGCTCGAGCCCGGCAGCACGCCGCCCGGCGTCGGCGTGGAAGTCGAAGCCGAAATCGACTGGGACCGGCGGTTCGACCACATGCAGCAGCATACCGCGCAGCATCTCGTGTCCGCCGCCTTTCTCCAGCAGCTCCGCGCGGAGACCGTCGCGGTGCACCTCGGCGACTCGTCGACGATCGACTTCGAGCGCGCGGTCCTCTCCCCGGAGGAGGCCCGCGCCGTCGAGGACGCGGTCGCCCAGGCCGTCTACGACAACCGCCCCGTCGCCGTCCGGTTCGTCGACACCGGCGAGGCGGAGCGGATCGGGCTCAGGCGTCCGGCAAAGCGCTCCGGCATGCTACGGGTCGTGGAGATCGAGGGCCTCGACCGGTCCGCCTGCGGCGGCACGCACGTCAAGACCACGGGAGAGCTCGGCCCCGTACTGCTGCGCCGGTGGGAGCGCGCGAGGGGGCACCTGCGGGTCGAGTTTCTGTCCGGATGGCGCGCGCTTCGCGACTATCGCTGGAAGCACGCGCTCGTCTCGGAGTGGAGCGGACGCCTGACCGTTGGGGACCGCGAGTTGTCGGAGGCGCTCGGACGGCTCGCCGCCCGCGTCGAGGACCGCGAACGGGTCTTGGCCGCTTCGCTCCGGCGTCTCTTGGCCTATGAAGCGGGGGAGCGTCTCGCCGCGCTCCCGGCGGCGGACGGTCCAAAGGTGCTGCGGCTCGAGTTCCCGCAGCGCGACCAGGACGAGGTGCGCCTGCTGCTGAGAGAACTGACATCGCGCGAGCCCTGCGTTGCGCTCGCCGGGGTGGTGGAGACCGGCCGGTTGTATTTCGTCCGGTCGTCGGGCGTGGCGGCGGACATGGCCGCGGTCCTGACCGCGGCGGCACGCTCGGTCGGCGGACGCGGCGGCGGCACCCCGGAGGCCGCCCAGGGCACGGTGCCGCCGGCCGAGGTGGCCCGCGCCCTCGATATGGCCGTCGAGCAGGTGCGCCGTGCCTGAGCTGCCGGAGGTCGAAGCCGCGCGGCGGTCGCTCGTCCGGACAGTCGCCGGCAAGACGATTGCGCGGGTGATCGTCCGGCGTCCGACGGTGCTGCGAACGCATTCCGCCCGGGGCTTCGCCCGTGCGCTTCGAGGGCGCACGATCGGGGGGATCGCGAGGCAGGGCAAGGCGCTGCGATTTTCCGTCGATTCGTGGGTGCTCGTCTTCCACTATATGCTCTGGGGGGTCGCGCGCTTCCGGCGGGACGGGACCGCGCCCGGCCCGGCGGCCGCGGTAGTCTTCGGGTTCGCCGGCGGCGGGGCACTCGAGTTTCGCGAGCTCCAACTCAGCACGTTTCATCTGCTGAAGCCCGGGCGAGCGGACGAGGCGGCCGAGCCCGGCCTCGATCCCCTCTCGCGGGGCTGTACCTTCGAGGCGTTCCTCGCCGCGCTCGGCCCGCGCGGCAGCCTCAAGGACGCGCTCTGCAACCAGGCGCGGATCGCGGGCGTCGGCAACCTGTGGGCGCACGAGATCCTGTTTCGGGCCCGCATCCGCCCCGACCGGGCCGTCGAAGCGCTCTCGCCGCCGGAGGCGCGGCGGCTCTATCGAACCGTCCGGCACACGCTGCGTGCCGCTGTTGCCGCGGGCGGGGAGCCGGGGTTTCACGACGCGCTCGGCCGTCCGGGGCGCGCGCGTCTCGCGGTGTACGGCCGGGCAGGCGAACGCTGCCGCGGCTGCGGCGGGACCGTCCGCGACAGACGGTTTCACGGACGGCCGACCTTCTTCTGCCCGCGCTGCCAGCGCTAGCATGGCCCGGCCGGCGCACCCGCGCGTCCGTCCCGAGGCGGTGACCGGCCTGCTCGAGCGGCTCGTCGCCGTTCCGTCGGTCAATCCCGTGCTGGTCCCGGGCGGCGGGGGCGAAGCCGAGATCGCGGGTGTGCTGGCCTCGGCGTGCCGCCCGCTGGATCTCGAGGTGACCGTCGAGGATGCGCTGCCCGGGCGCCCCAACGTGGTCGCGGTGCTGCGCGGCCGCGACCCGCGCCGCGGCCGGTCCCTCTTGCTGAACGGCCACACTGACACGGTCGGCGCGGCCGGCATGGAGCGGCCGTTCTCGCCCGCGCGCCGCGGCGAGCGCCTCTACGGCCGCGGGGCGTACGACATGAAGGCGAGCCTCGCCGCGATGGTCGGCGCCGTCGCCGCGCTGCGCGATGCGTGCGTTGCCCCGCTCGGCGACGTGATCCTGACGTTCGTGATCGATGAAGAGTACCTGAGCGCCGGCACCGAGGCGGTTGCCCGCCGTTACCGCGCCGATGCGGCCATCGTGACCGAACCCACCGCCATGCGTACCTGTCTCGCGCACAAGGGATTCGTGTGGGCGCGGATCCGCACGGAGGGGCGCGCGGCGCACGGCAGCGATCCGGTGGCCGGCGTGGACGCCATCGCGCACATGGGCCGGGTGCTGGCCGCGATTGACCGGCTTGACCGGGAGGTCCTGCCTCGTGCCCCGCACCCCCTGGTCGGACGCCCGTCCGTCCACGCGTCGCTGATCGAGGGCGGCGAGGGGCTCAGCACGTATCCACCGGCCTGCACCTTGGACGTGGAGCGCCGGACGCTGCCGGGCGAGGCCCCAGACGGCGTCCGGCGTGAGCTGGCCGCAATCATTGACGGCCTGCGCGCGGCGGACCCCGCGTTTCATGCGACGGTCGAGATCACGGGCAGCCGGCCGGGGCTCGAGGTGGACCGAAACGCGCCGATCGTCCAGGCGCTCGACGGCGCGTGCCGGCACGTCACCGGGCAGAGCCCGGCCCACATCGGCGTGGCGTACTGGTGCGACGCCGCCATTCTCGCTCAACATGAGATGCCGACGGTCGTCTTCGGCCCGGCCGGCGACGGCGCGCACGCGGCGGTCGAGTACGTCGACCTGCCGTCCGTGACCGCCTGCGCCCAGATCTTCGCGGAGACGATCGTGGCGTTCTGCGGAGCGGATGATGCGCCTGCTGACGTTTCTCTCTGATTTCGGCCTCGACTCGCCGTACCCCGCGGCGATGAAAGCGGTGGCGTCCGCCATCTGTGACGCCCGCTTCCTCGATATCTCGCACGCGGTGCCCCGCCACGCCGTCCGCGCCGGCGCGTACCTTCTCTGGTCTGTGGTTCCCGTCTGCCCCTCGGGGACCGTTCACTGCGCGGTGGTCGATCCGGCGGTCGGCACGGCGCGGGCCCCGCTCGCCGTCGCGTCCGGTGGGCATATGTTTGTCGGACCCGACAACGGGCTGCTGTTGCCCGCCGCGAGGCGGCTGGGACGGCCGAAGGTTTACCGGCTGACGAACCGGGCGTACTGGCACTACCCGGTGTCGGCGACGTTTCACGGACGGGACGTTTTCGCCCCGGTCGCGGCGCATCTCGCCGCGGGCGCCGCGGTCGACGTCGTGGGCGCTCCGGCGCCCGATTACGTCGACCTCACGATCGAAGAGGGTGGATGGGACGGCTCGACCCTGCGCGGCGCCGTGCTGTGGGTCGACCCATTCGGAAATCTCGTCACGACGATCCCGGGCCACCTGCTTGCGGGATTGGCTGAGGGGCCCGCCGTGGTCGAGGTCGGGGCCAAGGCCCTTCGCGGTAAGATCGCACGTACGTTCGGGGACGTCGCGCCGGGCGGCGTGGTAATTGTGAAGGGCAGTGACGGCCTCGTGGAGATCGCCCTCAATCGCGGCCGTGCGGCGGAGGCCCTGGCCGCCACCCCGGGCGATCCGGTGCAGGTTCGGGCCGCGGATATCGGTTCCTGACACGATACATTCCGCGGGGAGTCCGTGATATTATAGCGAACACTTTGGGGGCACTCCGCGCAACTCTCGTGCCCCTGGGGGGAGAGGACCTGATGTCCTTGCGCGTCCGCATCGCCTCGTTCGCACTCGCCGCCGTACTGGTCGCCGTCCTCGCAGCACCCGTCATGCCTCGCGCCGACGCGGCATCCGCCCCGTTCGTTCTGGCGGCCCTCAAGACACTGCAGAAGAACTACGTCGACCAGCTCATCGCGGCCCCCCTGCTCAACGCTGCGCTGACCGCGGCGGCAAAGAAGGCGGGCGCCGAGGCGGGCGAGCCGATCCCGGACACCGTGACGGAGAACCAGGCCTCGTTCCTCTTCACGCAGCGGTTCGCCGCGATCACGGCCGGCGCGGCCGGACGGGTCGCCGAGACGGATCTGGCCTACGCCGCCACAGCGGGAATGCTCCAGAGCCTTCACGATTCGCACACCGGGTTCGTCCCGCCATCGCTGTATCAGGAGATCAAGCGCCGGGAGGCCGGGCAGGCCGCGTTCACCGGGGTGGGCATCGTGCTCCTCCACCGTGACGGACAGTATTACATCAACGAGATCTATCCCGGCGGCCCCGCCGAGCAGGCCGGGATCCACGTGTTCGACCGGGTCGTGGCTGTCGACGGTCACGCCACAAGCGGCCTGGCCGACGACGAAGTGTCGAAGATGATCCGCGGCGATGCCGGCAGCCGCGTGACGCTGACGGTCCTCCGCGCGGGCGTGACGGATCCGGTCGACGTGCCGATCGTGCGCGGACCGATCCACGTGCCGACGGTGACCGACCGCATGCTGCCGGGTGAGATCGGATACGTTCGCCTCTTCGAGTTCGTGCCAGGTGTCGGCAACAGCATCCGGAACGCGATGGAAGATTTGCGCGCCGGCGGGATGCGCGCGCTGGTGCTGGATCTGCGGGGCAACCCGGGCGGGCTGGTGAGCGAGCTGCGGGAGGTCTCGGCGGCGATCCTGCCGGAGGGATCGCCGGTGCTGCAGATGCGCACCCGGACCGGCCGCAGCATCGTGATGCAGACGCCGAGCCAACCCATCGTGCCGGCCAGCGTGCCGATCGTCGTGCTGGTGGACGAGGGCACGGCGTCTGCGGCGGAACTGCTCTCGGCCGCGGTCCAGGAAGCGGGCCGGGGCGTGGTCGAGGGGACGAAGACGGCCGGCGCGGTGGAGATCGGCATCACGATCGATCTGCCGGAGGGCGCCGGAATGAGCGTGACCGTCGCCCGCGTGTTCACAGGCAAGGGCACGCGGCTGGAGGGCCAGGGCGTCACGCCGGACACCCCGGAGGCGCTGACGTCGCAGGCGATGGACGAAGGCCGCGACAACCAGCTGGACCGCGCGATCGAGATCCTCAACACTCAGCTCGGAATCACGCCGACGAACGGGTTTGTCATGCCGGCCGCGCGGGCGGCCTGAGACCGGAATCGCCGGCGGCCGGGGCACGGTCGGCCGGCGCCGCGATCGGACGGTCCCTCCGCGAGGAGGGGCCGTTCGCCGTTCATCCCCACCGCTTGATCCCGCTCGTATACTGAGGATGGCCCGCCGAAGGCGAGTGCGAGCGCGCGGGTATGGGGGGACGTGTCATGCGTGCCGCGCTGATCGCGGTGCTCGTCGTCGTGCTGATTGGGGCCGTCGCGGTATCGTCCGTCGCCGGCACGTACAACCATCTCGTGCAGCTGCGCCAGCAGGTGGACGCGGCGCAGGCCGACGTCGAGACGCAGCTGCAGCGCCGCTTCGACCTTATTCCGAACCTCGTCGAATCGACGCGCGCCGTGCTCGCCCAGGAGCGCACGGTGTTCGAAGCGCTGGCGCGCGCGCGGACGCAGTACGCGGGCACCCAGCCCGGTACCCCCCAGCGGATCGACGCGGCCAATAATTTACAGAGCGCCCTGGGCCGCCTGCTCGTCATCGTCGAGAATTATCCCGTCCTCCGCAGCAACGAGACGGTGCAGTCGCTGATGCGGGAACTCGCGGGGACGGAAAACCAGCTCGCCTACGCGCGCCGCCAATACAACGCGGCCGTGCAGGGGTACGACACCGCCCTGCAGTCCTTCCCGACGACGCTCATCGCGGCGAGCTTCGGTTTCCAGCCGCGGCCGTATTTCCAGGCCCAGCCCGGCGCCCAGCAGGCCCCGCGCGTGAACCTCGGAGTGCCCACGCCCTGACCGCGCGGACGGGGCGACGCCTCGCGCCGCGGGACTGGGCCGCCGCGCTGCTTGCCGGCGCGTGTCTCGCGGCGGCCGCGGGACCCGGGGCCGCC